>NZ_JYOQ01000180.1:0-383567 GCF_000960545.1 Vibrio sp. S457-15 | reverse complement strand
TTGCTGTCCGTTGTACACTTAAACTTGCGTGCCGCTTTCGGCGTTAAATCCTGACGCTTCATGCTGGCTGCAATGGTTTTAACATTATGGCTATTACCGTTCTCAGCGAGTTCTTTCTGGATACATCTTGAACCATCTCGACCTTTACTGTTGTCAAAAGCATCTTTGACCTTTGTATCAAGCTCTTGACGAATTGTCTCGCGCTGGATGGCCTTGTGGCGATGCTTAATCCAATAATAAAACCCACTTCGAGAAACCCTGAATACCTTAACCATGCGGACAACACTGAAGCACAGCAAGTGTTCAAGCATGAATTCATAGCAATCTACTTTAGATTTTTCGCGAAGTAGGTGGCGGCCTTTTTTACGATATCTAGCTCTTCTGCTTGTTCTGCCAACTGTCTTTTGAGTTTGGCTACTTCAGCAGCTAGCTCTTGCTCTCGCTGACGCAGCGACTCCCACTTTCTCTGCTAGCTTCAGAGTTTCGGCTTTAAATTCAGGAGAACGGATAATACGTTTCTTCTTGTTTGTCATGATTCACCTTGTTAGTGATTGTACTCACTTAACTCGGTGTCCAAAACTGGTGGTGCGGATCAGTTGAGCGCCATTATGAAATTTTGGATGTTCAGGAATAATGAGGCGAGCCATTCTGTGTCAAAGTTGACTCAAATAGTGTTTTTTGCCCAGTTGGCGACTTTACGTTAGCTTACCTATTAATTTAAACCGTTTAAGGTAAAGAAATGACGAGAAGAATATTCGTATTGCGCCATGGTGAAACAGCGTTTAACGCAGACAAAAAGTTACAAGGTCACTGTAACTCCTCACTGACATCGAAAGGCAGCGACCAAGCAAGACGCGTTGGCACGACGCTCAAACAGTATGTTGAAAACCGTCCTTTCCGCGTCTACTCCAGTACGCTTGGGAGAGCACTGCAAACATCGAAAATCGTATGTGAAGAGCTTAACTACTCGTATGAAAACCTCAACAAAGACCCTAGGCTAAAAGAGTTTTCTCTTGGTGAGTGGGAGCAAAGAACGATTCCCAGCCTAGAGCAAGAAATTCCCAACTTATTGGCTCAAAATGACTGGTACCTTCAAGCGCCAAACTGTGAAACTTATGAGTCGGTAAGGGAGCGTTTGTCCTGCTGGCTGAGTGATGTAACGCATGACGAAGACATTGTCGTTGTGAGCCATGGGCTAACAGGCATCGTGCTGAGAGGATTGCTGTTGGGTATGGATTACACTCAAGTTTGGCAGCAAGATTTACCTCAAGATGCGTTTTTCATTATCGAAGATGGTCGAATCACTCGTGTCAACTGTATGGATGCTGTTGAGGTAGTCTAACTCGGTTTGTTTCTGTTTGCGTCCACTTGATTTTGGTCAGTAATCAAAATAACTTAGTACACTGGCTTACAGAAAATACGCTTGCAAGGCTGATCATGGACGATTGGTCTCAAATGTACATTTATAGAATGTAATTCAAGGATGGATGATGACGTACAAAAAGAGGCTTTTTGCCGCAGCGCTGCTTTTAAGTGGCCCAACTTTACTGCCTTTTACTCTAGAGGCTATTGTGTTGATAGAAATCATTGGAGTGGCGGGAGTGGTGGCACTTTGTAGCGCTTATTCACAGTGGCTTTTTAAACATCCGTTAACGGGTCGGGCTTGTGAGGTCGCGATGAGCCTAGATATTCAGCCTCAAAGAGTTATCACCAAACCAGATTTACGCTCTCTGCCTTATTTGTTTCCGCACTATTTGCCAATCAATACGTTGTTAGTGAGCGCGATTGTGACCACGTTTTTGGTTCGTCTGTCTGGAGTACTGTAATGATGCTTTCAATACGCAGCTATCGCGCTGATGATGCGCCAACACTATGGACGCTCTTCTACCATACGGTTCGAGAAGTAAACTGCCGCGATTACCAAACAGATCAAGTGAAAGCTTGGGCTCCCGATGATTTTGAACCACAAACTTGGCAAGCGAGGATGGACACCATCACCCCATTTATTGCCGAAATTGAAGGTGAGATTGTCGGTTACGCGGACTTACAGCCAGATGGTTACATTGACCATTTCTTTTGCCATCACCAGCATCAAGGGACAGGTGTTGGCCGCGCATTGATGGCTCATATTTTCTCTCAAGCGGAGCCATTAGCGTTACCGTATTTGTACTCAGAGGTCAGTATCACTGCTCGTCCGTTCTTTGAACGAATGGGATTTAAAGTGATTAAACATCAAGAAGTTGAAGTGAAAGGGCAACACTTAACTAATTATGTGATGAAGAAGTATCTATCGCGTAATTAGTGAGCTTGGACACAGATAAGAGATGTTTTCTGATGTGAATTCCAGTTCATTGATCTAAGACCAAAATTTCGTTTCAAAACAGTGTACATAATCTCTACTCAGAGTTATCAAACAGGTATGTTTCTATCTCACAACCGCAAAGTTGTTCATAAAAATCAGATTGATAGAAAGATGACTGAATGTGGCTCGAAATGCCTAATGTCATGGCCAACCAACTCAGGAAGAGTAGTAGTACTATGCGCCCATATCTCAAATACATCATCCCAACGGTGATTCCGTTACTTATTTGGCTGATGCCTTTGTCAGCGTTTCCTTTTGACGGCATCACCATCGTCCAACAGCGAGTTATCGCGATCTTTTTGCTGGCTGCGCTCTGTTGGGTGTTCGAGCCTATTCCGATTTATGCCACGTCGGTGGTGATCATCGTGCTTGAGTTATTGCTCGTTTCGAACAAAGGCGTTGTCTTGTTTCGAACACAAGAAGGGCAACCTCATTTTGGCGAACTACTGCAATACCACGAAATCATGGCTACCTTTGCAAGCCCAATCATCATGCTGTTTTTAGGTGGTTTTTTCTTAGCAATGGCCGCAACCAAATATCGTTTGGATGTGAACCTCGCTAGGGTGTTGCTCAAGCCGTTTGGGCAAAACCCTAAGTTTGTCATGTTAGGCCTGATGCTGATCACCGCTATATTCTCGATGTTTATGTCGAATACCGCGACCACCGCGATGATGTTGTCGATATTAACGCCAGTTATCGCCGTGTTTGGGCCTAAAGACCCGGGTCGAATTGCATTCGCGCTTTGTATTCCTGTTGCAGCGAACATTGGTGGTATTGGTACGCCAATCGGTACGCCACCAAACGCGATTGCTTTGAAATACCTCGTGGGTGATAACTTGATTACTTTTGGGGAGTGGATGGTGTTCGGCGTACCATTTGTGGTGATCATGATGGCGCTTGCTTGGCTTCTGATAGGTTATTTATACAAAGCCGAGCAGACGAAAATTGATCTGAACATCAAAAGTAAGTTCCTAAAAACACCAAAAGCGATGATTGTTTACGTCACATTCGCTGGCACCATCATTCTTTGGTTGATGGGCTCAGCGCATGGCATGAACTCATACACCGTCGCTTTAATTCCGGTTGCCGTATTCTCGCTGACAGGGATCATCAACAAAGAAGACCTCAAAAAGATCTCTTGGGATGTGCTTTGGTTAGTCTCGGGTGGTATTGCTCTCGGTTTAGCGCTCGACAAAACAGGGCTTGCGAAGCTGGTGGTGCACAGTATTCCATTTGATGAATTCTCGCCTTATGTGGTGCTATTCGGCGCGGCATTCCTTTGCTTACTAATGGCAAACTTCATGTCGCACACGGCCACAGCCAACTTGCTGATGCCAATAATGGCTGCACTTGGTACGTCCATGGCTTCTTTGACGCCATTAGGTGGTGAAGTCACGCTTATTCTTGTTGTGACCTTCGCGGCTTCGCTTGGTATGTCACTGCCTATCAGTACACCGCCTAACGCGCTCGCGCATGCCACTGGCCATGTAGAAAGTAGCCAAATGGCGAGAGTAGGTGCGGTACTTGGTATTGTTGGTGTGCTGCTAAGCTTTGTGATGGTGTGGATTCTTCATACGGTTGGGCATATTGGGTAATACATGTACGAAACCAAGTTAGATGCGTTAGTAGAACGCTACTTTAATCATATCGAACGTCGGCTGACTGTGTTGGCCGGCTCCGTATTGATCGAACAGCAAGGCTACAACGACCGTCTATATTATGTGCTCTCTGGCGAGCTTGCTGGCTTCTATGCGGACGAAGACAGAAAACCCATTCAGGTATTTTCTGCCTCTCAAGGGGCATTTATTGGAGTACACAGTTTTTTTTCAGGAACATGGACTGCCTCATCTACGGTGATTGCACAAACCGATGTAGAACTTGCGTGGATAGAACGCGATACGCCAGCCGTTGCAGAAGAAACTTACGGGCCATTAACCACACAGTTTATGCCCGTTATGGTGAATGAGTTGTCTCGCCGTCAGCGCCGCGCGATGCAAGAAGCGATAGCCAAAGAGAAGGCGCTGCAAAAGCTCCACACCGCAGAGCAGATGACAACACTCGGTCAGTTAGCCGCAGGTATCGCACACGAACTTAACAATGCGATTGGTGTGGTCAGCAGTAAATCGGAGCGTTTAGAGTCCGTCATCATGACGCTGCTTGAAGAAGTGCACCCAGAGGCGAGTCAGTTCTTTGATTTTGGTTTGATGCAAGGGCAAAAAGTATCGTCTAGTGAAGCGAGAAAGCGCGGTCGTCATTTCGAAAAATATTATGGGTTGCCTAAAGAGTTGGCACGTGATTTAGCGCGAGCCGTGCCAAATAACTACCTCTCGGAGCATTGGTTGAAAAGGCCAGAAGAGGCGATTCGTTATTGGCAAGTTGGGCGAGACCTGCACGACTTGCGTATCGCGTCTATGCATACGGTGGGCATTGTTCGTTCCGTTAAGCAATTGGGCAGAACGGATATCGATCTTGATGAGGCCATCAACATTAACGATTCGATAAATCGGGCATTGGCGTTGCTGCAGAGTGATTTGAGGCGCGTTAGTGTGCGTTTCAGCCCTGCAGAACTGCCGGTTTTTATTGGATCGCAAACTGAGCTTGTTCAAATTTGGGTGAATATTTTAAAGAATGCGTGCGATGCGATGATCAACATTGAGTCGCCGACCATTGAGATTCATACACGCGTGAGCAAAGGAAAGATTTTAGTCACGATCGCCAACAACGGCCCTGAAATTGATGAGGCCACACGCCGAAAAATATTTAGGCCGAACTTTACAACGAAGAAGGGCGGATTGTCTTTTGGGTTGGGGCTTGGACTCTCGATCGTTAAACGAATTATTGCAGGTTACAACGGTTCCATTGTCGTAAAAAGTGACATTGAAAAGACCATTTTTAGAATCAAATTACCGGTAGAGGGTGAACATGGAGAAGCTTAATTTAATTTGCGTTGATGACCAACGAGAGGTGTTAAGCGCGGTTCTACAAGATCTAGAACCGTTGAATAAATGGCTGAATATTGAGGATTGTGAGTCTGCTGATGAAGTGCTTGAGCTGATGGATGAGCTTGATGCAGATGGTGAAATGATCGCGTTAATTATTTCGGATCACGTGATGCCAGGTAAAACGGGTGTTGAGCTGCTGACGGAAATTTCCAAAGACAGCCGCTTTGTTCGCACTCGCAAAGTCTTGTTGACTGGGCAGGCCACGCACACTGATACGATCAATGCGATTAACTCTGCGGGCATCGATCGCTATTTCGAAAAGCCTTGGCAAGCCAATCAGTTGATTGAGTGCGTAAGAAACCTCGTTACACAATACATTTTTGATATGGGGCTCGATTACACGCAATATCACGAGCACTTAGATCAAAACGTTGTGTTTGACCGCTTAAGATAGGTGGGTAAAGTTAACCTGAGTTTTCGCCACAGCCACGTTCTGTTCTGTTTCGATGTAAAAACCGGTAACTAAACGGTGGCTGTGCGGAACAGGTGAGAATTCCAAAATTCGAACTATGAATTCAATGAATATCGGCTAGCACTTGCGACAGATAAGGGTTTTGAGAACCAGTAACCTTGTAAATAGTCGACGCCCATCTGAGTAAAGAAGTCGCACATCTTCGCATCCTCAATGCCTTCAATCACTACCTCAATATTATTCTCGTGGCACATTGCAATCAAAAACTTTAGGTACTCTCGCGAAGAGTGGTTTGTCAGCGTTTTCCAAGCCATCGATTTATCGATTTTTATCTGCGTCATCGGTAAATCAAAGAAGCAGTTTAAAGAACTGTACCCGGAACCAAAGTCATCCAAAGACAATGCAAAGCCCAATTCACGAAGCGTGTTTAAGGGGGCCATAGCCGTTTGGTTGTTATCCAAAATGAATGTTTCGGTGAGCTCTAGCACGACAGACTGAGGTGCGACGCCAGCCTCGTCAGCCATGGCTTTGATTCTTGAGGGAAACTCACCATTCATAAGCTGCAGAACGGAGACGTTTACGTTCACTCTTACTTCATTTTGGTAGCGTTCACGGTATTGCTTTATGAACTGACAAGCTTTCGCGAACACTTGATAGCCTAGCTCGACGATCAAGCCTTTGTTCTCGGCTACGGGAATAAACTCATCGGGATAAATTTCGCCAAACTCTTTGCTACGCCAACGAACGAGAGATTCAAAACTCACCACTTCGGAGCTTTTTGCATTAATGATTGGTTGAAACTTCACACTCAAGGTTTGCTTTTCTAGTGCGCTTTTCAAACCTTGTTCGATAAAAAAGTAACGATCTACCGCGTGTTGAGTGCGTTGGCTGTAAATGGCAATCCTATCTTTATTTTGTTCACTGGCGTATTGGCATGTTCTTGCAGCTTTACGCAAAATTTCATCCGCAGAGTGCGCAGGGTCGATACAAGGGTACAAGCCAATGCTGATGTTACTGCCAAGATACTGGCCTTCTTCCACCACGGCTTCGTGATAGGTTTGTTTTATCGTCTCGGCATAAGCTTGAAGCGTGTCTATTGAGCAATCGTCCTGAATTAAAATTGCGAAATCGTCATCATGTACGCGATACACTGAGCAGTTGGGGGATGGCAGATGACTGAGCGTTTGCAGCAGCTTTTCCACCAAACCATTGACCAGTTCATTGCCGTACTGGTTCAGATAGGATTTGATCTCATTGATTTGGATGTAGCAAATCGACGTTGGCGTGTCTGTCGAACAGACGTGTTCTTCAATATCAAGCAGCAAATGCGCGCGGTTTGCCATACCTGAGGCGTTATCATGGAACGCGACTTGATGAATGTAGCTTTCCATTAATTTACGTTCAGAAATGTCGCGATGGCTACCCACCATATAATGGCCATGCTCAGTTTCTTTGGTCATCGCAACGCCTTCAATCCAAACGTATTGCCCGTTGGGTTTGCGCAGGCGGTAAGTGGTTGTGACGCGCTTATTGTCGGTATTAATGTGGGCATCGACGCGCTTGGACAATCTTTCCCTATCCAACGGATGCACCAAATCCAACCAACGATCTAGGTTGATGCGTCCAGCATTGATTCCAAGTTGCTCATAAAATCCCTGATTGTAGAAAACCATCGTCCCGAACTCGTCCATGTAGAAAAGGCCTTCGTTGAACACATCAAAGATATGAATAAAGCGTTCTTCGACGATCTTGAGAAACTCGCGATCATTGTCTGAGGCCTGTTGATCAAAAATGGTGGTCAAGACATGTCCTCCTCGTGCCTTACTGGCAACAGAGATGAATGGGCGTTCCTGTAACAGGGAAATGAAGTAATCATGCGCATTATTAAGATACAAATGTTAATTTAAAATAGTAGACAGTCATGTTCTTGCGCTTTCAAATGAATAAAACTTCGTTCAGTTTAACTTGCTGATCATCGATATTTATAAAACTTAGTCAACAGTAAATCGTTTTTATATGAAATAGTTATTGATGCATTCCTCAAATTATTAAAATTAGTTAATAATGCTGTCATTTCTTGAGCTAAGTCCATAAAAATAAAATGGTTTTATGAAGTAAATCGCTCTGTTAATTGACTGAATACTCATTAATTGAAATGAATTGAGGATTCTTATAACAGCTATGCGCGATATCTTTTATAATGCACGCGTTACCTAATAGTATTTAATAAATGTCACCATATGCAGTACAACCCAGAAGACTCAATTAAAATTGCAATCGCAGATGTTGCTGTCGGCATGTTTGTTACCGCGATAGAGCATAACAAACGAGTCAATTTAGCCAATGCTGGTCGAGTTTCGAGCGCAGAGGGCATTAAAAAGCTTCGCGCAAGTGGCGTGGAATTCGTTTGGGTTGATCAATCACTTTCTGCTCAGCAGTGCGTATTCAAACCCGTCGAAGAACCTATCGATATCGAAGTAGGGGATAAAACGCTTTCCGTATCAAGCAAAGTACAACGTGCGTATCGCTCGCGAGAAGTCCAACACAAGCGTGCTAAAAAGCTGATTGCGGAAGCAAAAGGCCTAGCGCAGAAACTTCTCAACCAAACTTTTGAAGGCAAAGTGATCCAAGTCGACGAGGTTGAATCGTGGGCGGATGACATGATCGAAAGTGTATTCATTGATTCAGACGCTTTACAGTGTGTTTCTGCATTGCGTCAGAAAGATTCTTATTTACTCGAGCACTCAGTAAATGTCGCTTGTCTGCTGGTTTCGTTCGGCAAACATTTAGGCTTAGACAAAGACACCCTCAAGCAATTGGCGATTGGTGGTATCATTCACGATGTGGGTAAAATCAAAGTGGACGATAAAATTCTTCACAAGCCAGCGCGCTTAACGCCAGAAGAGTTTGAGCACATGAAATTGCACCAAGTCTTCGCGGGTGAGATCATCGTTGAAGTGAAAGGGTTGAGCGATGTCAGCCGAGACGTGTGTTTAATGCATCATGAAAAGCTTGATGGAACGGGGTATCCGCGCGGACTATCGGGCGACGAGATTCCGATTCATGGTCGCATGAGTTGTATCGTCGATATATATGATGCACTCACCGCTGATCGTTGCTACAAAAAAGGCATGAGCTCAGCAGAAGCATTTAAGATTTTGCTCAGTCTAACGCCTTTCCATCTTGACCCTGATCTGGTTTACAAGTTCATTAACTGCATTGGTGTGTATCCAGTAGGTTCTATCGTGGAACTCAGTGATGGCCGAGTGGGTATTGTGTGGTCTTCGAATCCATCTCAAGCGTTAAAGCCAGAAGTGAAATGTTTCTACTCCCGTAAGTACAAACGATACATTGATGTCGCGATGGTGGATTTAAAAACAAGTACGCACAAAATTGAAAGAGCGATAGCGCCTTCATCTTTAGAAATCGATCCAAAACCGTTCTATGACTAAGTCGGTGCTTAGCTTGAATCATTACTGACTATTTTCTTTACACTATTGCATATAGCGAGTATTTTGGTTGCATAATTAATGCGCAATTTGGGTTGCGCATTTGCCTCAAAAATACGTTTCAAGGATAGAAGCGTCGATGTTACATCACTTAGCTTTAGGCTTAATATGTGGCATCAAACCATGATTGGAAAGGAGCGCCAATGCAACTCGATACTTGGATTTACTACACTCTCGCGATACTCGTTCTCACTGCTTCTCCTGGGCCAAGTTCTCTACTTTGCTTAAGTAAAGGCGTCAGCAGTGGTTTTCGCCTCGCACTGACGACGGCTCTAGGCAGTTTAAGCGCGATTACCATCATTCTTACCCTTTCTTTTACCGGTTTAGGTGTTGTGATTGCGTCTTCTGAGTTCGTGTTTAACATCATCAAATGGTGTGGTGCGGCATATTTGATTTGGTTAGGCATTCAAGCATTTCGATCAAAACAAAACGATTTTTCGAAGTCCGACTCTGCACAGGTGTCAACCAGCCACGTCAGCGCCTATACCAGTGGTTTTATCGTTGGTTCCAGTAATCCGAAAGCCATTATTTTCTTTACGGCACTATTCCCACAATTCATTGACCCAACCGCTTCGCTGTTGACCCAATATGCGATTTTCGCGGGTACGTTCGTAGTATTCGAATTGAGCTGGTTAACCTTTTACGCCTTATTAGGGGTGAAAACATCCAATTGGTTATTTGAAGCAGGACGAGCTAAGTTGTTCAATCGCTTAACGGGTGGAGTGTTTATCAGTGCTGGTGTGATGCTATCTACGGCGAATCGCAGCTAGATTGTGAGATAACCCCTAATTTAGGGATAGCTTATTTCCAATATGGAAATTAACGGTTTGTTTTTTTTCATTAGTGGCAAGGCTTGACTAGGCGTAAAATTCACTCTAGCCCTTTAGGGGTAATGGTCTGTACCTACCCAGATCCAGATGTCGTGGTCTTTTTTGCAGGAACATCCTTGATGACAAGCCTATCTGAACTCCAACAGCGTTTTCTCAATATCGCAACTGACGGCCGTTTGTCTCCGAAACAGAAGTCTAACTTCCTCGCTTTAGAAGCCGAAGCATGTATTCCATACATGCCCATTTCTGAAGCACTTCGTGAAGCGATGAGCGATGGCGTAATTTGTGACATGTTTGAAGGTCATGCGCCTTTTAAACCGCGTTACGTTTTACCTGACTATGCTAAGTTTTTATCTCAAGGCTCTGAATATTTGGAGTTGTCACCTGCAGAAGATTTTGATGATGCGCTAAATATGCTTACCATCATCTATCATCATGTGCCGTCTGTTACCAATATTCCGGTGTATTTAGGGCAGTTAGACGACGTCCTGATGCCTTATGTAGGCGACCAAACTGAAGCGCAGATTTACAAAAAACTTCGACATTTCTGGATCATGCTGGATCGCACGTTGCCGGATGCCTTCATGCACGTGAATATCGGGCCGACAGACAACATTATCTGTCGCACTATTTTACGTGTGGACGCAGAGCTCAAGCAAATTGCACCAAATCTCACGTTTATGTACGACGAATCGATCACACCAGATGATTTGTTACGTCAGGCGACGAAAAACATTTGTGACTGTAGCAAGCCTCATATTGCGAATTACCCAATTCACGCAAATGCTTATAACGGAGCGCGGTTTGGTATCGTCAGTTGCTACAACTCACTCCCGCTAGCTGGTGGTTCAAACACGCTTGTACGCATGAATCTAAAAGAAGTGGCGAAACGTGCAGCAAGTCGCGACGATTTTTTCAGTAATGTATTACCGACGTATCATCAACTAATGACGGAGTTGATGGATGCAAGAAGCTCGCACTTGCATGAACAATCACAGTTCTTCCAAGGCTTCTTAACCCAAGAAGGCTTGATTGAAGAGTCACGCTTTGCGCCAATGTACGGCATTTATGGCATGGCTGAAGCGGTCAACTTACTTCTTGAAAAAGAAGGGCAAACCTCCCGCTACGGACAAGACGAACGTGCAAATGCATTAGGCCATGAGATTTCAGCGACACTAGCGACATTGGTTGATTCTACGGCTGTGAGATATGGCTTAGAGGGCAAAGCGTTGTTGCATGCTCAAGGTGGTATCAGTCTCGATCTGGATGTAACGCCAGGTGTGCGCCTTCCTTACGGTAACGAGCCAGACCCTGTTACTTATGTACAAGCAACTGCGGCGCATCATCAATATTATCGAGCGGGTATCAGCGATATTCTAACGATTGATGAAACGGTGAAGTCAAACCCAGAAGCCATGTTCAATTTATGCAAGGGTGCGTTGAACGCAGGGTATCGAGAGTTCACCGCAAACGTCGCATCGAATGATTTAGTTCGAGTGACCGGTTATATGGTGAAGTTATCTGATATCGCGAAATACGATGCGGAAGGTTCCCGTACTAATACGACGTTTTTGGGCGCTGAAGCGGCGAAAAACACTGGAATTTTAGAGCGTTCACCACGAGTGGTGAGCCAAGAAATGTCGCCAGTCTACAAGTAACTGGTGACGGAAAGAACAAGATGTCTAGACGAAGTGAAAGCCTTTTGGCAAAAGTAACTCGTATCCTTCCTTTCTCTTGTGTTGATGGGCCAGGAAATCGTCTAGTCATCTTTCTACAAGGTTGTAACTATCAGTGTTTGAACTGTCACAACCCTCACACTATCAACCATTGTAATCACTGTGGTGATTGTGTTGCAGAGTGTCCGGCAGGTGCATTGAAGTTCGACGAAAGCAACAACGTTGTTTGGCTTAAAGAGGAGTGCACCCACTGCGATCATTGTATAGAGATATGTCAGAACCAATCTAATCCAAAAATTACTGACTACTCTGTGGCGACAATGCTCGATTTGATACGAAAACAACGCTTTTTTATTAGCGGTGTGACGGTATCCGGTGGGGAATCTACCTTACAACTTCCTTTCATTATTGAGCTGTTTAAAGGGATCAAGCGGGATCCTGAACTACAGCATCTCACTTGTTTCATCGACAGCAATGGTTCATTGTCAGTCTCGGGCTGGTTGCGTGTCTTACCTTTTATGGATGGCGCAATGATTGATTTAAAATCGTGGCAAACCGACACACATCGTTGGTTAACTGGCCGAGAACATCACCGAGTCTTTCAGGCGATTGAGTTTCTTGCAGAACAACAAAAGCTGTACGAAGTGCGTCTTCTGCATATTCCTGGTAAAAGTGACTTAGATACGGAAATCGAATCGGTAGGGCGGTATCTTAATGCGCTTCCAAGCTCGGTACACGTTCGCCTCAATGCCTTTCAACATCATGGCGTGGTGGGAGATGCATGTAGCTGGGACAAGTGTTCAAAAGAAGAGATAGAGCAACTAAAGGAACAGCTTGGAAAGTTTGTTGATCGTCCTATCGCGGTCCCTTCCGTGTTCGTTTAGAGCAGCCTCTAATCTTTACACACTTAGGATTGCGCGCGGTTTACTTATCGCAGCCTTCGAGCTCTTTACAAGCATCAAGCAACTGTTGTTGTAGCCATCTCAGAGCAGGATCATTGAGACTCGCTCTGTTCCACACCAAGCTGTAAGCCACTTGCCCGTAATCAAACGGTAAAGAGCGCTGCACTAAACCTTTCGCTTGATGCGCGACTCCCGCCCAAAGTTTTGAACACGTAAATAGATAATCGGAATGATGGCACATGACGGCTGCCGAACCGAAATCTGCCACACGCATCGCCATATTACGCTTTGAATGCTGCTGAGTAAGGTTTTGCTCGAAGTAAGGCTGAGAAAGATCTTTATCGTGAATCCCGATGTGGCGAGCGCAAAGATAACCTTCAATCGACAGGGGCGCTTTAGCTAACGGGTTTGATTCGCCCATTAAACATACCATTTCATCTTTCAAGATTGTTTGCCAAACCAAGTCTTTATTTTGAGTTGGCGGCTGGCTGATGTCATGCGGCAGCAGCAAAAAATCGACTTGTCCTCTCACTAGTGAATCAAAACTCATCTCTTCTTTTGCATGGACGCTTAAGTGAGCATTGTTCCCCAACTGTTGAGAAATGCGCGTTAACACGGGAGCAAACAGCTCAAAAGAACTGCCTCTCATCGACAGAGAAAACGTACCTTGATAATAAGCGGGGTTGAATGAACCTTGGTGCAATAGGCCGTTCATACTAGACAGAATACCGTGAATGGACGGGCCAATATTCAACGCAAATGGTGTGGGCACCAAACGCGTACCATCACGATAGAAAAGATCATCTTTGAGCGTTTCACGCAACTGGCTTAGCGTTTTACTGACACTAGAAGGCGTCACACAAAGTCGCTCTGCTGCCTGAGTGACACTGTGAGTTGTCAGCAATATGTGAAGGACGGTGAGGTGTTTTAAGCTAATGCGCGATAGAGCGATATAATCCATGAGAGCGATGATTTCTTGTGATTTCTGCCAGTATATCAGCATGAAACAAATTTTTACTATTGATCACTGAGTAAAAATAGCATCTTTTTCTTTGAGCTCAATGGAATAGCTTAAGGTCCATTGTTGGCTTTATTTGATAAAAGATGCTTGGCGGACTTGTCGTTTTACTTGCCGAATGTCTGAATATGCTTGATATAGAAGCGTTTCGAACGGGGATGCTCCTTAAGCCTACACTATAAACTTTTCCGAGTGATAAACAGAGGAGGGGTGAGATGGAAAGAATCCTTTAGAGCACAAATAAAGACACTAGTTTTTGTGTTGAAAAGAGTATTGTGTTGCAAACCAAGAGGTGCTTAACTCTAGATCCCTAAGTAACAGAGGTATAAATAATTAATGGACGACCCCTTTAGTCGACTGAACCCTTCTCCGTATCGCTTCCACTCTCAGGAGGCATACTCATGTTAGAACTTTTCATGCAACCTGAAGCATGGGTGATATTTGCCACCTTATTTGCTCTCGAAGTTGTTTTAGGCGTAGATAACGTCGTTTTTATTTCCGTTTTATGTGAAAGATTGCCATCCCACCAGAGAAAGCTTGCACGAAACCTAGGTATTGGTCTTGCGGTGTTAGCGCGTATTGGATTGGTGTTTTCTATCACATGGATCATGCAACTTACACAACCACTATTTAGCGTTGCAAACCATGCAGTGACAGGTCGAGATATGATAATGATCTTGGGTGGTGCGTTTTTGTTAGCGAAAAGCTTAAAAGAGCTTTGGAGCTGGTTAACTCACAACGAAACCGATCACTCTACCCATGTGCGCACGGGATTGGCGGTGGTTTTGTTACAAATCGTTGCGGTTGATGCGGTATTCTCGATGGATTCTGTCATCACAGCAGTCGGTTTAACAAGTGAAGTACCACTTATGGTTGCTGCAATTATTGCTTCTGCATTGGTCATGGTTATGACTGCTGAGAAGATCAATAACCTAGTTACCCGTTACCCTGGTTTCAAAACCTTAGCGCTACTGTTCCTAGTATTGCTGGGTGGCTTGCTGATGGCCGAAGGCTTCGCAATCCATATCAATAAAGGGTATGTGTACTTTGCGATGGCGTTTGGTTTGGTGCTGGAACTATGTCACATCCAACTAAAGAACAAACAGCGCCGAACTATCCAGCGAATCAGACCGATGCATCAACCAACCGTGATTTATGGTGCCCGATAACTTACTAATTTAGCCGCTCAAGAGAGCGGCTTTTGTGTGTGCTTTTCTTTCAGTTTTATTTGCTGATTCAGAATTTGTCGTTTCGACAAAAAGTTGTATTTGTTGCATTGGATTGAATTTTTTATATAAACCGTCCAATCCACACGAGTGAATAAAATAAATGAACAAGCTGATCGATGCGTTAGCAACGGATGGTTACTACATTTGGGATGACTTTCTTTCTGAAGGCGAAGTAACCCAATTACGTGATTGCATACCGGATAATTGGAAGAAAGCACGCATTGGTCGAAATGATGATGTGACCCGAATGGAATCAATTCGCAGTGACAAAATTCAATGGTTAAAACCAGCTATGGGCCAGCCAATCGCGAATTATTTGAGCAAAATGGAAGAGATTCGACAAGAGGTGAACCGCCATTTCTTCTTGGGTTTGTTTGAGTATGAAGCGCACTTTGCTAAGTACGAAAAAGGCGATTTTTACCAAAAACACCTTGATTGCTTTAAAGGGAACGAAAACCGTCGCTTAACCACGGTGTTCTACATGAATGAATCTTGGAGTGAAGAGGACGCGGGCGAACTGGTCGTCTATGACCTCAATGACAAAGAAATCGCAACAATCCCGCCTCGTGGGGGGCGTCTACTGGTGTTCTTATCTGAACAGTTTCCTCATGAAGTGTTGCCGACTAACGCGGAGCGTTTCAGTATAGCAGGCTGGTTCAGAATTAATGGTGTGAGAGATAACCTTCTGGATATCGCGAGCTAACATTTAAAAATGAAAAAAGGCAGCATTTGCTGCCTTTTTCTTAACTGAATCAACGAGTACTAGTTAGCACGTTTCGAAGAATACCAGTTGTTTTGATACGCTTTAGATGCAAACAACGCGTTTGCTTTTGCGCGGTCAATAACGGATTCATCGACCTCTAGCGGCGTCATCGTTTGGCTTTCAAAGTCGTATTCCATGGTCGACACTTTTTCGCCAGGAGAAAGTACAACCAAGTTATCTCGGGTTAAGTAACCGAAGTTTTTGTCGTACTGCATCATTGCGCGTTCATCTTCGCGAGCCAGTGGCTTAGTTAAGTCACGGCCAATCATCGGTGTTTTTGCGTCCACACCAATAAGAGACAGCAGCGTTGGCGGCATATCAATGTTGTTGGCGATGCGGTCATCTTTACGTGGTTGAATGTCTTTACCAATAATCAAAGCGGGGATGTGGAAGTGCTTAACAGGAACAAGGTTTGCACCAAATACACGAGCATCGTGGTCCGCAATTACGATGAAAATCGTGTCATCCCAGTATGATGATTTTTTCGCTTTGTCGAAGAACGTACCCAAAGCGTAATCTGAGTATTTCACCGCGTTGTTTCGCGTCATGTGCTCAGAATCGTATTGTTCGATTTTACCTTCTGGGTACTCATAAGGACTGTGGTTGCTTGATGTGAACACAAGGCTGAAAAAAGGTTTGTCGCCTTTTGAAAGACGCTCAAACTCTTCATCTGCTTTATTGTAAAGATCTTCGTCACTGACTCCCCAAGAGCCAACAAAGCCTGGGTTCGTATAGTTTTTCTCTTCAACAATTTGGTCGAAGCCATTGCCGAAGAAGAAGGTTTTCATGTTATCGAAGTTTGCTTCACCGCCGTAAATGAACTGTGTGTGGTAGCCTTGTTCTTTCAGCAAATCAGCAATAGTAAAGAAACCCGTTTGGCTCTTACTCAGTTTAACAACCGCGCGAGAAGGCGATGGCGGGAAGCCTGTTGTTACCGCTTCGATACCACGAACTGAACGAGTGCCCGTTGCGTACATTTGTGTAAACTGCCAGCCTTCTTGCATCAGTTCATCAAGGTTTGGTGTAAGAGGCAGGCCACCCAAAGAGCCCACAAACTGTGCGCCCAAGCTCTCTTGTAACAAGATAACCAAGTTTTTACGCTTGCCTTGGTACGTCGCTGGGTTGCTGTTCATGGTTGGTAGCAATGTAGGATCAAAGTCGACCTTCGTTGATGAAGCGCGAACGAGATCCAACATTTTTTGATTGTCCATCTTGCCGTAGAACTGCTCTGCGCTCTTTTCTGACTTCATATTGTTGACAGCAAATAGCAATGAGTAAGACGAATTCAGTGCTAAGTCGTTAAGCAGTGGATCGTTCGAAAACGCCACCATAGCAGGGTTAAGCGGACGGTGACCCAAAGACGAACGAGCGCCTGCAACACAAAGAAGCACAACGAAAATCGCCAAAAGAGGGCGCCATTTCCAATTGATTTGTTGCGCGCTATCGGTCAGTTTTTTGCTCCATTTCCAGCCTAAAACTAGCGTCAAAGCGGTGCCGATTGCACCAATAAACAGTTCTAGTTTGTAGCCAGTCCAAAGCATGCTCATCACTTCTTTCGGGTAGATGAGGTATTCAACAAACAGGCGGTTCGGACGTAGGTCATATTCTTGAATGAATGGTGCCGTTGCCAGCTCCATGTACACAAGAATCCATAGCCCAGTGACCATCCACAAGCGCAATACCCATTTCCAGCATTCTCCGACCTTGCCTTTTAGTGGCATGAAAGAAGAAAGCAGAGCAGGGAGGATGAACAACCAGCATAACGTTGCGATATCAACACGCACGCCTTGGCCTATGATGTAAAGGAAGTCGTTGAAGGATTCAATACGATCAAACTGCCAAAAGGCGAGTAAAATGCGTGATATGGACAAAAATGCAAGTGAAAACAAAGAAAAAACAGCGAGAGGCTGCAATGGCCCAAACATGGGTCTCTTAGACGAACTTTTCATATTTATTTTGTGATGGACTTAGTCGTGATGTTGTGTCGTTTCTAGCAAAGCGAGCGTGAAATAAACGTGAATTATAATGAAAATCTATGGACTGGATTGTAAGTATTCGTATGTCTATGTAAGAGTGGGAGGCGTCTCATGTCTGGGGCGAAACAAGGCGATAGAAGTGTGCTCCATATCGCCTTTTTAGTCGTCTTTTTTCGCTAGTACTTTGGGAATGCGACGACAAACGTGTTCTTGCCGTTTTCTCTCGGAATCAGCTCTATTATTGCGCTGTGTAGCGTGGCGATATCTTTGCAAATAGACATGCCCAACCCCGCACCATCGCCTTTTTCTGAGTGACCTCGGTAGAATTGTTCAAAGATCCTTTCTCGCGTTTCTTGTGGAATCTCCGGGCCAGTGTCGGAAACCAAGATTTTGATGGCATTTCTATTTTCTTGCACACTAACTTGGATTTCGCTGTGTGCGCCTGAATAGCGAATGGCGTTGTCTACAAGGTTACGGAACAACACTTCTAACAACATTTTGTCGCCAGAAAGCGCGACTTCCGCTGGTGAGAGGCTGATGTCTTGATCTTGTCTTAAAGCAAGTGGCGCTAAATCGGCGACGACGGTTTGCAGCAATGGCGTTAGTTCGACGTTGTCAAAGACGCGTTCAGATAAACTGTCTACTTTAGCAAGTGTAAGCAGTTGGTGGATGAGACGGTCGGTTCTTTCAATGCCTTGAAGGATGTTGTGTAAGTCTCCGCGTAGCTGCTCTGGATCATTACTTTCAAGAGCGTTTTCTACGTTTAGGCGCAGGATTGTCAGCGGCGTTTTGAGCTCGTGTGCGGCGGCTCGCGTAAAGCGCTTCTCTCTCTGCCACGCTTGTTCAAGTTCAGAAAGCAATGAATTGAGTGCTTCCACCAACGGAGCAAGCTCGGTTGTGTTGTCGGTAACATGAATGCGGTCTAAGCGGTGCACGTTTCGTTGCGTGATAGCCGTGCGCAGATCGTTAATTGGTCTGAAATATCTGTCAATCAGCCAGAATAGCAATAGCAGCAAAGTCGGCAATAGTAGTAACTGTTCGATGGACGTCGACAGAGCGATTTCATGGATGATCTCTTTACGTATCTTCTGCTTTTCAGCAACGACTACGTATTCGTTCTCATGCTCGGTCTGTGGTAATGAGAGTTGGAAAGTGCGCCACTGTACGCCGTCTTTGGTAATGTCGGCGTATCCGTTGTTATCAAAAGAAGAAGAAAGAGAACTCAGATTCGGAGTGGAACTCCAGATTAACTTGTTGTCACGGTAGAATTGAAAAACGAGATTCTGTTCGTAGGGGTGACCAAATTTGGTGGCTTTGTCTTCGTCGCTCTTTGCCAAAGAATCGATGTTCTTCATCCACTGGTCGAATAGCTCTCTGTGGTTGGCGAGAGTGTCCGTTTCGGTTGAAATGGACAGCGTCAGCAGCATCAGCTTAGCGGATTGCCCAAGCCTAGCGTCATAAACTTCTTCGACTTCGTGTTTGGCTGACTGAAAGCTGAAGTACAAAGATATAAGCAAAAGCGCACTGACTAACAAGCCAACCGAGAGCGTGAGTTGGCGTTTAATGGAGTAAGGTTTTTTATTTTTCAAGAATGTACCCCACACCACGAATGTTTTTGATGGCGACGTTGGGGGCTTTTTTACGTAGGTTATGAATGTGAACTTCTATCGCGTTATCGCTTGAACCTTCATCCCAGCCGTGTAGCGATTGTTGCAATTGCTCCTTACTTTGCACGCGTCCGGCGTTCGTCATCAAGCTGGTGAGGATTTTAAATTCATTGCGTGTGAGTTTAAGCGGCGCGTCATCGTAGCGAATGCTTTGTTCCGATAAGGATAAAGACAACTGTCCAACCTGAATGATTTCTTCTGCACTGCCAGATTGACGGCGAATCAACACACGCAAGCGAGCGAGCAACTCTTCGAGTGCAAACGGTTTTCCGAGGTAATCATCTGCGCCGCCATCAAGGCCTTGAACGCGATCGCGAATGTCGTCTCGTGCGGTAAGTATCATCACTGGGAGCTTAAATCCGCCTTTGCGAATATTACGCAGAACTTCCAATCCATCGATATCGGGTAGAGTGAGATCCAAAATCACGGCGGTGAACGCTTCTGTTTTGAGTGCGCTAGTCACGCCAGACCCTTTTTCCACCCAATCCACGGTGTACCCATGGCGACTTAATGAAGTCACCATGGATTGACCGAGTAGTTTGTCATCTTCTACGAGTAATAAGCGCATGGTTTATTTCAATCTCCCAAGAGTCGCTTCAATTTCCAGTTTTCGGCCTTTATCCGCCAAAGGTCGGTCAGGGCGAGGTGACGCCTGCATTGCGCGAGTCAAATACACTTTCGCTTCTTTGTCTCGACCTTCTTCTGCAAGGAAGTCTCCATAAAAATAGTTCGGATCGATGCCTTTTGGATTGATCTCTAACGCTTTTTTCAACATTTGTTCGGCTTTATCGTCATCACCAAAGCCAATTGGCCACCCCGGAACTTTGTAATACAAAGAACCTAAACTGGTGTATGCAGAGCCATCAAGCGTTTGCGGTGACGTTGCAATTACCCCTTCGAGTAAAGATTTAGCTTCTTTGGCGAGTGATAGTGCACCTAAGCCACCTTGAGCACCAGCCAGCGATGCTTTATTGATTGCCAGCCAAACAGTGAGTTCGGGATTGCCGGGTTCTCTGTCGAGATAAATACTGGTTTTGGCAATCGCACGATGGAAGCATTGTTCCTTTTCGTCACCGTCAGGCGTGCTGTACTGACATTCCGCCCATTTCTTTTGAACCTGTTGCAGTGGAGCATTACCTGCCAACGCAGCGGTCGAAGCTAACGTTGAACAAACCGTCAAAGCGCAAAGTAGTTGTTTGGTATTCATCGTCCATGTCCTCTTCAATGACTGACTCGGTTTACGTATTGGTGAATGGTTTCTTGTTGCTTACGAATCGCAGAAGAAACCACGCTTGGAAGCAGTTGATTGATGCGTGCAAAAAGTTTTTCTGGCCAACCAATCCATTTCGCGGAAATTTCTTTTTCCAATATGGTGACAACGTGATTGGCAACAACTTGCGGCGAGTCCGTTTTGTTACCCAGTTGTCGATTCATTTCATTGACGGCATCGCTATTGAGTGAGGTTTCTGTCGCTCTTGGGGCCAAATACAGCGCACGGATTCCGGTTGCGAACAGTTCTCTGTCGAGTGATTCGGTAAAACGGTGCAACCCCGCTTTTGCCGCGCAATAGGAGGTATAGCCAGGGTAGCCAATGGAGCCGAATGTGGAACCAATATTGAGAATCACCCCAGGCTGTTTTAACCACGTCAACGCCGATTGGCATAGCAGCATCGGCGCAACGAGATTGAGTTGGATTTCGTCTGCAATCTGCGTTGGTCGCTTGTGGCTTAACAACGAGAAATCGTTGCTGCCCGCATTGTTAATCAGTGCGTCCACCTTTTGATGTTGACGCGCTCGATCTTTAATCGCAGTTAATCCTTCTGATGAGGTGATGTCTGCAACGACTACATCATGACGTTCTGGATTTGACAGTTCACGCTGTAGTGTTTGCAAGCTCTCTTCGTTTCGCCCAACAAGAATGAGGCTGGCACCGCGTTTTGCTAACTCTTGCGCGATGGCTTGCCCAATTCCGCCCGTTGCGCCTGTCAGGAGAATGGTGCTGTTGTTAATGATCATGCTTCACCTCACGCCGCTTGTTGGGTTGAGAAGGAAGGCAAAGAGCGCAGCATTTGTCCGTACAGTGCAAACACCATTTTTGCAGAGTCGATGATGACTTGTTGATCTTCCACTTTGGTGATTTTGTTCATCAGTGATTCAAAAAATTGCAGATGATCTTGGTCTAACACGCTGTGTGAAATGAGATAAGTCATTGCTGAAGGCGGTAGGCTTAGCGTTGACTGGATTTTTTCTGCCATTTGGCCACCAATGCCGACGCTGGTGCCTTCTAATACCCACACCATGCCAAACAGCGCGAGTGGGTTGTGGCGGTCAATATTGTGGTAAAGGTAGGAAACCATCAATTCAATCGGCGCACCGACTTGACCTACATCTTTGTTGTTGCGCACCGCTTCGGCATCGCCGCCGCACGCTTTGATGTCATTTAAAATCCATTCTTGATGTCCTTTCTCTTCCTCGATGTACTCGGCAATGGCTTCTCGTACCCATTCGTATTCGCCAGATAGTCGGCCCCCACACGCCATCAGCAAGGGAACGGTGTGCTTAACGTGATGGTAAGCTTGGGTTAGAAAGGCGATATACATATCTTTGGAAATGTTGCCTTGTTGAACGTCTGCGATGACTGGCGCAGTTAACATTGCTTGTTGAGCAGCGGAAGTGCTTTGTTTGAGTTGTTCGAAAAATAAAGTCATAACCTTCTCCTTAAGAAGCCGTTAACTAAGATGCAGTTTGGAAAGACGTAATGTGTTGCTGAAAGGGCAAATCGATGCGTTGGATCTTTTGCGCTTGCAGCGTTAATTCAGGCGTTGTGCACGCTAATAACTGAGCCACATCATGTTCGATTTGATTTCGTTTGAGCTTGCCGTTATCCGTGTACCAACCAGAGATGGCTCGTGGGTTGTCCAGCAGCAATAAGGTTCGGATTTGAGCGTAATCGGGTAGGGTTCGGTTTAATGCATGAACCTTTGACTCGACGTCTTCGTTATTGGCAATGACAGCGCATAATGTTTGTTGGCTATCGCCTGTAACGATCAGCGGCGTCATCGGCAAAAACGCCAACGCTTCTGATTCAATCCATTCCGGTGAGACATTTCTACCATACGCGGTGACGATAAGGTTCTTCTTGCGTCCTGAGAGAGTAACAAAACCTTGCGCGTCAATTTGGGCTAAGTCGCCAGTTGCCAACCATTCTTGAGTAAACGGCTCATTCAAATAACCAAGAGCAACGTTGCCTTTGACAAGCAGTTCACCATCTTCCGCGATACGAATCTGAGTGTGCGGAAGTGGTTTGCCACACGTTCCTGCTTTAAATGCGCCTGGTGTATTCAAACAAACAACAGAGCCACATTCAGACAGACCATAACCTTCAAACGCAGGGATGTTCAGTGCATGCGCGGTGTTAATCAGTTGCGACGACACTCTTGCGCCGCCAACGGCGACAAATTTTAGAGAATCCACAAGAGAGGGCTGCTGTTTCGCGATCTGAATGAGCGCAAGCAATAAAGCCGGTGTTAGCACTAAGCTTTCTGGTTTGATGGTCGCTAATGCTTGTGCAAACAGACGCGGTTCGAATTGGCTTGAACCGAGTAAGCCAGTTTGCTCTCCGGGTAAAATAGATGACGTCACGCCCAACATGAGTGGAACATAAACGCCGGTTATGTTCTCGAGAAGTGTCGATAACGGAAGTAGCACTAAGTGCGAGTGCGCCGCGCTGTTTACTGCGTCGGCGAGCGATTTTGCCACCAAACACAAATGATCATTGCTTAAACAAACGCCTTTAGGCTGACCAGTCGAGCCCGACGTAAATGTGATTTTTCCGGTTTCTGGTAGATAAGCTACCTGTGTATCTTCATCTCCCAACTGGTTACGACGCAGCAAAGGCAAATTTGCAATGGAAAACGAATGGTCTTGCTGGTTAAAGCTTTGCTTAGGATGAGAAGCCAACCATGCTTGCCAATGGCCGACTAAAGCATCGACGCCTGATTGCTCTAACGTATGTTCAACTTGTGCATCAGAGAAAAAAGTCGGAATAGGTACGACGACTATGTCTGCCGCCATCGCCGCCAAATCAACAATGGCCCAATCGATGCTGTTTTCTGCGCGTAGCGCGAGTGCTTTGATGTTCTGTGCAATAAGCTCGGCGGCAACGAGTTCGATCTTGTTTAACAATTCAGAGTAAGTCAGTTCAACCGTTTGATTCGCTTCGTAGCCGACAAGTGCTACTCGATCTGGTGTCGTTTTTGCCCATTTTGTAATGGCATCGAGGAGAATATTCATACATCACCTATATTCTGCGTTGTGTTTAACCAAGTTGTTGTGGTTGTGTTTGCGTTTTTAACGACGTTTACTTTTCTATCTAGGCTTGTTTGCGTTTTCTTTCTTGGACTAATCGAAGACGCTCTAGTCCTTTTTGCAAATTGCCAGCTAACACACGCGGTTGATGTTCGTAGTATGACCCCCAAGTGGACTCGGCATCGGGGACTTTGTTTTGATCGGCCTGCGCGATGATATGAGGCTCCAATCCTAGGCGCGCCATCATGGCGTGGAGTGGATCTGTCGCGGTGAAGATGCACCATTCAAAACCGAGGTTGACCAGCATTTCTGCGATGAGGTAGAAGTGAAGAGATGACATGCCCTTAGCGAAAGATGCCAAGTGACCGAATTCCACTAAGTTCGAACGTTTTACGTCGCAGTTAAATACGTTAGAAACCAGCTTTTGGGCGTCGTCTTCTAAATACTGTTCAAGGAACAAGGGCTCATCTTCGGCGATGCGAAAGCCGCATACGGAAACAATTTGGCCGCCTTCAATGAGGGTTAAATACGCCGGCATAAATTGTTTTAGCTCGGCAAAGAATGCTTCTTGATAACGCTGAGAAACATGCTCGATAACTTGGCTCCAAAGCGGATGCATTGGATAAACGATGTCTAAAGTAAAGCCATCTGCAGAAGTTTGTGCATGGTGTTTCATGAGCGCTTCCTTTGTTTGAGTAGTTATCAACAAAATAAAACGCGAAACTTAAGAAATTCTTAAGGAATGAAATTTTGATAAATTATTTAACGAAAGGAAGGCTTAAATGGCAATGCCTTTTGGGGTTTTGTGCTGGTATGTAATTGATATTAATACGATGTTTTTTGAGTGATCTAAATAAAAAAGCCAGTCTAAATAATCGACTGGCTTTTCATTTTCTCACTGAGGAACTAAAGATACGCTAAAGCTTTAGCGGTTTCTTAAGGTTTTTGGGCGTTACATTGCCGCTTTCTTCGCTTCTTCAATCCAACCATCAAAGGTTGTTTGGTTGGCTTTAATCCAGCCATTTACGTGCGCTTCGATGTCTGCCGCGCTATTTTTACCTTGGCTCATCATCATGTTTTGAGCGCTGACATCATTGATATTCAGTTTGATGATTTCGAACAGTTTCGCTGCCGATGGGTTCTTCTCTGTGAACTCTTTGTTCGCGACGATGCGCATAGAGTTCATTTCAAAACCGTAGTTTTTGCCGTTTTTCAGTGTGGTATCGATGTCTTTACGTTCACCAGGAAGAGACGAGAATGGCACCTCTAGCCAAACGACGTCTTTACCCGGAACAAGTACGCCACTTACCCAATACGGTGTCCATGTGTAGTAAAGAATTGGGTCGCCTTTTTTGTAGCGGGAGATTGTATCAGCAATGATTGCGGCGTAGTTACCTTGGTTGTGAGTGACAGTGTCACGAAGTTTGAACGCGTCCAACTGATGCTCTACCACCATTTCACAACCCCAACCTGGGTTACAGCCGGTAAGATCGGCTTTGCCATCGCCATTTGCGTCGAATAACTTCGCCAATTTTGGATCTTTTAACTGACCAATGTTCGTAATGCCGTATTTCTCGGCGGTTTTCTTATCGATGAGGTAGCCTTGCGCTGCGCCACTGACGTATTGGCCTTCTCGGAAAAACTTATCATCACCACCTGACATGGTGTATTTGTCTGCATGGAGCGGGAACCAGCCAACCGCTAAGAATGTTGCGTCACCTTTCGCTATCGAGGTGTAACCGACGTTGTAATCCACTTCTTTGGTTGGTTGGACATCGTAACCCAAAGCTTCCAGAGCACGATTTACGATCAACGTTTGGAACGTCTCTTCAGCGACAGTGGACTGTACAGGTTGAACCGTGACGCCTTCACCCGGTAACTCTCCGGCAAAGCCGTAAGTCGAAAATGCGATTGTGCTTAGCGCGCCGACAGACAGCGCTTTCTTCCATGAATTATTCATTCGTATTTCTCCTAAGTTTTAGGTCGTTTTGGTTCTTGTTGGTTTTAAATTTGAGCAGATAAGAGATAGGGCCGGTATGGTACCAGCGAAGTTTGGTATTGCCGGCGTTGACGCCAAGCTCTTGTGTAATGCGATCCAACAAAATAGCGAGGATCACAATGCCTAAACCGCCGACAGCGGCCAGACCCATGTCCAGTCGTCCGATGCCTCGTAACACCATCTGACCCAAACCGCCCACGGCGATCATCGAGGCGATAACCACCATCGATAGAGAAAGCATCAAGGTTTGGTTGACGCCCGCCATGATCGTTGGTAGCGCAAGCGGCAATTGAATGCGATACAGCATTTGCTTTTTGTTTGCACCAAAAGAGTGACCTGCTTCGATAAGCTCTTCAGGTACTTGTTGAATCCCAAGAATGGTCAATCGAACCACTGGCGGAAGGGCGAAAATGATCGTCACGACAACGCCCGGTACGTTACCAATACCAAACAGCATCACTATCGGAACAAGGTAGACGAACGCCGGGGTGGTCTGCATCGCATCCAATATTGGTCTTACAAACTTGGCGGCGGTTTGGCTTCTGGCTAGCCAGATCCCCATGGGTAAGCCAATCAACAAGCAGAAAAACACCGATGTGAGCACCAAGGCGAGCGTGGTCATGGCTTGAGACCAAGCGCCGATCAAGCCAATGAACACTAACGATACTAGCGTTGATAAACCAAGTTTGAAGTTAGAAAACTGCCACGCGAGTAAAAATAGGATCAGCACCATAATCGGTGACGGCGTAGAGACTAACGCGGTTTCGAATGAGGACAAGATAAAATCGATCGGAACTCGTATGGCTTGAAAAACAGGGCGACCATGTTCAACGAGCCAATTCAACCCAGATTCTACCCAATTATCGAGTGGGAGAACGGCATCTTGAAATGGGTTCATGATATCGAAAGGTGTCTCTTGCACGGCTTCGCTGTTCAACCAATCGTTGTTAGTTGCGGCCTCACTACCTTGTGACCACGGGTCTTCTTGTGTTGGTGCGGCTTGCGACCAAGGATCGTTATTTGTTTGCTCTGTAGACATCGTTTAATCCTTATCGAGTGTTTGCAGAAGACGCGACTTCGTCACGACACCAAAATAGGTTCCTTGCTCATCGACTACTGGCACAGCATAAGGAACGCTCGCCACGACGCCGAGAATGTCATTCACAGACTGGTCCGGCTGAAGGGTCACGTCATCTTCTAATTGAGCGCTGGCCAAGGAGCGATTTTCCTTGTGGGCTAAGCGTAAGGAGTCGAGAGAAACGATGCCGGAATATCGGCTAGATTTATCTACGACGATGCCGTAATCACGGTCGTGATCCATCAAGATTTGCATGGCAGAGCCTGGGCCGTCGTGTTCCGATTTCTTGAATACCGCAGCGGGCTTCTTGCGCGCAATATCTTTGACGGTTAGCACGCTGGCGACATTAACGCCGCGGAAAAACGCCTCGACATAATCATTGGCGGGGTTATGAAGAATTTCATCTGGTGTGCCGACTTGCACAACTTCGCCGTTTTGCATGATGGCAATTCGGTCACCGATGCGCATGGCTTCGTCCAAGTCGTGCGAAATGAATACGATGGTGCGTTTATCGTCATTTTGCAGACGAATCAATTCATCCTGCATTTCAGAACGAATCAAAGGATCGAGCGCTGAGAACGCTTCATCCATCAGCAAAATATCCGGGTCGCAAGCTAGGGCGCGGGCAAGACCGACACGCTGCTTCATACCACCTGATAGTTCATCAGGAAACGATTCAGCGTAGGTATCTAATCCAACTCTCTGCAACGCTGATAATGCACTTTCGTGGCGAGCAGTCACATCGACGCCTGCGAGTTCCAGGCCGAAAGCGGCATTTTCTATCACCGACATGTGGGGCATGAGCGCAAAATTTTGAAAAACCATTGAAATGTTGTTACGACGAACTTCGCGCAGTTCTTCTTCGGAGATGTGAGCAATGTCTTTCCCTTTGAGGTAAACACTGCCTTTGGTGGGTTCAATGAGTCGATTGAGAAGTCGAACGAGAGTGGATTTTCCTGAGCCAGAGAGACCCATAATGACAAAAATCTCGCCTTCATTGATGGTCAGAGATACATCGTTGACGCCAACGGTTAAGCCAGTTTGTTCAAAAATATCGTCTTTATCAACGCCTTTTTCGATGGGTGAGAATGCTCGCTCCGGAGCTTCTCCAAACACTTTATAAAGTCCCTTAACTTCCAGTATGGGATCCATGTTAATTGTCCTTTGTTATGTGTTTATCACGAGTTAACGTTTTGTACTCTAATTAAATTGATAAAAGTTTTCAAATGATTGGCTTGGCTTATTGGTGTTCTGTGGTCATATTTTTCGTAGTAATGAACTTTCGTTGCTTTATTGATAAATCTTTTTAAAACATTTAGTTATGAATGTGTTCGTTTGTGTTTTTAGGCGATAAACACGACGTTGAATTTATTTTTAAGTTTTTAATACATGTCGGCACAGTAGGGTTGCATATTTATTGCTCAGTATTTAGAGGCAGAAAGAACAGTGAAATGATTAGAGTTCAAATCTGTGTTTGGAGGAAGCAAACATAACATGATGAGGTAAGCAGAAGTCTTAGCATTATCTGTTGCTTATGCGAAATCGAGATGATATTGATCTGGTTACTTTAGGCAACGCATGGAATAAAGAATGGAAGCCGAGCAGTTAGAAGTACTCAATTTCATTAGCCAACATCCTCCTTTCGATGAACTGCCAGAAGAGCAGTTAAAAAAAATCGCCATTCATGCAGAAGTGGCGTATTTCCGTCAAGGTACCGACATCCTCAAATTTGGCGATACGATTCGCGATTTGTATATGGTGCGCAGTGGTGCAGTAGAGATTTATCGACGCAAAGGTGAACTTTATAACCGTATTGATGCTGGTGGCCTGTTCGGGCAAATGGGGTTGCTCATGAACAACCGCGTTCGTATGCCAGCAAAAGCGATTGAAGACACCTTGGTGTATTGCATTCCTGAGAACATCTTCAACGAACTTTGCGACGAGTTTGAAAACTTCGCGGATTTTATGGAGCTTGAAGATAGCGCTCGGCTTCGCAATGCGATCTCTAGTCGCTCCGATGGCAATGATTTAACAACCGCAAAAGCGCGTAAAATCCTGACTCGTGACCCTGTGACGCTCGAAGCGACCGCTTCTATTCAAGAAGCTGCAAGCCTAATGGCAGAAGAAAACGTCACCGCCTTGCTCATCGTTCGCCCAACCGAAGAACTGACCGAAGAGGATGATGATCAACTGCTTGGCATTCTTACTGACCGCGATTTATGTATACGGGTTTTGGCGCAGGGGATTGATACCAATATCTCGGTGAGTGAGGTCATGAGTTACGACGTGGTATCGCTCGATTACAACGCGTATGTGTTTGAAGCGATGCTGACCATGCTTCGCTACAACGTGCATCATCTGCCTATTCTCAAAGACAAAAAGCCAATAGGCATCATCGGTATGACGGACATTGTCCGTTACGAATCTCAAAACAGCTTGTTGCTGGTGAGCTCGATTTTCCAACAGACCAGTGTGGAGGATCTCAAACAAGTTTCCTTACAAGTGAAAGATTGTTTTGTTCGCATGGTCAATGAAGACGCCAACGCGCACATGATTGGACGAGCGATGTCGGTGATTGGCAGCAGCTTTAAGCAACGATTAGCGGAACTCGCCGAGCAGGAGCTTGGTCCTGCCCCAATTCCATACTGTCTGGTTGCGATGGGATCGATGGCGCGAGATGAGCAGCTCATTGTCACTGACCAAGATAACGCGCTGATTCTTGATGACAGTTACGATCCTGACAAGCACGGCGAATATTTCGCGCAGTTTGCGAAATTTGTATGTGATGGATTGGCGGCATGCGGCTATACCTATTGTACGGGTGACATTATGGCTACCAATCCTGAATGGCGAAAAACCAAATCGCAATGGGAAGAGTGCTTTGGCGATTGGATCGATCATCCGACGCCAGAAAGGTTGCTCAACAGCAATATTTTCTTCGATTTGCTAGGGATTCATGGCCGGGTGAAATGGGCAGAGCAACTGAGTAGCTTTATTGTCAGACGAGCCAAAAAGAACAATCGATTTTTGGCTTGTATGGCTTACAACGCAATTCGAAGAACGCCGCCGTTAGGATTTTTTAAAGATTTCGTGATGGAGAAAGATGGGCGTCATCGCAACTCTATCAACCTTAAACGACGCGGTACCGCGCCGCTGGCAGATTTGATTCGAGTGCATGCCTTGGCGATTGGTTCGCGTTCGCAAAACTCGTTTGATCGATTAGACGACATTAATGACGCCGGGATTCTGCCAAAAGGGCGAGGAATGGACTTGCGAGATGCGATGGAGCTTATCTATATGGTTCGAATCCGTCACCAAGCCTTGGATATTGAAAATGGCGACGAGCCGGATAACAACATCGAGCCAGAAAACATGTCTGATTTCGAACGTCGTAATCTGAAAGCGGCATTCCAAATTCTAAGCAATGCGCAGAACTTCATTAAGTTCCGCTACCAAAGAAGCAGTAAATGATGTGGTTGGAAAAAAGTAAGGCGAGTACACCGCTGCTCGATACTTCGCAAACGCCGGAGTGGTCAGTATTGTTTGAGCAGTTGGCAGAGCAAGCGCAAGATCAACGGTTGAAGCGATACTATTCGACTCCTATGGTGAATGGGGATACGCCATTAAAAGAGGTGCCGTTTGTCTCGGTAGATTTTGAAACGACGGGCTTAAATGCAGAAGACGATGCCATTCTTACCATTGGTCTTGTGCCGTTTACGATTGACCGAGTGCAGTGCAGTGGTTCAGCGCATTGGATTGTAAATCCGAACCGAGAGCTTAATGAGGAGTCTGTCGTTATTCATGGCATTACGGATTCTGAAGTGAAAAACGCGCCCCAATTAACGCAAATACTAGGTGAGATTTTGGATGCACTCGCTGGCAAGGTGGTGCTGGTGCACTACAAGAATATCGAGCGACAGTTTTTTTATAATGCGCTTTTAAACACCATTGGCGAAGGGATTCAATTTCCCGTCGTTGATACATTGGATATCGAGTATGCACTTCAACGCCGAGAATGCTCAGGCATCTGGAACAGGTTAAAAGGTAAGAAGCCGGGGTCAGTGAGGTTAGGGCATGCTCGGGAGCGATACGGTCTGCCTGCTTATCAACCGCATCACGCATTAACGGATGCATTGGCGACAGCAGAGTTGTTTCAAGCTCAGTTGCAATATCACTTTAACCGAGATATGCCAATTTCTGCTATTTGGCAATAAATGTTATTTACCTTAAACACAAAAACATCAAATGATCGATGGAGGTGTTTCCTTTTAAGATGCTAATGAGAGCAACTACTTTAAGAAAATACATATACTTAAACTTGTGCTTGGTGATGTGAACTAATCATCACTCAAACTCCTACAAAGTATTTAAATTTGGTCACGTATTGTTAAGGAGATTATTCGTGAGCACCGACAATAATGGTGGGATTAAACGTCCCGATGGAAAGGTAAACGCGATAGATACTGACTATCAGATTGGTCAGGATAACGTTGCGTTAAAAGTTGGCCCATTCGGCTTAGACATTCACAACCGAGTTTTCGCCATTTCTGGGATGGCTATCGTCCTCTTTGTTGTGGCAACGCTAACTTTTCGCCAACAAGTTGAACCCTTTTTCGCTGGCTTACGTGCTTGGCTAGTATCCAATCTTGACTGGTTCTTTCTTGCTTCTGGCAACGTATTTGTCATTGTCTGCTTGGTCTTGATTGTGACACCGCTTGGCCGAGTTCGAATTGGTGGTACTGAAGCGACACCAGATTACTCTTATGCAGGCTGGCTAGCGATGTTGTTCGCAGCCGGTATGGGCATCGGATTAGTGTTCTTTGGTGTGTCTGAGCCTATGTCGCACTTCAGCTCTGCACTTGGCGGCGTGAACATTGAAAATGGTGTGCGCACCGACTGGGCACCACTTGGTGGTGCGGTTGGTGATACAGATGCTGCATCTGCACTTGGTATGGCTGCGACCATTTACCACTGGGCACTTCACCCTTGGTCGATTTATGCGTTGTTGGCCCTTGGCTTAGCGATTTTTTCGTTCAACAAAGGGTTGCCACTGACCATGCGTTCCATTTTTTACCCGCTGTTTGGTGAACGAGTTTGGGGCTGGGTAGGGCACATTATCGACATTCTTGCAGTTGTTGCGACGGTATTTGGTCTGGCGACATCGCTCGGCTATGGCGCTTCACAAGCAGCAACAGGTTTGAACTTCTTGTTTGGTGTGCCAATGACCGACACAACTCAAGTCGTGTTGATTGTAGTGATCACGGCATTGGCGCTGATCTCGGTGGTTGCAGGCCTTGATAGTGGGGTAAAACGTCTGTCTGAAATCAACATGATTCTGGCGGCGATGTTGCTGTTCTTTGTGATCATCGTTGGCCCAACAATGGCGATTCTGACTGGCTTTTTCGACAACATTGCGTCGTACATCACTAACATTCCCGCATTGTCTATGCCGTTTGAACGTGAAGACGTAAATTACTCTCAAGGTTGGACTGCGTTCTACTGGGCTTGGTGGATTTCTTGGTCACCATTCGTGGGCATGTTTATCGCTCGTGTTTCACGTGGACGTTCGGTTCGTGAATTCATCATCTGCGTTATTTTGATTCCTTCGACGGTTTGTGTGCTTTGGATGACGGCTTTTGGTGATACAGCGATCAGCCAGTACGTGAATGACGGTTACGAAGCCGTATTCAATGCTGAGCTTCCGCTTAAACTGTTCGCCATGTTAGACGTAATGCCGTTTGCAGAAATCACATCGGTAGTTGGTATCATTCTGGTGGTTGTGTTCTTTATCACGTCGTCGGACTCAGGTTCTCTTGTGATCGATACGATTGCTGCTGGTGGTAAAGTCGATGCGCCAACACCACAACGTGTTTTCTGGTGTACGTTTGAAGGTTTAGTCGCCATCGCACTGATGCTCGGTGGCGGGCTGGCAGCAGCTCAAGCGATGGCAGTAACTACAGGCTTACCATTTACCATCGTATTGCTTGTTGCGACAGTTTCTTTGATTAAAGGTCTAATGGATGAGCCTCGTCCAAGCACCAAGGCAGTCAAAAAAGATAAATAGCCACGACGACAAAACTAACCTTAAAACGGCATGCGAAAGTGTGCCGTTTTTTTATGTAAAAACCTTAAGTCCCCCCTTTGAAACCCCACTGCATTCTGACTCATGTTGAGTTGTTTCGTATTAAATGATGCTTTAATAAATTAGAGTTCAAACTATTTTAATTTTAGGTTAAATGTTGTCTTGGTGTGATTTTTGTCACATTAATCTAGATTAAAACGCCGATTATTTGATTTTTAACCGTAAAGAATGTCCATAATAAATGCGAAATTTAATTAGACGTCAAAGGATATGTATTTCAAAATGATCACATCAGCACCTTGGGTGCTTTATCCAGAAATTGGAGAAGACCCAAGCAAAAAATGGATTTTTCGTGAACCTAAAATCTCTGATGGTGACGGCATTTACAGCTTAATTGCAGATTGTCCTCCGTTGGACATGAACTCTTCTTACTGCAATTTTCTACAGTCAACGCATTTCAGCAAAACCAGCATTTTGGTTGAGCACAAAGGCGACATCGCTGGCTTCATCTCGGGTTATCAGAAACCTGACGAACAAGACGTATTATTCATTTGGCAAGTCGCTGTATCACCTCGATTCAGAGGTAACGGTTTAGCATTTCGTATGCTCAAGGAGCTTCTCGAAAGGGAAGCGCTGAGCGAGGTTAAATCGGTAGAAACGACCATCACGGAAGATAACCAAGCCTCTTGGGCGTTGTTCAAAAAGTTAGATGCGATGAACGGCAATCATGGCCAAGTCAGCACTTTTTTGGATGAAAAAGCCCATTTTAAAGGCAAGCACGATACAGAGTTTTTGTATCGCATTCCTCTCAAATAATCCTCAAACAATAGGAATCAAAAACGGTCTCATCATGGATATTTTCAAAAAGCAGGAATCCAACGTACGCTCATATTCAAACAATTTTCCAGTGGTATTTCGCAAAGCGAAAGGTTGCTGGCTAGAAACAGAACAAGGTGAACGCTACTTAGACTTCCTCGCTGGAGCGGGATCCCTAAATTATGGTCATAACAATCCTGTATTGAAGCAAGCTCTGCTTGAATACATTGAAATGGATGGCATCACTCACGGTTTGGATATGCATTCAGAAGCGAAAGCGGGCTTTCTCGCCGCACTGGATAACTACATCTTAAAACCAAGAAAACTGGACTACAAAGTTCAATTCACCGGCCCAACTGGTACGAATGCGGTGGAAGCGGCACTCAAGTTGGCGAAAAAAGTGAAAGGCAGAAGCAGCGTTGTTGCATTCACTAACGGTTTCCACGGTTGTACCGCAGGCGCGTTGGCGGCCACAGGTAATCAGCATCATCGACAAGGTAACGGCTCAAGCCTTACAAACGTAACGCGCATTCCGTTCGAAGGTTATGCAGGCGTTGATGGTTTGGCGCTGTTCGAAACTATGCTGAATGACAACTCTGCAGGTATGGACAAACCAGCAGCCGTATTGCTGGAAACCGTACAAGGCGAGGGTGGTTTAAACGCCGCCTCTAATGAGTGGCTACAGCGCCTGAGTAAAATATGTAAAGCCAACGACATTCTATTGATTGTCGATGACATTCAAGCTGGTTGTGGCCGAACTGGGACATTCTTCAGTTTTGAGCCATCAGGTATTGAACCCGATATTGTGACGCTATCGAAATCGATCGGTGGTTACGGTTTGCCAATGGCGGTTGTACTGCTGAAGCCAGAACTTGACCAATGGAAACCAGGCGAGCACAACGGCACGTTCCGTGGTAACAACCACGCATTTATCACTGCGGCAAAAGCACTAGAAATCTACTGGTCAAATGACGATTTCGAAACGCACATTAAGCAATGTTCGCAAAATGTGAGTGAAGTGATTGATCGCTGCGTGCGTCGTTTCCCGCAAATGTTCGTTCAGAAAAAGGGACGCGGTATGATGATTGGCATCGAGTGTATTCACGGTGACTTGGCAGCAGAAATCGCTAAAGCATGTTTTGACGACGGCATGGTGATTGAAACCGCAGGCCCAGACGATGAGGTGGTGAAGTTCTTCTGTCCATTGACTATCAGTGAATCTGAGCTGAACCAAGGATTAAGCATCTTTGAACGTGCAGTAGAAACGATTGCTGCAAAACACTTCAAACAAGCATCTTAATAAGGATTATCAGTTATGATCGTAAGAACACTTGACGAGTGTCGAAATAGTGAACGTCGCGTAGTCGCGGATAACTGGGAAAGCGTACGTATGTTGTTGAAAGATGACAACATGGGATTTTCTTTCCACATCACCACGATTTATGAAGGAACGGAAACGCATATTCATTATCAAAATCACCTAGAGTCCGTTTTCTGCATGAGCGGCGAAGGTGAAATCGAAGTGGTGGGGGGCGAAACTTACCCAATCAAACCGGGCACATTGTACATTTTGGACAAGCACGACGAGCATTACCTAAGAGCATACAAAAACAAAGAAATGGTCATGGCGTGCGTTTTCAATCCCCCAATCACAGGTGCCGAAGTGCACGATGAAAACGGCGTTTACCCGCTCGTTGACTAAAAGCTAAGTGTGAGGCGCACGTCGCCTCGCACCTCGAAGCGCTTTCTTTTTCTCTATTTCACTTAACGTTACCAATCAAAAAGGCTTATCATGACTTTTACCGTAGAAAAAATCGGCGGTACTTCAATGACAGCATTTGATGCTGTTCTCGACAATATTATTCTTCGTCCCAAAACGCCATATAACCGCATTTTTGTTGTGTCAGCATACGGTGGCATGACCGACGCGCTATTAGAATGTAAAAAAACCAGCAAAGCAGGCGTCTATCAGTTAATTGCGAAACGTGACGATCAATGGCAAGACGCCCTAGCGTATGTGGAAAGCCGCATGCTACTTACTAACGAAAACATCTTTGCGGATCCAATGAATCGCATTCGAGCGGATAAGTTCATTCGTTCACGCATTGCAGAGGCGAAAAATTGTATCGCTAATATTCTAGAAACCTGCCAATACGGACAGTTTTCTCTACGTCACTATCTGCCACAAATTCGCGAGTTTCTATCGTCGATTGGTGAAGCGCACAGTGCGTACAATACAGCGCTTAAGCTGAAAAACATGGGCATCAATGCGAGGTTTGTGGATCTCTCTGGTTGGGATAATCAGGAACCAAGAAATCTCGATGATTCCATTCGCGACGCGTTTGCTGATATCGATGTGACCAAAGAACTGCCTATCGTCACGGGTTATGCATACTGCAAAGAAGGTTTGATGCACACTTATGACCGAGGCTACAGTGAAATGACGTTCAGTCGTATTGCCGCTATCACCAAAGCAGACCTAGCCATCATCCATAAAGAATACCATTTGAGCTCAGCGGACCCGCGCGTGGTCGGCCCAGAGAAAGTGTTGCCAATTGGAAGCACGAACTACGATGTAGCGGATCAACTTGCTAACTTGGGCATGGAGGCGATTCATCCCAATGCTGCCGCTGGTTTGCGCGAAAGTGGGATTGAGCTGCAAATCAAAAACACGTTTGAGCCAGAACATGAAGGTACGTTGATATCTTCAGGGTATCGCCCAGAAGAAGACAAAGTGGAAATCATCGCCGGTAAAGAAAAGGTCTTCGCACTGCACTTGTTCGATCAAGCTATGGTCGGCAAGGTTGACAACGTGAGTTACGAATTGATGGAAATCATCTCTGATGCACGCGTCAGCTTGATCGGTAAAGAGATGAACGCTAACTCGATTACGTATTACCTTGGCGGTAGCTCGGACAGCTTAAACAAAGTGTTATACAAGGCCGAAAAACGTTACCCGAATGCCTCCATTAAAGGGCGAATGGTTGCGTTAATTTCAGCCATCGGTTCACACATCGACACTAACAAAACGTTAGCGAAGGGCGTCCTTTCTCTCATGAACAGTGGTGTCACACCGGTGGCGTTGCACTCGTCACTGCGTAATGTAAACGTGCAATTTGTCGTCAGTGACAAAGAATATCAACGCGCCATTTGTGCATTACACGATGAGTTTTTTACGCCTGTCGAAGGCTCGAACGCAATGGAGCATGTGGCTTAATTGATTCATCGATTTAGACGTAACAAAAGGAGCCTTTCGGCTCCTTTGTTCTATCTAGTGCCAACCAAATTTTAAATATTTGGCCTTGCGGTTTCATGAGTTGATGGTGGTAAGTGAGGCAAGGTGACTTGTGGTTGCTCGCCTGTCAGAGAACGTAAGAATTCAGTGATTTTGGTGGACTCTTCTTGCGTTAGCTTTTGACCAAGTTGCAGATCGGCCATCATTTCTACCGCCTCTTGAAGATCCCAAACAGACCCGTCATGGAAGTACGGGTAGGTCAATTCTACGTTCCGTAAGGTTGGGACTTTGAAGACGAACTTATCGAAATCACTTCCGGTAATGGCTTTGCGGCCAACATCTGGGTTGTCTGTTGCAAATGGTTTCACTAACCCCATTTTTTGATACATTTGTCCGCCCGCTAATGGCCCGCTGTGACAAGCAGTACAGCCTTTGTCTTTAAACAGTTGATAGCCTTCCACCTGGGCAGTAGTGAGTGCGTCGTCGTTACCTTTCAACCATAAATCGAATGGAGAGTTTGGCGTACGCAACGTTTGTTCAAATGTTGCGATAGCATCGGTCACGTTATCAATGGTGATGTTGTCGCTGCCATAAGCTTGCTGAAACCACTCGCGGTATTGAGGGATAGATTGAAGAGTGTCGACCGCGAGCTGGTGGGTAAATGCCATTTCCAATGGGTTTTCGATAGGGCCTGCGGCTTGTTCTTGCAGATCTTTCGCTCGCCCATTCCAAAATTGAACGAAATTCAAATCTGAATTAAACACCGTAGGTGAGTTGATTGGGCCAATTGACCATTTGTGACCAATTGAGCTTGGTAAGTTATCAACGCCACCTTTAGCGATGTTATGGCAAGAGTTGCAAGAAATGGTGTTCGACGCCGACAGTCTCGGTTCAAACCACAGCGTTTTACCCAATTCAATCTTTTTACTGTCGAGCCCAGAAATGGGTTCGATGACCTTGATGGGTTCGTTGGATTGACGTTCAGCATGGGCACCGAAAGGCAATATAGATAAAACACTCACTGAGATAAGAGTTTTCATAATAACTTCCTTTTGACGTGATTTTCGACTCTCACTAGAGCGGCGCACTTCTTGTGAAACCGCTGATAAAACAGTCGTTGGTGCGCTCGAAAATTACGGTATAGGAAAGGTGTTATTCGATAAAATGCAAAAATTCGATGGTTTTTATGGCAAAAAACGATGTTAAAAGTGATGGATTTTTGTACGTCAAGCTGGAGCAGGCCATTGTGAGTGTTGGTTACAAATTTGTCACAAATGTTTAAAGTTATTTATCGGACGAATCCTTGATTAAAGTCAATTTCAATCTGAGGTTGTGAGGCGTTCAAATACAACAAAAGGGGGCGATAGTTCGCCCCCTTTGTTATTCATCTGGTCATGGAATTGTGATTTCTGTCAACTTATCTCTTTGAGCTGCAGAGAAAAATTAACTTAGGCTTTCGGTAACAACGGGTTTGTTGTTACGTTTTGCTATCCAATACGCCACGCCACCCCATAGCGCAACAAGCAACCACAATGCTGTCCAATGTTTGGCAACTTGCTGCCATGTCGCGCCCATTTGGTTAAGCGCCAAGAAGCCTTTTATTGCCCAAGTACTCGGGCTCAAATCGGCTATCCAAAGCAGTGGATCAGGTATCGATTCAACTGGCCAAATGAAGCCCGCTAAAAAGATGAGAGGCATTGAACTGACTAGAACCACCAAGGTGACCAGTTCTCTTCTTGGTAGTAGATAGCCAAGCCAAAAGCCTAACCCACAACAACCCAGCAAGAACGGGAAAAGCATGGTTAAGAGCTCACCTGCTTTGGCAATGTGATTCACACTCAGACGTTCGAAGCTAAAACCAAAGTAATACGCGCTCAGTAAGTAATAAATGGCAATAAACACCAACGTTCTTACCAATAACAATGACCCGGTTGATACCTGAGACCAGTAGCCTCGGCCATGACGCTGTGAACCGGTTTGCAAGCCAACTGCCATAATAAGTGTTTGCTGTAAAATCAGCACAAAGACAGCAGGAACCACATATTCGATATAGCCCATCGTTGGGTTGAAGGTCGGTTTCATATTCAGCTTGATAGCAGAGTAATTGTGGCTCGCCAAACTAAGGGGTACGCCTTCAATCACCATTTTGCTGACTTTAACTTGTGCGCCTAATGTACCGCCTGCTTGAGCTAGACCTTCAACGACCGTGCCGTAAACCAAGAAGTAAGAGGCGTCTGCGGCGTATGCAAGAGTCGGGCTTTTACCTAACATTACGTCTTTGTAGAAGTGCTCAGGGATCACTAAGAAACCCGTAATTTCGCGATTCAAAAACGCTTGTTTTGCATCCTCAATTGTATGTAAACGCGAGACGATTTTGACTTGAGGTGTCGCATCGACCATACGCTCTAGCTTTAGGCTGGTTTGGCTTCCGTCTAGGTTTACGACCGCAATTGGCTGCTCTCTAGGGGTTTGTTGTGCGTATGGCAGCGGATACAAAAACGAATAAAAAACCACGCCACCAAAAACAGTTAATGTGACGACGGGGTTGGTCAGCACAGAGCGAATCTCTGCTTTAATCAGTTGCCAGAGTGTCATGCTGCCTCCCTTTGCTGAGTCGACACTGCTGCCGCTCGGTTTTTATGAATGAATGCGGCTGTCAGTAAGAGTGGCACCACATACCAGATCATTGGCCACAAAGCACTAAACGATTGAGCGGCTGAGGCTCCGTAGCTTGCCTGACCAACCTGAACTTCGATGTAATGGGTGATAGGTAATAGTGAGCGCCAAGCATGAGCGAGCGTGTTCATGTCGGAAACTGGAAACGTAATCCCCATAAAAGCAAAACTTGGCGCAGTAAATGCACCAGCAAAACTCATTGCGCGGGCAGGGTCCATCGATAAAAAGAAAAACAGTGCGCCCATAATGATACAGGCAACAACGGTGACCAATTGAGCCAGTAACATGACTACGAGACTGCCTTCCATCGGCCAGTCCAATAACACATAAAACCAGTAGAGGAACAAGGCACCTTGCAACATAAACACTGGGATGTATTGGCTCAAAATTGCGCTGAGTTTTGTGTATGGTTTATTACCCAAAAACTCAAAGCCATTTTTGCCCCCATAAATGCGAAAGTGCGCCGCAAGGATCAAAATCGTACTCACAACGATACAAATTTGCCAAATCGCAGGCACGATAGCGGTGACCAAAAACTGCGCGTAGTTAGTGTTGCGATTAAACAGCGCGGTGATTTGGGTCGACACTGGCACAGCTTGGCCGAGCGCGGACAACGTCGTTGTATTGCCTTTGGCGAGATTGCCCATCACTTGCACCTGAGCATCAAAGTACCCTTGAGCTTGTGCCACGGCTGAATTAATTAACTTTGCCACCAAAATATATTGGCTGTTAAAAAACACTGAAAGTTGCGGTTGGCGATGCAGCAAAATGTCTTGGTCAAACTTAGATGGAATGACGGCAAAAGCGTAAATATCGCCTTCAATCATGGCATTCTTGGCTTCATTCGCGCTGGTGTAGTAATAATTCACAGACAGTGTTGAAGAGGCATCCAACGTTTGGATCAGCTTACGAGAGAGCTGCGAATGTTGTAAATCGACCACGCCAATCGGCAGGTCTCTCGCAATCCCCGCGGAAAACACGCCCCAAATGGTAAGCGAAAGCAAAATAGGCACCCAAGTTAAGCACGACAGTAGCCACTTATCGCGCCGTAACACATGCCGTTGTGAAATCTTAATCGTCATAGACTTTTTACCTTGAGCGATTACAGCTCAACCACAACGCTCATACCCATGCGCAGTTCTGGTTCTGGTTGAGTAGGGCGAGCTTCTACTTCAAAGGTACGCAGATCGAAACCTTGTGCTGCATCGGTCGCTCGCCAAGTTGCGAAATCGCCCATTACTGCAACGTGCGTGACTTTAAACTCGACACTTTTATCCAACGCTGGCAGGTATGCGTTAAATGTGGTGTCTTTAGTGAAGTGTTTAAGCAGATCCTCGCGCACGTTCAGTGTTGCCCACGCATCTTCAGTGTCGATGACGGTGACGACTGGGAAGCCCTGCGGTGCAAGCTCGCCGCTTTGTAAAAGTACTTGAGATACTTCACCGTCAAACCAACTGTAGATTTGAGTATCTTTCGCATAAGCTTCCACTTCAGCAACTGCGCCAGACGCCATACGAGCTTTCTCAGCCGCTGCCACTTTGGTTTCGCTACGAGCCCCCTCTTTCGCCATCTCATACATCTGGAAAGCGGCACTTTCAGTGTATTTAGAAGCCTGCCATTGGGTTAGCGCTTCATCACGTTTTTGCTCGGCAACCACGCCATCTTTATACAGGTTGTTCACGCGGTTATAGGTTTTTTCCATCAAATCCGCTGCGGCTTTCGCTTTTAGCCATTGATCTTTCGCGGCTTGAATTTGCTGCTCACGTGCGCCTTTTTCGGCTTCTTGCGCTAGTGCATCTGCCGCTTTTTCACCAGCCTTTGCTTGTTCCAGTTTCGCTTCGATTTCTGGGCTGTGAAGCGTAAAAATTAACTGGCCTTTTTCAACATCATCGCCTTTGCGAACCATCACTTCGTCGATGCGACCCGGGACTTTCGATGAAATGCTGTATTGCTGAGCTTCAATCAAACCTTGCAAGCGAACTGGTTCTGGCTGATAAGCTTGGTAAAACTGATAGCCAACCCAAGAAGCCACACCCAAGGCGCAAAGTGAAAGTAGAACGGGTTTTAAAGATTTTGCTGCCATGACTTATTTAACCTCTTTGGATATTTTCGCTGGGGCGTAAGCGGTATTTTGATATTGTTCGAAGCTGTTCATTTCACTGCTTAATGCTAATAGTTTGGTTAGTGAAATCAGATAGCGGAAGCGCGCCGCCGAACGTTGAGTTTCTATACTGGCGACATAAAGCTGAGCGTCAACCACATCGAGAGAAGAAGAAAGACCTTGAGTGAATGCCTTCTCTCGCAGAAGCAGGTTTTCATTGGCTAGTGCGATGCTGGATTCTAAGCCTTGCACTTCATCAATCGCTTGCTGCGCTTCTAGATACGTTTTCTGCACAAGTAAAGACAAGTCTTGTTTGGCTTGAGATTTAAGAGCATCAACTTGAGATACAACGCTTTGTGCGGCTTTAACTTTTTCGCTTCGACCTGTGGATTCAATCAATGGAATGTTAACGCCAACCCCTACGAGCCAATCCGGTTTCATTTGGCTGGCCAACGAATCGTCTTCATACAGGCTGTAATCGCCGTATAAGTAAACTTCTGGGTAGTATTTGCCTTTCTCTGCCTTAATTAAGCTCGATGCCTGTTTGTGCTTGGCATCTAAAATGTCGAGCCCAGGGTAGGTGAGTAAGGTCTGATCGATAAATGCACTCAGTGGTGGCAGGTTATCGTTAATGAACAAGGTTTCTGCTGGTTCAACAGAATCCTCTTGCGCGAGAAGTTTTCCAAGAGCAACTTGTGCAATACTCAAGTCACTGGCTGCTTTGCGTGTTTCTACTTTGGCTTTGTCTAATGAGGCTTCAGCTTGTAGGCGTTCAACGCGAGCGATCTGTCCTTGCTCTTCCAGCTTGATGGCAAAATCTCGGTGCTTTTTCAAACCTTGTTCTACAGCTTGGCGCGTAGCGAGCACTTCTTTGGCAAGTACAACTGAGAAGTAGTATTTAGAAAGGTCTTCAAAGCGAGCCTGTTGCTCCATGGCTAACTGACTTTTCGCTTCATCGGTTTTACCCGCCGCGGCAGATTGCGCAGCTGAGATTCGGCCACCAGTAAAAATAGGCCAAATCGCACGGATAGAAGAAGAGAAAATATCGCGCTCAGTAATGGTTGAGGTGGTGTTCGCTAAGGCACCAAAAATGGGTTGAAAAGCAGGTGGCACATTAATGTGTGTTCCAGTGCTATCTAGGATCTGCTTTCCTGAAAGAGTAACGTCGGTGTCCAAGCGTGTGTAGTTAGCACCAATGCTTACTTGAGGCAGATTAAGGTTGCTGGTTGCGCTTTCTTGATATTGATAGTTCTCAACATTTGCACGTTGAGCTTTAAGAGAATAGTTGTTTTCTAGTAACAACTGCCACGCAGTGTCAAACGTGATCGGTGCTGAATGGCAGGCAAGAGAAATGGAGCTACTAATAAGGCCCAATACCCAAAACTTTCCAGTTTGTTTCATAATGGCTACTTTGTTGTAGAGTATTGGCTCTAATATAAAGTAATCAACTCACGCTGTTAAGTGGTTGAAAGGAAGAATTAAGGGTAAATCAGCGCTCAGCATCGCCAATCACTGAGCGCGAGGTTGTTAAGAGTTTATTTCATACGAGGGCAGTGGAATTCCGCTCGCCATTCTAGTTGGCGAGAACCACGCATCGTGTTCAACAAATCTTTACCGCTCATTTGAGGAAACGAGAGTAACACCTTGAGATCCGAAGCATTACCTCCGTTTTTTTCATAAGCCCTGACGTGTGTAAAAGTTGAATACATATTCTCTGACAGCATAGCCTTATTCAGGCAAATTCCAAATGTATCGCGTTCCATGTTTGGTGTTCCTTCTAAACTATAAATTCACCTCTGTTTATAGTTTTCCAGTTTGCAGATGGTGTCTAAGTGTTTGTCATATAGTCAGTATTTGTATTTTTATTAAGTTATTTCCAAATTGCCTGACTTCAATGTTGAGCTAATAATAGACTTCCAGCTTCACTGCTTTCTTATAAGATGCTCTTTGTGGCTTCTTGACTAAAAATTATACGATGGAAAGTCTCAATGTGCCTCAAAAACCGCTAAATTTGGTGTGATCGCAATCATGCTTTAAAGGGCAATTTATGTATACCATTGAATATCAGCAAGGAATATTGTGCCTGATGAATGGATGTAATTTTATGTTTCACGCCGCCTATTAATTCACCATAAAAGTCACGCTTTGTTTGCCGTGTTCACAGATTTATCATCTGATCTAAGCCTTGCTGTTAACTCGATGTTAACTTAGAACAACACCACAGTGACGTGGAAGTGGGTTAACGGTAAGGATGTACCATGAGTTGGAGAACCATCAGCTTTAGAAAGCGCATGCTGGTCATTATGACGCTCTCGGGCTTGATCGAGTTACTTCTGCTCGTCGCCGCAGGTTTTACCTACCTCAAAGTCAATCAAGAACACGAAATGGGTGAAAAGGCACTCGGTGTTGCCCGTTTCCTCGCAGAGTCTGAAATCGTCATTGAGATGGTGGAAGCTCAGCAGCCAGAACCTTATCAAGAGTCCTTTCGCGCACTCACTAAAGCGATTGGTGCGGCCTTTATTGTGATTGGGGATAACCAAGGCGTGCGCTTAATTCATCCGGTAGATGAGCGAATTGGTAAGCCTATGAAAGGGGGCGACAACCAACGAGCTCTGGTCGAAGGTCAATCCTATGTGTCTACAGCGCGCGGTTCTTTGGGTTATTCCGTCCGCGGTAAAGCGGCGATATTCGACGCGCAAGGTAACATCATTGGTGTGGTATCGGTGGGGTATTTGCTCGACAGGCTCCAAGATCGCATTGAGCCATTCCTCGCTTTTTTAATTTTGATGGTTGTCGTCGTAGTGGTGGCAAATGCCGTGGTGTCCAATTACGCGTCTCGAAAATTCCAGCGCGCGATTTTAGGCTTCGAACCAGAAGAGATCGGCCGTCTGTATGGTGAACTGGAAGTCACCATGAGCACTATCAAAGAAGGTGTACTCAGCATTGACGCACAAGGTGTGCTTCGTTCCATCAACCGCAGTGCTTGCCAGATTCTCGGCATTGACAGAGATAAGGCGCTCAACAAACCGCTTACGGATACATTACGCGACAGCGACTTATATACCGTTCTTGAAACGGGTCAAGAAGATCACGACATTGAAATTTTCCTTAATCATAAGCGTTTAATTGCGAACCGCTCACCCATCTTTGTGGAAGGAAAGATTGTCGGGGCAGTATCAAGTTTTCGCTTGCGCGACGAGATCAATGAGCTTACGGAGCAGCTCTCGCAAACCAAAGAATATGCGGACTTGTTGCGTTCTCAAACTCACGAGCATAGAAACAAGCTCAATACGATCAGTGGGTTAGTACAAATGGGTGAGCTTGAGGCTGTGCAAAAGCTCATCGGACAAGAAACCGCCCATTATCAAGCCATGATCGAGTTTTTGCGAGATACCATAAAAGATCCGCTTATTGCAGGTATGTTGTTGGGAAAAACAGAGCGAGCACGAGAACTGGGTTTGCAGCTGGTGGTCGAGGAGGGCAGTCGCTTGGAGCCGCTTTCTGAATGGTTAAATTCGGAAGATCTGGTCACCATTTTAGGCAACTTGATCGACAATGCGTTTGATGCGACTTTGAGCGTTATTCGCAATGAATCCAACGTTGCATCAGAGCGTCGAAACATCGAAGTCTCGGTTAGCGATTACGGCAACGAAGTGATTTTAGAAGTCAGCGATCACGGATGTGGGTTGCCAGAGAACATTGAACCTCAAACCCTTTTCAAAAAAGGCATTTCGACAAAATCTCGACAAAATAGAGGGGTAGGTCTGCACCTAGTGAACCAATTAGCGACCCGCTATCACGGGCATGTTGAAATGCTACCAAACACAGAACATGGAACGCGAATAACCGTGTATTTGCCAAAGGAAGAACAAGTATGAACATGGCAACGCGAGTGATGATCATTGAAGATGACATTGCCATTGCTGAATTACACCACAAATACCTGAGCCAATTGGCAGGGTTGGATGTGGTTGGCATTGCAACGACGCGATTAGAAGCGGAAATGCAGCTCGAAGTGCTCAAGCCAGATCTGCTTTTGATGGATGTTTATCTGCCGGATGGTACAGGGTTGGAGATACTAAATACGCTGCGCTCAAACAATCAAATTTGTGATGTAATTTTGATTACCGCGGCTCGGGATGTCGACACACTACAGCAAGCGATGCGCGGAGGTGTGGTGGATTATCTGTTGAAACCCGTCATGTTCCCACGCTTGGAAGCGGCACTTAAAAAATACATCACTCAGCGCCAACAGCTGGATGTCGCGGAAAGCCTCGATCAAGGTTTGGTTGACCGCATGTTGCAATCAAATACAGGAACGGACAGTTGCCCTAAACGCTTGCCTAAAGGGATAGATAGCGTAACGCTCGATAAAATTCGCGACTTGTTTGTTGGGGAAGCCGCGCTAACGGCTGATGAAGCAGGAGAAAAGATTGGCGCTAGCCGAACCACGGCAAGACGTTATTTGGAATATTTGATCAGCTCGGGTGAACTAGAAGCGGATCTAAACTACGGCACGGTAGGTCGTCCGGAACGTTGTTATAAAAAAGTGATACGGTAACAAAGCGTGAGCCCAGATCGTATTTTGAGCGTATAAAATAGTTAAAGCGGTGATTTTTAGTCACCGCTTTTTTGTATCAGCTAAAAATAATCTTTAAAAGAAAAGGTTGATGAAGTTGTTTTTGACAGATGAGGGCGTAGTAGTGATTCGTCCCATGAAAACAAATCGGATTAACACATTTGCACAGAGGAAATAGATTTGGCTTATTTCACACTTATTATGTAATGGATTGCAAGTGTGGGTAAGTTTTGTCCGAATTAGAGTTTTTGCTTAAATTTTAACTAACTTAAGTGTTACTTTTTTTATCCATAAAATACAAACATTTATGACGTTTTAAGTAAGTTATTTAAACGTTTGCACAGCCAAGTGTTGATGTAAATCAAATAGTCGTAGACAATACTGCCCCGTGTCGGACTTTCCTCCACTGAGCGCAAGGTTGTGCTCTTGAGACATAAGTGACCTAAATGGCCTCAAAACGTCGTGTTTCTGATGATTAGGAGCGCAACTTCTTGAGGTTCTTTGGGCCTATAGACTTTACCTATCAACGTAATAGGTAAGACCAATTTTCTATTTTTGAGTGTCATTGATAGGGTTGGCTCATCCTTTAGCCGTATCCGGGCACACAATAAGTACCTCGTTTTTAAGGGAAAGATGATGGTAATACCAGAAAACAGCAGCATCGTTATTTTTGGTGCTTCAGGTGACCTTACATATCGTAAGCTCATTCCTGCTTTATACCACCTTTATGCGAACAAGCAGCTTCCAGAGAGTTTTGCCATTCTTGGCGTAAGTCGTACTGAATACAGTGACGAGTCCTACCGCGAGAAGCTGAAAAAATCGCTTCAAGAAATGGAAAAAACCGAGCCAGAAACGCTTGATGCATTTATCAACCATCTGCATTACCAAGCAATTAACACTTCTGACACGCAAGATTACAGCAAGCTGGCAACACGTTTAGACCAACTTGCCGACGAATATCAATTCGAACAACGTAATACGCTTTTCTACCTAGCTACACCTCCAAGCCTATACAGTGTGATCCCTGCAAGCCTTGCAGCACATGGTTTGAACAATGAGGAAGATGGCTGGAAACGTCTGATCATCGAGAAACCGTTCGGTTACGACCTTGAGTCAGCACGCACGTTGGATAAAGAGATTCACGAGCACTTCCAAGAACATCAAATCTACCGTATCGACCATTATCTAGGTAAAGAGACGGTTCAAAACCTACTTGTTTTCCGTTTCTCTAACGCGATGTTTGAACCGCTTTGGAATCGTAACTTCATTGATTACGTGGAAATCACAGGCGCTGAATTCCTTGGCGTAGAAGAGCGTGGTGGTTACTACGACAACTCTGGCGCTGTGCGCGACATGTTCCAAAACCACTTGCTACAAGTATTGGCAATGGTCGGTATGGAACCACCAGCACAAATCAACGCAGATTCAATGCGTGATGAAGTGGTGAAAGTGCTTCAATGCCTAAAACCACTGGATGAAACAGCACTACGTAACGATCTTGTACTTGGTCAGTACACTGCATCAGACGTGCGTGGCCAACACCTTCCAGGTTACCGTGAAGAAAACGGCGTAGCGGACGATTCTCGTACAGAGACGTACATTGGTCTAAAAGCTTACATCAACAACTGGCGTTGGAATGGTGTACCTTTCTATGTGCGCACTGGCAAGCGTCTTCCGACTCGCGTTACTGAAGTGGTTATTCACTTTAAACAAACACCGCACCCAGTGTTTGGCCAAAATGCGCCGGAAAACAAACTGATCATTCGTATTCAGCCAGACGAAGGCATTCAGATGAGCTTTGGTTTGAAAGAACCAGGCGCAGGCTTTAAAGCGAAGGAAGTGAAAATGAACTTCCACTACGCAGACCTGCAAGAGACTCAAATGCTAACTGCGTACGAGCGTCTTCTACTTGATGCTCTAAATGGCGATGCGACGCTATTTGCACGTAGCGATGCAGTTGAAGCATGTTGGCAGTACGTTCAGCCAATTTTAGACTTCAAACAAGATCCTCAATCACTCTTCGGATACGCATGTGGTACATGGGGTCCTAAAGAGTCTGATGACTTGCTTCAGCGTGACAACCGCGCTTGGCGTTTCCCATGTAAAAACCTAACAGATACGGACTACTGTGAACTATGATCAACCATAAGATCTATCAAACTGCGGAGCAGGTAGTAGAAAGCCTAGCTAACGACATGAAAGCGTTCAGCGAAATGGGCCGACCTGTTCACATCTCTCTTTCTGGCGGCAGCACTCCTAAAATGCTGTTTAAACTGTTGGCTTCTGAGGCTTACGCAACGTCGATTCAGTGGCAAAACCTTCACTTCTGGTGGGGTGATGAACGCTGCGTGGCACCTGATGATGCAGAAAGCAACTACGGTGAAGCAAACACATTGCTGTTTAGCCAAGTAAATATTCCTGCGGAAAACATTCACCGTATCCGCGGCGAAGATGAGCCTAAAGCAGAAGCAGAGCGCTTTGCAAAAGAGATGGCAGAGGTGATCCCGACTGAAAACGGTACACCTGTGTTTGACTGGATCTTATTAGGCGTTGGTGCAGATGGTCACACAGCTTCTTTGTTCCCTGGCCAAACGAATTATGATGATGCGAACCTATCTCTTGTAGCTGCGCATCCTGAATCGGGCCAACTTCGTGTGTCGAAAACCGCACGCGTATTAGAAGCTGCGAAACGCATTAGTTATTTAGTACTTGGCGCGGGTAAAGCGGACATTGTTGAAGAAATCAACAGTTCACCAGCTAACGTACTTCCATATCCGGCGGCGAAGATCCATGCAAAAGCGGGTTTGACGGAATGGTATTTAGATTTGGACGCAGCAGCAAAAATCGCTTAATGCGCTTGCTCGTCAATGAAAGACAATTGGAGAGAAACAATGAAAGGTGATATCGGTGTAATTGGCCTAGCAGTAATGGGTCAAAACCTTATCCTAAACATGAACGACCACGGTTTTAAAGTGGTAGCTCACAACCGTACTGCTGCCAAAGTAGACGAGTTTCTGGAAGGACCAGCGAAAGGCACGAACATCATCGGTGCATACTCTCTAGAAGAACTAGTAGAGAAGCTAGAAACGCCACGCAAAGTGATGCTAATGGTTCGCGCAGGTGACGTTGTCGATAAATTCATCGACGCTCTAGTCCCTCTACTAGACAAAGGCGACATCATCATCGACGGTGGTAACACGAACTACCCAGATACAAACCGTCGCGTTGCAGCACTACGCGAAAAAGGCATCCACTTCATCGGTACTGGCGTATCTGGTGGTGAAGAAGGTGCCCGTTTTGGCCCATCTATCATGCCTGGCGGCGCTCCAGAAGCTTGGGAAGCGGTTAAGCCTATCTTCCAAGGCATTTCTGCAAAAACTGACGCTGGCGAGCCTTGTTGTGATTGGGTTGGTAACGATGGTGCAGGTCACTTCGTGAAGATGGTTCACAACGGCATCGAGTATGGCGACATGCAGCTGATCACTGAAGCTTACCAGTTCATGAAAGACGGTCTTGGTATGTCTGCAGATGAAATGCAAGCGGTATTCGCTGAGTGGAACAACACTGAGCTAAATAGCTACCTAGTTGAAATCACAGCTGACATCCTTGGCTACAAAGACGAAGATGGTGAACCTCTAGTTGAAAAAATCCTAGACACTGCTGGCCAAAAAGGTACAGGTAAATGGACGGGTATCAACGCACTAGACCTAGGTATTCCACTAACGCTTATCTCTGAGTCAGTATTCTCTCGTTGCCTATCTGCACTAAAAGATCAACGTGTTGAAGCTGAGAAACTGTTCGGCAAGACAATCACGCCAGTAGAAGGTGACAAGCAAGAGTGGGTTGACGCACTACGTCAAGCGCTTCTAGCGTCTAAGATCATCTCTTACGCTCAAGGCTTTATGCTAATGCGCGAAGCATCAAACGAGAATGGCTGGGACCTAAACTACGGTAACGTTGCTCTTATGTGGCGTGGTGGTTGTATCATCCGTTCTGCGTTCCTAGGCAACATCCGTGATGCATACGAAGCAAACCCAGAACTAGCATTCCTAGGCTCTGATGATTACTTCAAAGGTATCCTACAAAACAGCCTAGTAGCATGGCGTAAAGTTGCAGCTAAGTCTCTAGAAGCAGGCATCCCAATGCCATGTACGACTTCTGCACTAACGTTCCTAGACGGTTACACAACAGCTCGTCTACCTGCGAACCTACTGCAAGCTCAACGTGACTACTTCGGTGCTCATACTTACGAGCGTATCGACCGTGAGCGTGGTGAATTCTTCCACACTAACTGGACGGGCACAGGCGGTAACACAGCGTCTACAACTTACGACGTGTAATCGTTTTAAGTAAACCGACTAAATGTAAAAGGATGCCCAAGTGGCATCCTTTTTTGTGTCTGTAAGATATTGAGATATTGGTAGATTTAAAAGTTACATCAAACCTTGACTCTTTTCGCACCTTCCAGAAATACGAGAGCATGCTTTATCAGTTAAGTATGTCTCTTCGAAGAGTGAAGTTAAGCTGCTCACTGGCGCATCTTCAACTTTAAGGTTCAAGGTAATAGAAAATGACACAACAGAAGCATCCATTTCACACAGCTTTCGTGTTGCTTATGTTCCTATTGCTGATCATTTATTCCATTTATCGCCTTTATCATCATTTTGCTTTCGAATCTTTACCGAGTCAGATCAGTAGTGATTTTCAAGTGGTCTACATTGATGCGTCATATGTTTTAAGTATCGCAAGCTTACTCTTTTGCCCAATATTAATGGTTTATATCCTATTTGATCGAATGACAAAGTTAATCAAAGTTCCGATTCATTTGATAACAATAAGTGTCGTTTTATCTCTTATTATTTCTATTCCAGTTCAAATTTTTGAATTTGGGCGATTGAAGTATATTGCGGAAAATAATGGTTACTCAGCGTGTCCGCCTTTCACGATTGCATCAAGTGGCATGTTTGTAGAGGCTATGGTAAAAGAAGAAAAATACTGCTTAGAACCAGAGATTAACCGTATTGGTATGTATGGCTATTTTCACGAGTTAGAACGGATTGATTACTATATCAAGTCAAAGGACAATAATATTCAATAGAAAAGAGCGCCTAGGCGCTCTTTTTTGTGGTCGTTTTCTTGTTTTGATAGAACCTGTCTTTGAGGTAGAGAATTGCGCTGACCACAAGAGCCACTACAGAAACAGTGAATAGGGCATACATGCTGAGAATCCATGCGAATGTGGCCGTCAAAAACGCAATGAAGGAAAACATTCTGCTGAAAGACATCACATGGCCAAGTTTGTTACTTTTCATAAACGCCTCCCAAAGCTGAGTGGGGATAGACAAGTGTGGTCATATTCCACACTTAAATTGTCTTCCTTTCTTGGCATTTTCACCCAAAAAAGTGGCTAAAGATTTCTCAAAAAAGGTGAAATATTGAACTGGTAGACAAATTTGTGGATGAAGTTGCAGCGATATGAGCTTATTTGATTATCACGTCAAAAGAATTTTACTGCACAGGCCAGTGACTGTTATGCATGAATTTGTAATTTAAAACGTCGCCTACCTTAATTTTATAAGGTGCAGGGGAAGTGCTTCTCATCCTGTTGATTTATAGAATCGAAAATCACTTTTCTTTGTTTAACAATACTTTATTGAATATGTGTGATTGCATCAGTTTTGAGAATGAAACTAAGGTTGCAAGAAAGGCGAAAAAGAGTGCTAGGTAAGCCTTTGAACTACGCCTATAATTAGCGCCCACATGGAGGATGTTTAATAAATGAACATCCTTTATTTTTTGAAACCAGCAACAAGGATCCAGTAAAACGTGTTTTTCTGGTGTTGTTTACGTTGACCAAGAAGGTGATTAACACAACAAATTGAGGTTCTAAGATGACTCTTAACAAGTACTTTGTTTTCATTCCGGCAGAATTGGATCAGGAAATACACAAGGACAACCAAGTGATCTCTGAGAAGGAAACTCAACGTCAGGCATTAGTAAAACAGGCGCAACAACAAGGCGGCCTGTAAGCTAGGTTTCAAATAGAAAGAGCACCGCAAAGGTGCTCTTTTTGTATCTGAGGTTATGGATTAACCCAATATGCCGAGGCTTTTCAGCTTTCTATAAATCGTATTTCGACTCACGCCAAGCATACGAGAGGTTTTACTGATGTTGCCCTGATTTGCTTGATATGTTTTAAGCAGTTTGTCTTCGACGGTTGCACGCAGTTTTAATGTTGGCTCTGCAGCGGTTGTTACGTCTTGAGCTTGGCTGAGCTTCTTACTCAGGTGAGTCGGTACGTGAGCGAGCTCCAACGTTTCTTCACCTTGCGCCATTAACGCGGATACTTTGATTAAACTATCGAGTTCTCGCAGGTTTCCTGGCCAAGAGTAAGAAAGCAGCAGAGAAAGTAGGTGAGGACAGAGTTGTTGTTCAGATTCAGCATGACGTCGATGGATATTCGCGATCAGTTGTTGCTTATCATCTCGTTCTTCAAAGCGAGGCAATTCGATGATCAAACCATTGAGGCGATAGTATAAATCTTGACGGAACAATCCTTCGCTAACCAAGCTATCGAGATCCTTATGCGTGGCCGCGATGATTTGCGTATCGACTTGAACACTTTGGTTTGAACCAACGGGAAGTACAGTCTTATCTTGAAGCACATGAAGCAAGCGGCTTTGAGCTTCTAACGGTAAGTCGGCGATTTCATCCAGAAATAAAATCCCTTTATGAGCCTGACGAATTTTACCCTGATAGCCTTTGCTGTTTGCGCCAGTAAATGCACCAGCTACGTAGCCAAACAATTCGGACTCAACCAAATCTTTCGGTAGTGCGCCACAGTTGACGGAAACCAAAGGGCCAGTTTTTCTCTGGCTGTTTTTATGTAGCGCTTTTACAAACTCATTTTTACCAACCCCAGTTTCTCCGAGAATCAGTAAACTGATGTCTTTATCGATAACTCGATTGGCTTGTTGCCAGCAATGCTCGACAGTGGAATCACCATAATGCAGATCATTGGAAGCGGTAACGGAACGAGACTTCACTTTTTTGTCGGTCAGCGGCTTTGTTTTGAACACGAAAGGATGGTCTGCACTCTGGATAGAAAGAATGTCGTCGAGCGATTGCCCGATGACGTTTTGTTGCGCGAGGAGTTGAGAAGCAACTTGGTTGTGCGCAAGAATCTGTCCATCTTCATTGGCGATGATAATCCCTTGCCACCCACTGTTCAGTAAGCCTTTCTCACACGCCAAATCCACACGAATATGCCCTTGTGGAATCAAGTTAAGCAATTGATTTTCAACCTGCTGCACCATGTTTTGTACCAGCACCTGCGTTGAGAAGTCATGTTTCTTTTGCTCGCTGGTGATATCTAATACGCCAATCAAATGACCAAGATGATCGAAAATAGGATTGGCCGAGCAGCTAATAAAACGATGGTGTTGGATAAAGTGTTGATCGCCGATGACAGAGACCGGTTTTGCTTCAATGATCGCAGTCCCAATCGCGTTGGTGCCTTTGACCTTTTCTTGCCAACACGCCCCCGAACTCAGCGCTATTTCGGTCAACTTTTCGCGGAACTTAGGTTGCCCCCAACTGCCGATGATGACGCCGTCGGCATCCGTCAGAATTAAGCGGCTGTCACTGTGAGCAAAAAGCTGATTAAACAGCGGGAGAGCAAACTGGGTGACGGTTTCCAATAAGAAGTTGAGTTGGTGACGCCTATCTTGAAGTGTCGCTGGTGTCACTCGAATATCTTCAGGGCGTCGACGCTGTTTTAAACCCGCCTGTTCACTTCGGATCCATGAAGTTGAAAGCCAATTGTTATCGCTAATGTGTTGAAGTTCCATGACTGTACCATTTTGTCACAGTGAGGGTGTGCCATTTTGGAACACTTGAACATTGGTGTTCACACCATACATCCGCTCAAACATCGCTCACTTGGTTTGTTATCGCTTGGTAATCATAGTTTTACATTTAATTAACAACAAGTGTGGCGTAGTTGGCGTGTGACTTGCGTAATGCTCTTTGTGAACAGTGCGATACGACACCGTCGTTAATGAACGAGAAACAAAAGGAAGAGTTATGATCTATGCACAGCCAGGTAGTGAAAATGCCATCGTTAATTTCAAATCGCATTACGATAATTTTATCGGTGGGGAATGGGTAAAACCAACGGGCGGTGAGTACTTTGACAATATCTCACCAATCAATGGGCAAGCGTATTGTAAAGTTGCCCGTTCTGGCGAGGCAGATATCAACTTAGCATTGGATGCTGCACACAACATCAGAGCAAAGTGGGCGAAAACCAGCGTGACCGAACGCTCTAACATCTTGCTGAAAATCGCAGACCGTATTGAAGAGCATTTAGAAGAACTTGCGGTTGCAGAAACATGGGAAAACGGCAAACCAGTTCGTGAAACCTTGGCGGCGGACTTACCTTTGGTGGTGGATCATTTCCGTTACTTTGCGGGTTGTATTCGCGCACAAGAAGGCAGTGCGGCGGAGCTGGATGAGCACACGGCAAGCTATCACTTCCCAGAGCCGATTGGCGTAGTTGGTCAAATCATCCCTTGGAACTTCCCTATGTTGATGGCGGCTTGGAAACTGGCACCGGCACTTGCGGCGGGTTGTTGTGTGGTATTGAAGCCAGCAGAGCAAACGCCAACGTCCATTCTAGTTTTGATGGAAAAAATCGGTGATCTGCTTCCTCCGGGCGTCATCAACGTTGTAAACGGCTTTGGTTCAGAAGCAGGCCAAGCGTTAGCAACCAGCAACCGTATTGCAAAACTCGCGTTTACGGGCTCAACACAAGTTGGCAATCACATTCTAAAATGTGCGGCAGACAACTTGATCCCATCGACAGTTGAGTTGGGTGGTAAATCTCCAAACATCTACTTCTCAGATATTTTCGACTACGAAGATGAGTATCTCGATAAGTGTATTGAAGGTACGTTACTTGGTTTCTTCAACCAAGGCGAAGTTTGTACCTGTCCATCTCGCGTTCTGGTTCATGAAGCGATTTACGATAAGTTCGTAGATAAATTGACGGAACGTGCGCAGTTAATCAAGCAAGGTAACCCGCTCGATACCGATACTCAAGTTGGTGCTCAGGCTTCTCAAGAACAGTTTGATAAGATTTTAAGTTACCTAGAAATCGGCCGTGAAGAAGGCGCAAAAGTGGTTTTTGGTGGCGGTGTATCAGAACAGCCAGAGTCAATCAGTCAAGGGTACTACATTCAGCCAACAATGCTGGAAGGCCACAACAAGATGCGAATCTTCCAAGAAGAAATCTTTGGCCCAGTGATTGCTATCACTAAGTTCAAAGATGAAGCGGAAGCATTGGAAATAGCGAACGACACGGAGTATGGCTTAGGTGCAGGCGTTTGGACGCGTGATGCAAACGTGGCATATCGCATGGGCCGTAATATCGAAGCTGGTCGCATTTGGATCAACTGTTACCACGCTTACCCTGCACACGCAGCGTTTGGTGGCTACAAGAAATCGGGTATCGGCCGTGAAACGCACAAGATGATGCTGGATCACTACCAAAATACTAAGAACTTACTGATTAGCTACAGCATCGACCCGTTAGGCTTTTTCTAAGTTTGATGTTTTAAGCTAAATACGAAATCAAAACCCCGAATTTTCGGGGTTTTTTATTGGCATTCATAAGTCCGAAGAAGGGATCTGTGCGTACGTGATAACTTGTGTTTACTTTTCGCTTCGAGCAATCACATCTATCTTTCGCTCAAAAAGCTTTTCGATAGCAGCGCTTTGCTTCTCAAATCCAGTTGGCTTTTCAAAATCCAACACTTGATTGCAAGATTCAAGGCTCGCGAACTGGTTTAAACATTCGCTCAGCTCTCGCTTTGAGCTCATGCGTGCCTGTTTGTTTTCTGATGAAGAGAGTAGGGTCACTTTACGACCTTGAAACGTTCCTTGTGGCACAAGTTCACGTTGTTCTACTTGCTCCAATCCGTGAATGGGTTGGCTGTTGCGTGCAGATTGGATGTCATTAGACATAAGACACCTAAACTCTCAGATCTAAACTTTGAGGCATAGCAGGCGTATCTTCGGCCACTACGTGAGCAGATAGCAACGACTCCCATGACTCGCTTTGCGTCAACAATTCCGCCAACGCATTTTCAAAATATTCATAATCCAATTGCTCGATGCCAATCAGTTTATTCAAACACAGTACGTGCCTATGATTATCTAAACTGAAAAATAATTGGTGTTCTGGCCAATGGTAATTGAACGCCAAAAAAGAACGATAAAGATCAGAATTGACAATTTGTAATCCAACAATTTCCGCTTCCAGTTGCAGCGTATTCGTTTCTGGATGAAAGATGAAATGAACCTTCAAGTGATCATCAAAAGCTAAGCTTAGTTCATTGTCCGTCAAATGCAGTTCAGGCAAGCCTATTTGATGAGCAAACTTCTGTAAAACCTCATCGATAGTTTGGCGTGCTGACATAGAAACAGTCCTTTTGAGAATTTTATCGGGAAACATATTCGATATTGTGGGGTATGTTTATCAATTTTGGTTGTTAGTTATTATATTTTGGCCGGAAACCCAGAATTGACACCTTGCTTCTATTCTTACAAATGAGTGCTGGTGCATATAAAGATTAACGGTTATTAAATTCTATTATGGTGGGATTTTGGTTTATATCGACAAGCGATGAAGAATTAGAATTGTGTTATCTCAAAAATTAAATACTATGTTAATTACGTGTTGTACGTGGAACGTTATTGCTGTCCATCTGTAGAATAAATATAAGCCGAAAATTTAAACGTACACATAAGAAGTTGTGTAAAAATAAATCATAATAAGACGATAAAAATAATTTATGGGAGCCTAAATGAAAAGCAGTAAGTGGGCCGGTCTTATCGGTTTAATGTTATTGACTGGATGCGCTCAGTCCGTGGGGACTGCACAGCCATTTTCCGTTCAGAGCCAAGCGAATGTATATGGGTGGATTTCTGTCGAAGGATACCATCCTCCAGTTTCGACCTATATAGAGGTGGAGATGTGTCAAACTTTTGAAAATCAATGTCTTACTGTTGCTTCTCAGCAATATCAAGGTGTTCAGTTACCAGTTCAATATTCTTTTCTTATTGCGCCAATTCAAGCCGGGAAAGGAGAAATGAAAGTGATAGGGAAACTCTATTCTCAAGGTCAAATTATCGCCCAAAATGAGCAGAAATATATATTCAGAGAGGGAAGTCAGAAAGTGGATTTAAGACTTTTTCCTATAGAAATAGAAACAAAAAAGTAATCGGTTACATTTGATTAGCGCTATCTAATTTATTAAATGTGAATAGAAATAGCCAATTCAATGTGAAAGAATTGTTGAGCGTTTTTATAAATAAAATTGCGAAAAATGAGTCATCGGGACAGTTGGAAATTATATTAATAACTATTGCCACAAGCGTGTGATTTATGATTATATCCTACGCCTTGAACACGTTGGCTTGGCGTTTTGGATTAAAAAACAAACAATTTGAAGGTTTTGGAAATGTGGTTTTCCTAATTTTCATTATCATATTAGTAATTTAATTTATTCTAATATAAAAACAAAGTCAGAGTTTAAATAGCATAACGTTATTTAATAAAAAATAGACTTATAAGAAAGTAAAAGCGCTATCTGAAAATAAAAAAACTACTCATTCAGAAGCCTGTATTTGAGCTTAGGCTGCTTAATTCCTCGAAGGAATGGCGGTTTCTAAGCTATTCGCTATTGATTTCGGGGGGTATGGTAAGTGATATGAACTTCTATGCTCTTTTCTTTGCTTCTTTAATTGAAATTGTACTGCTTAGGAAATAACAACAAACAAAGTAGTGCTTTGACAGTTTCTCTTTTACACACGAGAGAAATTAAAAATTATGAAGGGTAGAAAATGGATGTGTCAGGCCAACTAAACACAGAAACGGTCGGCTCTAGCTTGCGAAAAATTCGCAGTTTTTCTCACTACGAAAAACATGACGAAGTATTTCACTCAGACCAATCTCATATTGTTGTCGTTCACAATGGTCAATTACGAGTTCAAACTGGCGATTGCACCATAGATGTCGTTGCTGGGAATGGGGTATTTCTCTCTCAAGGTGACTACTTGTTAGAGTATTCACCACAGGGTGGGAATTATCACTCATCTATCATTGAATTCGACAATGAGCTAGTAAGCCAATTACTGCAAAAACACAGCGATCTTCTCATGACGTTGCCAAAAGTGGACAAACTCAACTCGGGTTTGTTTTCTTTTGGTTTGAACATTCTCATTGAGCAAGTGCTTTCCGGCATGAAAACGCTGGAGGAGCAGTCGTACCCAGACGCCATCATGCGTTTGAAGTACGAAGAAATGCTGATTCTATTGCTGCACAGTCAAGGGGGTGAAGTCCTCTATGCCTTGCTATCGCAGCAAACTAACCGAACCTCAGACCGCTTACGCCGCTTTATGGAGCAGCACTATTTGAAAGAGTGGAAACTGACGGATTATGCTCAAGAATTTGGTGCCAGTCTCACAACCTTTAAAGAGCTTTTTAATGAGCACTATGGCATCTCTCCAAGAGCTTGGATCAGTGAGCGTCGCTTATTGCACGCACACAAGCTTTTGCTGACGAGCAAAATGAGCATTGTTGACGTGGCAATGGAAGCGGGATTTTCCAGCCAATCTTACTTTACTCAAAGTTATCGACGTCGCTTTGGCACTACGCCAAGTAAGGTCCGTTCCGGTGATGAGCAAGTCGCCATCGCTAATTGAAATGACTTATGACTAAAATTTTCTGACTAATTTTGAAAGTCACCGACGGACATAAAATTCTATTATGTTCAGCGTAAGAACGAATAATTCAAATTTATTACATCCCTTTCATTCTGGAGTGTTCGAAAGGGATGCGGAGAAGAACACAAATGAAAAAGCAGCATTGGCGACGCCGTTCGCTTTTTCCTGACAGCATTGTGACGCAAAGGAAAGTCACTGTTTTGCAAAGAGGAGCACGATATGAGAGTGCGTCTCAGCCATCACAGGATCTCAATGTTGTCCACGTGAATCACCGACAGCTGTTGAGTGAAGGTGTGCTGAATGACGACCAGTTATCGTTGTTGCAACGCTTGTTGGACAGAAGTGTGGTGGACAGTTTGTGCGCCAGCCAATTGGTGAAAACGTATTTGAGACTAGGCACATCGATTGACCGTTTTGCCATGCGTCTGTTTTTAGAAATTGGCGCTCAGTTAAGTGACAGTCAACGAGTAGCAACCTTTGAGCAAAGGCTCGAATACATCAACTCTCGATTGGGCTTCCGCTTTAACTTGGCCACGCCAAAAACGCTGATCCTTTGTTGCTACTTGGCGTTGACCGAATGGATTCATCGACAAACCGACCAAAGTGCGTTGCACGCCTCGGTCAAAGTGGAACAACTGATGAATCAGCTGGATATTCAAAAAGAGTACTGGTCGAAGTTATCGGGTGAAGACACCAGCGCGATTTTTGTTGAACAACAACTTGCGTTGATTGAGAGCCAGCAAACGCAGTTAAAAGCGCAGCTAAATACACTGAACGAGCAGCAATCACAAGTAATTGAATCTCATAAAGCGTTGGTCGATAAGTGGCAACCGTCGTTAAGCAACTTGAAAAAACTGGCGGACTACACTTCAACGACGGATATCTTCATCTCTGATTGGAAAACGTGGTGCTCTGAGGCTCGTTTACAAGCACCGGATCTCAATGAAGTATGGGATGCATGTGACGTGGTTTATAACGACCTCAATGCCGTTGCTAAAGTGTGGCAATGGTTTAAAGACATGCAGATCGTTGGCGATGTTGATCACTACTATTTTGATATTCAAAGTGGCCAATGCGGTCAGGCTTGTAACCATCTCAGCCAGATTTAAATAGGGCAGTATATGTTAGATAAAATGATGAAATCTCTAGCGAAAACGCTAGGGATAGGGCCTTTTATTGCCGGAGAAAATGGCGCTTACACCATCGAAGTAGACCAGTTAACACTGACAATCAAACAGCACTCATCATGGATCTTATGGGAAACTGCCTTACCACTTCGATTCAATGAACATCTCAATTACCAACAAGAACAAGCATTAAAACGTTGTATGCAGCTATCACTAAAAACGCTTAGAGATACGCCAAGCGTGCTCACCACAAACGCTGATCAACAATTGATTTTGCAAGGCAAATCGATGATAGAAAACACTTCAAATGAGCAGTTTGCAGAACTTCTTGCGCAACATGCCAACGTGTGTGAACGCTACATGGAATTGCTTGAACACGAGCGTGTTAATCACACCATCAGTCATCATGTGTGGTTACCGTAATGCGAACTCTCATGCCAAAAATAGGGCGCATTGCCGCCAAAATGACATTGTGCGCGCTGTGTGTCGCTCCGATGTGTTCTGTACAAGCGACAGAGCTCAATTGGCCAGAACAACCGTTTCGTTACTATGCCGATAACGATTCGCTGAAAGATCTGCTTAACAACTTTGGTGCCAACTACCGAGTATCGGTGTCGGTGAGCGACAAAGTGAATGACCGAGTGAGTGGTCGATTCACGCCAGAAGATCCAGCGGAGTTTCTCGACTACCTAGCGCAAGTTTATAACTTGATGTGGTACTTCGATGGCGCAGTGCTGCACGTTTACAAAGCGACAGAAACGCGCTCCCGGTTGCTGCAATTGGAACTGCTTACCGCACGCGAGCTTCGCAGTACCTTGATTTCTACCGGTGTTTGGGATGCTCGTTATGGTTGGCGCGCTGCCGAAAATAAAGGGCTGGTCTATCTAGCTGGGCCACCACGTTACGTTGAGTTGGTGGTGCAAACCGCAGAAGCGTTAGAGAGCCGATTGCTGCAAAAGTCCAACTCGACGGATGAGCTATTTGTGGAACTCATTCCGCTTAAATATGCCTCAGCAACGGACAGAAGTATCTCGTATCGCGACCAAAGCATTACCGTTCCGGGGATTGCTTCGGTATTGAGCCGTGTGGTTGGCGGTGTTCAAACTCAAATTACGGATTCTGCGTCTGTACAAACATTGTCTGTAAATGGATTACCCGCAGAAGCAGCGAAACCTCGTGGCAAAACTGCGTCTGTGCACGGCGGTGCAACCGTAGAAGCGGAGCCGGGGCTGAATGCGATCATCGTTCGCGATACCCAAGCAAGACTGCCGTTATATCGCAAGCTGGTCGCTCAACTCGATCAGCCACAATCTCGTATCGAGGTTGCGTTATCTATTGTGGACATCAGCGCAAACGATTTACGTCAGCTCGGTGTGGATTGGCGTGCGGGTGTATCGGTTGGAAACAACCGCATTGTCGACATCAAAACAACCGGCGACGTTGATAACGGCGATGTCACATTGGGCAGTGGTCAGAGTTTCAAGTCCTTGTTGGATTCGACCAACTTGAACTACTTGTTGGCACAAATTCGTTTATTGGAATCGAAAGGCAGTGCGCAAGTCGTTTCCAGACCGACGCTGCTCACGCAAGAAAACGTCGAAGCGGTGCTAAACAACAGCAGCACGTTTTACGTCAAATTGGTTGGCAAAGAGACGGCGGCTTTGGAAGAAGTGACGTATGGCACCTTGTTGCGCATTGTGCCTCGTATCGTCGGCGACAGATTCGCGACGCGACCAGAGATCAACTTGAGCCTTCATTTAGAAGATGGCGCAAAGATCCCAGATGGTGGTGTGGATGATCTCCCATCGGTACGTAAAACCGAAATCAGTACGTTAGCGACGGTAAAACAAGGGCAAAGCTTACTCATTGGTGGCGTATACCGAGACGAAGTTAGCCATCAGCTACGTAAAGTCCCGCTGTTGGGCGACATTCCGTACCTAGGTGCTTTGTTCCGTAGTAATACCAACACAACGCGCCGCACAGTTCGCATGTTCATTATCGAGCCGAGAATCGTGGTTGATGGCATTGGCGACAGCGTGTTGATAGGTAACGAGCATGATTTGCGCCCGAGTATTGGCCAGCTCAACAACATTTCGAACAACAGCGCAGAATTTAAATCGGTTGTTGAAGTATTCAGCTGTACGTCAAAAACGCAGGCAGAACGTTACCAACAAGACTTACTGTCACAGCAAAAGTCCTCGCTGCTAACTCAATGTCAATTGCCGTCAGGGCAAGTAGGCTGGCGAGTCAAAGTGGCGGAATGTGACCTTTCACAGGCCGAATGTGTTCGCCCTTCAGAGGAGCCATAACCGAAATGCAGCAATGGAAAATTCGTATTTTATCCGGCGTGCATTCCGGGGTTGAAGTCACACTGCCAGAAGGCGCATTGGTTTTAGGTAGCGACGACTTTATCGCAGACCTTGTGTTATCGGATGCTGGCGTAGAAGCCAATCACTTCACTTTAGTGTGTGACAGTGAATCGGTGATGTTGCGTGGATGTCAGGACGTAACCATCAACGGTGAAAACCGAGCGGTTGGTGAATCGGGCATCGAGCTAGATCGCCACGCGGTGGTCTCTGTTGGTGTGGTGAAATTTGCACTGGGTTACGTTGAAGACGAGCTGATTGTCACCAACGTTACGGATGCTCAAACCAAACAAGATGCACCAGTCGTTACTGCGCAAAGCACAAGCTGGAAAAGAACCGCACTGATCGCCGTGCTGTGCAGCGCGATACCAAGCGCGATATTCGCTGGCATGTGGTACAGCCAAGCCAATGGCAATGACAGTGAAGTTGTGGCAGAAGCCGAACCGATTGTGTTGGTACGCAATATTTTGAATGAGCTTGGGCTCAATGATGTGCGTGTGGAGTGGAACGCTACTGCTCATCAAGCGGTTTTAGAAGGTTATGTCGAAGACAGAACGCAGAAACTGCAACTGCTGGGAAGAATCGATGTTCTGGGTATTAACTACAAAAGTGACCTAAGAACGATGGAAGAAATCCGCCGAGGCGTGCGCTTTATTCTTCGTAACCTTGGCTATCACCAAGTGAAAGTCGAGAACGGGGATGAAACTGGCACGTTGCTGCTGACGGGCTACATCGATGACGCCAGCAAATGGAACCAAGTCGAACAAATTTTAGAACGCGATGTACCCGGTTTGGTCGCTTGGAAAGTCGAACTGCAGCGTGCAGGGGCGTACATGGACACATTAAAAGAGCTGCTCACCAACGCGGAGCTGCTTAAAAAAGTTCAATTAGTGACAAGTGGTGACCGCATTGAAGTACGTGGTGAATTAGACGACATCGAAACCACACGCTTTTACGGCGTGACTCGGGATTTTCGTGAGCAGTATGGTGAAAAGCCGTATCTGGTTTTGAAATCGATTCCCAAAGTCAGCAAAGGCACGGACATCGACTTCCCGTTTCGTAGCGTTAATTTTGGCCAAGTGCCGTACGTCATTCTTACCGATAACGTTCGCTACATGGTAGGGGCTCGCACTCCGCAGGGTTATCGCATATCCAGCGTAACGCCAGCCGGGATTGAGCTGGTGAAAGGCGGGCGCGTTATCACTATTGAACTTGGATACGAAGGCGAGAAAAACCATGACAAATCTTGAACAGATTCTAAATAACGACCTAAGTGGCATTGAAGTGCAAAACATTAAGAGCAAGCTCTTACAAGCACAGGCAGCGGTAAAGCGTCAGTTGGACTTGGGATGTCCTCCGCAGCAGTATCAATTGCTACTAAAACAGTATGAAGCATACACAGCGGCACAGGTTGTGATTGAAGCATACGAAGCTAACCAAAAATAAAGGGAAATCCTATGTCATTTTACGATGCGACCAACAGTGTAAACCTTGATGACGTTAAAACGAAACTTGAGCAACAAGCGAAAGACGCGAATAAATCCGTCACTGATGCAATTAAAAATCTAGAAACCAACGCGGACGATCCATCTAAGCTGGCTGAACTTCAGCACGCTATCAACAAATGGTCAGTGGTATACAACATCAACGCAACCACCACTCGTGCGATCAAAGATGTAATGCAGTCGATCCTGCAGAAGGTGTAATGCATGGAACGAGAATTACGCCAGCTGTTGGCTGAAATTGCTTTGATGGCGACGGGGATGCATCGTCATCAAGAGGCCAATACGATTGCTGATTGCCTTGAGGAGACTTCGAACTCTGAAGAAGTCGTAGTAATGATTCGTGCGATGAGCCTGATGAACAAAGGCGCGTACGAAGAGGCACATCGATTACTTGAGCCACTTTGCACCGCATATCCTGACCTGATCAGTTTGGCGGCGCTAGCGGCTGCAAAAGCAGGGTTACTAAGCCAAGCTGAACGTTGGATGGAACTGGCAGCTCAAGGCAGCGAAGAAAGCCAAGCTTTTGCGGCGAGCTTCACCCAAGACATTAGGAATCTTGGATGAGAGTCGACCCTAACTTTGTCGGACAAACGCCCGCTCATTCAACCGATGTTCGTCACTATGAACGCGACGATGCGAAGCGAATGAGCGAGCTTATGACACGAGAAACTACGGCCGAAGTTTCTCGCCCAGCTCCCAAAGACACGCTGACAAAAGTAGAAGAGAAACTCAACGCAATTAAAGATTGGTATGCGTCGGTCAAAGAAGCAGAGACTGTCTCTAAACAAAGCGTGCTTTCTTCGTTAAAGGACGTTTTTTCTGATCCTCAAACGCAAAAAGAAGCGCTGTGGTACGCCTTTCATCAGGCGAAAAGCGCCAAAGGAACGGATGATGCCGTTCCAGAATTATTGAGCGTTCTGAAACAAGAGTTGCTCGGCGATTTTGCAGGCCAGTTAATGGCTGAGCCGCCAACAGACAGAGCAGCATTAAAAGCGATGCTTGCGCAAAGCTTCCCACTTGGCGCTCAGAAAGAACAAGCGCTTTGGCATTGTTGGGCAGAGCTAAAGTCTTCGCCAGAGATGACATCAACAGTCGATTTAGTACGTGAAGAGCTGAGTTTTGTTATCCAAAAAAACGCGATGGTGAAGAACATCATGACTCACAGCCATAAGTTAGATTTGTCGTAGGAGTACACATGATCAATACACAGTACACCGAGGTGATGCAAACCAACCTTGAGAAGTTGCAAGATGCTCAAGTCGAAGACGGGCTGAGTGAGCGTTTTGAACAAGCTATGTCTATTCCGGAGGGGAACAACGGTTTAGAAGGCGGTTTGCTAGAAAACATCAGCGAACTAAAAAACACCATCGACAACGCGAAAAGCAGTCTACAAGACAGCATGAAAATGGTCGGTGACGATCCAGCGCAACTGTTGCAAATGCAGTGGGCGTTAACTCGAATCACGTTTCAAGAAGAGTTGATCGCGAAAACCGTGGGTAAAACCACACAGAATGTCGAAACGCTTTTGAAGGCGCAGTAATGATGAAGAATAAAATGCGCGCGCTTTGCCTTGTATTGGCGCTGTTTTTGGTGGGTTGCCAAACCGAGCTTTACACCAATGTGAGCCAAAAAGAAGGCAACGAAATGCTGTCGATCTTGTTATCGGAAGGCGTGGTGGCGACCAAAGAACCGGACAAAGACAACAAAGTAAAATTGATGGTCGATAGCTCGCAAATCGCGTTTGCCGTTGATGCATTAAAACGCAAAGGCTACCCACGAGAGCAGTTCTCGACGTTAAAAGAAGTGTTTCCAAAAGACGATTTAATCTCCTCGCCATTGGCGGAAAGAGCGCGTTTGGTTTATGCAAAATCGCAAGAGTTGTCATCAACGCTGTCGCAAATTGATGGTGTGCTGGTGGCGCGAGTCCACGTGGTACTAGAAGACCAAGATCTTCGCCCAGGCGAGCGTCCGACTCCTGCTTCGGCATCGGTGTTTATTAAACATGCTGCCGATGTGGCATTGGACTCTTACGTTCCTCAAATCAAATTGTTGGTGAACAACAGTATTGAAGGGCTGAATTACGACCGCATTAGCGTCGTGATGGTGCCATCTTCGGAGGTGCGAGTGACGACTCAAAGCAACCAATTTAAAAGTATTTTGTCGGTGCAAGTTACCAAAGAAACGGCGAACCATCTCATCGGGATTTTAGTGTTTATGGTACTGCTACTGATTGGCTCGAATGTCGCGACGTTCACGTGGTGCCGCAGGAGCGCAAAGCGTGGTTAAACCTGAAACACCGATGGCTCAGGTGCTGCATCAGTTCAACTACTGCCCATGTCAGTACCTAGAGCAAAACTGGATCGTGCCAAAACAACCTTGGCTTCTTAATCTGGATGGCTGGCGAGATAACCCAAACTTCAACCTTTGGTGTTTAGAAGAGTGGGCGCTTGCGCCTGTTCCAGAAACGGCTTTTAACAAGCCACACCATAGCTTGGCTCTGCTTCCTCCTGATGCGCTCAGTGCGTTAATGCTCACCATTGGCGGGGCGTTGCACAGTTTTGCGATGCGTCAAGTGGTACTTAAAAAGCCCAAGCAGTGTTTGAACAACGTGTTTGGTTTGGATATCGCCCGTTTTCTTATTCAGCAAGGGCCGATGTTGTTGTCACAATGGCCGAAAGGTTGGCAAAAAGCGTTACCAGACATGATGAAAGAAGACGAAGTTGAACGTCATATGCTCAAACAGGGCTACGCATGGATGAAGTTCATCTTAGCGAGCTCTTCTCACGATATTTTGCTCCGTTGGCAGTTCAAGCTCGATCAATCACTTAGCCAAGTGAAAGAAAACACCTCTTGGCTCGTTGAAGAGCAGCGTGATCTCGCGTACCGACTCACCAAAAAAATCGCAAAACAGGTTATTCCCCAATGGTTTCATTTGTTGAAATAAAAACCGACAACTTGCAGTTAGCGCCAGGTTTAAAGGTGCTCAAAGCCAAGGATTACGTTAGTTATCTCGATTCACAACATTTGGTTGAAGCGGCGAATTCGAAAGCCGACAGCATCATTGCTAAAGCGCAGCAAGCGTATGAAACCGAAAAGCAGCGCGGCTATCAAGATGGTTTGGAGCAGGCGAAAATAGAAAATGCGCAAGCGATGGTCGCTACTTTGGCTCGCTGCAATGAATATTACCTGCAAGTTGAGCACAAAATGACGAACGTCGTCTTAGATGCGGTGCGTAAAATCATCGACACATTTGATGACGTTGACACCACGATCAGCGTGGTCAGAGAAGCGCTGCAATTGGTGAGTAATCAAAAGCAAGTGATCTTACACGTTCATCCTGAGCAAGTGGTTGACGTGAGAGAGAAAGTTGCTGGCGTTTTGAGTGATTTTCCTGAAGTGGGTTATGTCGATGTGGTTGCCGATGCGCGCCTCAAAAACGGTGGCTGCATACTGGAAACCGAAGTCGGCATTATTGACGCCAGTATCGATGGACAGATTCAGGCGTTAAAGCAAGCGATGGTGAAACAACTCAGTGAGCGGAAAATGACGTCACCAGAGTAGAGCGTCACCGCCAAATCAATCGAACACAAAGCTCAGCACATTGCTGAGCTTTGTTGTTTTCAAACGTCTTAAAACGAAAAAAATCCGACCATCTTTAGCATATAAATCGCGCCGAATGATGAAAAATAACAGCATCAAAACGGCCTGAGTCACTCTGTTTTCACGACTCGTCCGCCGAATTCGTAACAAGCACTATAGGATTATTCATTCAAATGGCTAATGGATTTATTACCGCTTTGATGACGGATTTTGCTCACCGTTGCCAAATAGAACAACTGGTTTTTGATGGCGACGATTGCTGTCATCTTTTGATTGACCAAGACACGGCAATCACTGTGCGTGCTGAGGATGATCGCCTGACGCTCATTGGCTTGATTTCTGGCGACAAACCAGAACATGACGTGATGCTGCAATACATGAAAGCGTCGCTCACTCAAGGCTCACCAGCCGTTTATTGGGACGAGGAAGTCGGTTTTGTTGGCTTTGTTCATCTAAGTCAGCAATGGCTGGATGCAGCGATTTTGGATGAATCTCTCGGCAATTTCATTGAGTGGTTAAAAAGCACGAGCAACTCAACAATCAGTGACGAGCCAAGCGCGCCAGTGATGGATGCTAACCAATTCTCTACATTAAGGGTGTAAATCATGATCAGTTTTGGAAATGTGAGTGCATTGCAAGCGGCGATGCCACAAGCTCGTAATGAGATTCTAAATGAAGGCAAACTCAGCATTGGTGGTAAGGAATATACGATCAATGCTGCTACTCAAGAGTTTACACGCGCAAACCCTACAAGTGGTGCAGTCGCGCGTTTCTTTGAAGCTACTGGGAAATTATTTCGTGAAGGCAGCACGCAGTCTGTGGCAAAAGCGATCACAAAAGCAGTGTTTGACAACGAACAGGGACAAGCTCAACGTTTGCAAACATCGTCTTCTGTCGAGCATGGTCAGATGTTGTTTAAAGACGCGAACCTCAAAACGCCTTCAGATGTTCTGAATGCGTTTGCGAAGTTGGACAGCAAAATGGTGAAGTCTCACGCTGCTGAGCTGAGCCAACTTGCCGAACGAGCCATGACAGAAGTGATGCTAGAGACGGATTCTGGCAAGAAACTCAAAGCGCTGATTGGTGATGATGCCGTTAAGTCGCTCGCGGTGCGCGTGGTGAAAGATTACGGCGGTGGCGTGGCGGCTGCTCAGAAAAATCCAGAAGTACGCATCAACCAAATGCAAGCTGTCTTTGACATGGAGGTGATGCACCTAAAAGCAGCGCAGCGACATATTGAAGGGCTCGCAAGTACGGATTTAGACCAAGGCGTGTATGCAGAAGGTCTTCCTGAAGACGCTTTCAATAAAGCTGGCGTGACCAACAATGTTGAACGCGCAGCGGCTTGGATCATCAATGCTTCAAACTCAAAAGGGAACGATGCGGAAAACATCACGTCATTATTGAAAGAGTACGCGACCAACGGTAAAGACTTGCTGAATATGGACAACCTAAAAGAGTTGCATGCTCGTTTGGTACCAAATGTAGAACGCGATTACCGTGGGCCAAATATCTCTGGTGGCACATTACCATCTAGTATTGGTGGGGAAGGCATGTTGAAGCAACACATTGAAGGCTTTTTGAAAGAGAATCCAGTTGCAGACAAAGACCTCGGTAAACATTTGTTTGCTGGTGTGATTGGTTATCACGGCTTTACCGATGGCAACGGACGCATGGGGCGCATGCTTTATGCCATCGCTGAACTGCGTAATGACTCGTTCAATCCTTTGGCGATGAATGCCGAAAACAGTCTTCACGGCATTAAATAACTCAGCGATTTTTTGTGGTGGTATTTGTATGTTGGTAAGAGCGGCGAGTGCCGCTCTTTTGTTGCCTCTGTTTATGCGATTCAATCATATCAACTTTTAAAACGGCTAATAGCGCTAAAATTCAGACGTTTAAATAAAGTCTAACTTGGAAGCTCACCTTAAAATGTCCCTCATCGTTATGGGCTTATTTCAATAAGCCGTCATCAAATTTAACAGGACACAACATGGATACCGGAAAGATCAATATTCTTCTCGCAGAGCTAGGGGATTCACTCAACCTTGAGCGCGTTACCGAGTTTGAGCATCAAATGTGGTCGCTCTGTTTTAGCGAGGATAACGCGATCGATGTGCAATTTGTGCAAGAGAAGAACGAGGTGCTTGTCTCAAAAAGCCTAATGGTAGAGAAAGATATTCTCACCGCCGACAAGCTTCAATTGCTGCTGGAATACAACTTTTTGTATCGCGAAACGGGCGGAGTGCAGTTTTGCATCAACCCAACTACCAAAGACATTCTGCTTCAAATCGCCATCACGGCAGACACCGAGATCAGCCAATTAGCCAACGTGATCAGTCAGTTGAATGAGTTGAGTGACACTTGGGTGCAACTGTTCCAAAACAACACGGTTGTCGATTTTAGCCAACAAACTGGCTCACACCCGTTTATTCAAGTTTAAGGTTTTTTACATGGTTAATATCAATACGTCACACATGCAGTCGTTGAGCCAGCTGACGTCACATCTGGCGACACAGAATCAAGCGGACGATAAAGAGATTCGAGCACACAACGGCAAAGACATTTTCGTCAAAGAAGGTGCGCCAAAAAACAAAAGCGTGAGCGCTCGTATTAGCCATCAGAACAAAGCGAAAGACATCGTGGTGAATCTGCTCACCAAGCAGGGCATTCCAAAAGATGTGGCGAAGCAGATGCTGCAAAACGTGCTCAATGGCGAAAACAAGCTGACGCTCGGCAATTTGAAAAATCTAGAAAGATTGTCGTCTGGCCCAAGTTCGCATTGGCCTACCGCACAAACCGTAACCTCGTCTTCCAAAGCCAGCAAAGCCTCATCCAGCGTGGCGCTGATCAACGAGCACAAAGCCAACCTTCAAAAGCTGGGGGATTTTGCATGTACAGACTTAAATACGTTTGGTCAAAAAGGGTCGCAGTTTTATGAAACAAAAGGCGCGCCAAGGCTAAACGCACTTTACGCGAACCAAGCGCGAATCATGCAAGATCAAAGAGCAACCATGTCTGCCAGCGCAGTTCAAGCCGCCGCGCAAAGAGGCAATGCGCCGCAATTAAGCACGTTACAGAACATTGCTAAGTCGGTCCAAAATGCCAAGGCGGGTTGTTGTACCACATTTGCTTTTGCCGCTGCTGCGGAAATGATTCAAGGCATGTCAGGCACACCAGAAAACCAGCCCAAAGTAGAAGTTGTGGCGTTTAAAAAAGGCCATTCTGGCACGCACCTTTACGTATTAGTGGGGCGCCAAGAAGGCAGCGACATTAAAGATCCATCGACGTGGAATAAAGACGTAAAAATCGTCGATCCTTGGGCGGCGTCAGCGTTTGGTGCGACCATGTTTGGTGATGCCCAACGCCCGCCAGTATCGAACATGTTCCCGCCAACAGAAGTGATTTTCGATAGCCACAAACTTGGTTAATTGAGGTTTGCCGCGCAGATTAAACTTCGAAGATGAAAACCGAATCTGAGAGAAAAGAGCAGCCGAGTGTTGCTCTTTTTTTATTTACAAACCAGATGGTTAAGTTTCGGTTGCGTCTGAAGTGAACACCGCAAAGAACGGTAAAAGTGACAAAAATAAAACCATTAGCGACATCGTCAAAATGGGAATCGGTGTTCAATAGAGTAACGGAAACAAGAGGAAAGATTATGAACACGATTCAACCACTACTCGATGAATTTTGTCGTTTAAATGAGTTACCACCGCTCATTTTTGAGGATGGAAATCGTTGTCAGCTTCTCGTTGATGATCGATTCGTGCTGTATTTCACCGCCACAGAAGACGACGCCTTAATGCTCTCTGTTGCGTTTGGTGGCTTAGAAAAATCGGGAGAGTTGCGAGTAAGAGGGCTAGAGCTGTTAGCCCGCGCAAACTACCAAGGGTTAGGCAGTGGTAACTTAACGTTATCGCTTGCACCGAATGGTCGACAACTAGTCTTAGCGGGACGCCAACCTAGCGAGCATCTTAACTCAGCCAATCTGACCGCTTGGTTCCACGAAATCATCGAACAGACCGAACTTTGGCAAGCGCGTTTTGCCATGTTGGAGCAAGATCTTTCAGCCATTTCAAGCCATGAACCAAGTCATGTTCAGCCACTGCGAGTGTAGGAGGAAGGTATGGTGAATACAACGCAAAAAATCAGTCAAAGTCCAGTACCCGATTTGGAACAGTTTCGTGCCATTGCCGCGCAAAAAGATGACCGAGTAATCAGCAAAAGAGGCGAAGTCAAAGAACCGTCCACGTTCCATAAAGGCCACAAGTTTACTTCTGTTAGCGAAGGCCTATTAAGAAAAAAATACACCAAGTTCTTTCAAGAAAATATCAAAACGCACCTCGACTTAAAGCAGGCGTTGCTTAAAGAAGAAAAGCCAGAAACCGCGCTTTTAGCTTATTCATTAGTCAGTCCATCAGGTTACCGTGGTGAGCCATTAACCGAGCGGAAAATTTTGGAAGTGGTGAGCCTACTTGATGAAGTAAAAGTCGACAGCGACAGCTATCAACAGCTCAAAAATACGTTTGATTCGATCAGCAAAGATCCGCGTATGCAGGTCAGCTTGGAGCACCAGTATCCGGGCAAAATGGACGGTTTCGGCGCGCAGTTACTGGAAATGGGAAAGGAAAAACTGAAAGGTTCGGGCGTCAACGCAGCCATTAACTTGGCGTTACCCGGCGTGGGCTTGCTGGTCGCAACAGGGCGCGAACTTCATAAAGCCGCCGTTAATGGGGATGCAGAAGCGTATCATCACCAACTCGAACAAATCTCGCAACTGCCGGGCAGAGAGCAACGCTTATCGATGCCAATGCAACAAACGTTAGCCATCGGTCATGCGATGTTGTCGGCTGAAGGTGCTGTTGGTGCCACACTTGGCATGGCAACGGGCAGCTTGGGTACGTTTGGCGTAAGCTCGGTAGGGACGGCTGGCGTGTTACCGGCAGCAAAAGAAGCGATTGGCACGGTAGAGGCTTCTGCCATGATTAGCGGTGGTGGTTTTGCTGCTGGCCAAGCTGGGGCGTATGGCCTAAACAACGAAGTGCAAGACCAAATCAAGCAAGGGCCAATGTCCGGCGTGTTGCCGCGTTTGGAAATTTCAAACGTGAAGGGCGACTTCACTTTTAGCATGCAAGAGCCGGCGGCAGTTCGAGCGCTGATGGCGTATCTTGGTCCAAAAGAAGATACTTTAATGAGCTCGCCTAATGCGCCAAAAGAAGCGCAAGAGATGGAAGCCGCGCGTTTAACACTTAAGCAAATGCTTGGCTCAAGCCCGAGTGAACATCTCGTTCCAGATGTCGACTCACTGCTTAAACTGAGCGATGAAGACATGCCAAGTCAGACAGAGTCTACGGCGAACGGTGCATTTAAAAAGCTGTTAAATGAAGATTGGGACTGGCTGATGCCTGCTGTTCGAGCCATGGATAAAGGCGAAGCGAATCAGATCAACGAGAAGCTGACGTACAAGTTGCCTTTGGACGCCACCAACGGACGTGTGTATCTCGATAAGTGCCCGAACTTAAGTGACGCCCAGCTTGATGCATTAGATAAACTCGGCTCACCAAGCCAATTACGACTAATGTACTTAGCCGAAGGCTGGATTTAAAAGAAAAGGGAGCACTCGTTCCCTTTTTGCTGATTACATCGCAGCTGGAACAATGCCAGTTTAGCGTGAACTCATTATTCGAATTTCATAAAACTGTCCATTTGTTTTGTTGGCAATATGTTCGGACAGAGCGTCTGTATTTTCTGAGCGAGCGAAAACAACATATGCGTTGCACCGCCTTCAGCCTGTCCGCGAGGTGTTTAGTGGTCAGTAGCCTCAAACACATTGCGCTCCTTTAGACCATTTTCTTTGGCAAACTCTAGGCTTGGTAGAGGTAATTCATTGGCTCATAATTCACCGTTGCGAGCTTTTGCGATACGTAGCTCCGCCATTGCTCCTAATGTACCAGTATATTAAGAATTAGGTACGACCTGAGTTGCATTGAGGTCAGAGCGACGCACTTTGCCTTTTGAATAAAACTACCTTTGAGTACCATCAGATTCCAATGACGCCAACCAACGGAGCACTTCGGCAGTGGCTTCAATTAGTTCGCTTGGGATGTATTGGTCAACGTTGCCGTCGGCATAAAGCGCACGCGCCAATGGCACTTTCTGCATTACTGGCACGCCTTCTTCACGTGCAATTGCAATCATGCGTTTAGCCATCGCATCGGTTTCCATCAGAGTGATCACAGGCAACGGTGTTTCGCCTTTTTTGTAGTACAGACCAACCGCGATGTGAGTCGGGTTAGTTACTAAGACGTTGGAGCGCTTAACGTTTTCGCGTTGATTAGAAGCTTGAAGTTCTTGATGAAACTGACGGCGTTTACTTTTGATTTCCGGGCTGCCTTCCATCTCTTTGTATTCGCGTTTCACTTCGTCCTTGCTCATTTTGAGCTTCTTCGTGTGGTCAAACTTCTGGTAAGCAAAATCTGCTGCAGCGATCACGACAAAACCAACCGATGAAATAATCATCAATTGTTTAATCATAACTCCCGTCACCGCAGGGACGCATTCCAATCCACAAGTTGGAATTTGCATCAAGGTGTTGATGTTGCCCCGCAACGTAACCCAAATGATGCAGGAAAGCAGAGACACCTTGAGTATCGACTTGATGAACTCAATGACGCTTTTTAGCGAGAAGATGCGCTTTGCGCCCTCGACAGGGTTGATTTTCTTAATGTCGGGCTTGACAGACTCGCCACTAAAAAGAAAACCAAACTGTCCCATGTTAGAAAAAATCGCGATAAGCGCTGCGACCAAAATAATTGGAGCGAGCAGGTAGGCCATCTCTTTGGCGATAGCGATGGCAACATCGATCAACGCGTCTTGAAAGCCTTGATATGCGAGCTCGCTTGGCAGCAAAAGTAGGGCAGAGATGTGCGACATGTAGTAATCGGCAAAGGCGAACAGCACGGCGATGAGTGCCAGAATTAACGCCGAAGAGACGATCTCTTGGCTCTTTGCGACTTGCCCTTTTTGGCGGGCGTCGCGGAGCTTTTTGGCGGTGGGTTGTTCGGTTTTTTCACCACTCATAGAACATCCTAACCTTTATTTCCAAATCGTGTTGAGCTGCTCGCCAAAACGAGTGATGCCATAAAATAGTGCTTCAAAGTGAGCCATCATTAATCCGAGATAGACGATCAATAACACACTCGCGATGGCACTTTTGATCGGCATCGCCAAGAAGAAAACGTTGAGTTGTGGCGCAAAGCGGCTGATCAGCGCAAGGCCAAATTCGGCTAAGAACATCGCTAGCACAAGTGGCGCCGACATTAATACACCATGCCACATTAACTGTTGGAACTGATCATAGAAAAAGCCTACCCACGCGTTCGTGACCATCGGGAAAAAGCCGAGTATTGGCCAAGTGGTGTAGCTTTTAAACAAAGCGTAGATAAATGCAACAAAGCCACCGCCAGAGAAGAACAAGGTGATCAACGTTTGGGTGAGTAACACCGCCGTTGGGGTGGATTGAGAACCCAGCGTTGGGTTGAACATGCTCGCCATCGCCGCACCGCGTTGGTTATCCACCAAAAAGCCAGTGGCTTCAATCGCCCAAAAAGGAATGGCAGCGACAAAGCCAATCAGCATACCCAGCAAGACTTCTTTACCTAGAATCACAATCAACCAAAGGCCGTCAGTTTCGGCGGGCAATGCTTGCTCGTTTACGACGGGAAAAATAAACAACGCAAGTGAGCAAAGTACGCCGTTACGGATCATTGCGCCGCCAAGCATCTGTTTACTCAAAATAGGCAGAAAGATAAAGCACGCCATGAGCCTTGGTAGCGTCAAGCTATAAAGAAACAAAGCTTGGTGTAAATCGTCGTAACTCATCGTATTTGTGGAATTTTATCCAGAGCGAGTGAGGCAAAAGCGTGCAGCTCTGCACCTAGCCACTGCGTTGTGATGAACAGGGTGATGATCACGGCAATGAGCTTCACGACAAACCCTAACGTTTGCTCTTGTACCTGAGTCAGTGCTTGGATCAGCGACACTAAGGTGCCGACTAATGCTGCGACCAAAATTGGTGGTAGCGACAAGAACAGAACCAAAGTGAGTGCTTGCGTTGTGAAATGGATGATTTCTGCAGGGTTCATTCTCTCTCCTTCATCAACCGTAACTCAGCACTAAGCCGTGCGTGAGTTTTGTCCAGCCATCAAGCAAAACGAAAAGCAGTAACTTGAAGGGTAGAGAAATGGTCATCGGTGACACCATCATCATCCCCATTGCGAGCAGAATATTGGAAACAATCAAATCGATAGCGATAAACGGCAAGTAGAGTAGGAAGCCGATTTCAAAAGCCCGCGTTAACTCGCTGACCGTAAATGCAGGCAGCAACAGCAATAAGCTGTCGGATTCCAAACGGTCCACGTATTTTTGTGGCCACAGCGTGCGTGCTGCGTCGGTAAAAAATATCGCTTCGGTTTCACGGATGTGCTTTTTCAAAAACTCGCGATACGGCTGTAAACCACTTTCAATCAGGCCCTCAACGCTGGCAGAGTCTTCCAAAGAAATGTCGTGCTGTTTTACGTAGTCGTACGTTTCAAAGCCAACCGGTGCCATGATGAAAATCGACAAAATGATCGCCAAGCCATACAGCGCCATATTCGGCGGAATCTGTTGTACGCCAAGCGCATTTCGCAGCAGCGAAAACACGACCGCGAGTTTCACAAATGAGGTCGCCATCATGGCGATAAACGGGATCAATGCCAGCAACGCTAGGCTGACAATGAGGTTTAGCTCATCAGGTAACTGAATCATGCCGGCTCCTGAGTGCCGCCGAATAATTCAAGCACACGTACACCTAAATGATCGTTGACGTTTACCAGTTCACATTCACCAATGATTTTACCATTCGCGCGCAGTGTCACGGGCTTGGACACCGGTTGGTTGAGCTCGAAAACGTACCCCGGTTGCAGTTGGTTGAGTTGCTCCAGCGTGACGGTTTGGTGGCCGATGTCGAACGTGAGTTCCACAGGCAGTTGCTGGTGGTCTGTGAGTGTTTCGGATGTGTTTACGTCATTCATATTGGTTTCTTTCTCAATTATGTAGAGGGTGTTGTCTTCAAGTTGACAACGCCACAGATTCTTATTGGATACCTGAACAATCGCTTGTTGCTGGGCGATGTAGCATTGGTCAAAAAAGATCACGTCTCCAAGCTCTAACGAATGGAATTGATTTAAGTCCAGGTGCGTTTTGCCAAGGCTTAGCCAGACAGGAAGGGCAATATGCTGAGTCAGTTGCGACGAGCATGGCGGCAGCGCATCAACTAAAACGCTTTGACCTTCACTTACCCACAAACAAAGTGATGCGCTCGGTTTGTTTAGCGTCAGCATTAAGGTATTGCGCTGCGTTTCGATTTGTTCCAGCGGTTGTAATTTGCTGAGGATCGGTAACTGACCAAATAGGCGTTTGAACGCGTCAGCATGAGGCTCAATCTGCGTACTGAGCAGAGCTAACTGCAACGAGTTTGGGAGAGATTCAAACGCTGTCGCATTCAAAGTTGAGTGAAGCCATTGCTGCAGTTGCGCGGAACAAAAATCGACTTGAATGGTTTGTCCACCAACCAGAGTGGTCAAGCGGTAGCCAGAAAATTCCGGTTTTTGCGATGCGGTTATGGAGATGCTGTGCTCGTCACGTCCTTGAAAGTGGCATTGTTTAGCGCAGAGCTGATTGGTCAGCGCAATGCTCTCGGCATCGACTGTTGGGATGGTTAATTTCATTGATCCGCCTCGGGTTGCCATTCTTCATAAACGCTACGTTGTTGGCGTGATTGTTGTTGATCTTGCTGTGTGTGACCGTGTTGCGACGTCTGCTCGCTGATCGAGACGCGCAAAGGCTGTTCAAAGCCCATGCGGTTTAAACGTTCTGCCAGATCTTGCCTCGCTTGTTGATTGATGATGGAAAGCGCATGCTCTTGTCGAATCGTCACGCTATAACCTTGCGAATCTAACTTGATGTGGATTTCGCCACCTTTGAGTTGACCCTCGCTTAGAAACAATCGTACTTCTTTCTCATTCGATGCCGTTGGTAGGGCAACGTACACTTTATCCACCAATTGCTGAATCAGTTGGCTGACTTCACGAGTTGGTTGAGTAGGTTGTGGAGTCGAGATGCCTTTCAAAATCACATCGCCTTGAGTGATCGGTGTCGTGACTGGTTGATGCATCGGCTTGTCATTGCTTTTTTCTGAATCCAACATGGCTTTATCTAGCAACGTGCGCTCACCCTTGCTCGCTTTGGGATGTTCATCATTAGGGAATGGTGTTTTCAAATTACGCGAATTAAAGCCAAGTGATGAGTCACCCTCATGCTTGTTTACTTCAGTTTTAGTTGCAGTTTTGTGCACAGTTGAAGTGACAGGATGAGAGGCGAGTGACGCAGAAGCCGCAGACGCGACGGTTGTTGATGCTAATGTTGACGCTAAAGCGTCGGATACCGTTTCAATTGTATCCGGCTTCGTTCCCGCAGTAGGAATGTGCTTAGTCTCTTTCGGCGACTGTGTCGACTCGTGTAACTCTGCTGTTTTAGCAGCCGCGAGTTCGGTTTTAGAATCATCATGATCTTCGGCCAAGCGTTCAAATGCGTCTTGCTCGTCAGCGTTTTTCTCACGCTTATTCGAAGGCTCCATTGGTAGTTTCTTATCACCGGTAGTAGGCATTCGAATTTCAGATTTCATGTGTGCGTCCATATCGCTTGGCGTTTTGTCTTGGGTGTTCAGAGCGATAGGTGACGACGTATCTGATTCGTTGTTTATATTTTCTGTGACGACGTCACCACTTTGAGCAAAAGCAGATTTCTCAGCCGTCTTACGCTGGTTGCTACCTGTCGAATACAGTGACGCAAGAGAGCGCTCTGAGTAATTTTCAGTAAACGGTTTTTTAGCTTCTAAAGCCGCTTGATTATTGGTTTCATTTGGCTGTGGTTTGGTTTGGTCTGGGCTTTCCTTTAGCGCATGCTCAAAACGCGATTGAAGCATGGCATGATCGTCAATCGGCATTGGAGATTGTGGTGAATGAGGCTGCGTACTTGGGGTATCCGTACTTGGTTTAATGCGCATGATGAACCTTTAGATAATATCGACAGTGCGAAACTCTTCTTGCTCGAGTTCTTCTTGGTACTGTTGTTGGCGCGATTGTTCCGCGATTTCTTGTTGTTGCAACTGAACGAATTTTTCTTTGGTTTTATGGGCTTGAAGGGCCTCTTGTTGTTTTTGTTTTAGCAGAGTGCGCTCTTGTTCTAACGTCACTTTTACTTCTGCTACCCGCTGCTTGAGCTCGGCTTCCCGTTCTCTAAGTAGGGCGATTTCTTGTCTGAGCGTTTCCAGCTCTTTAAGAAGCACGGTTTGCTGTTTGGCTTTCGCGAAGCGGCGTTCTTCTTCTTCCTGACGCCAAACGTGATAGTCCGCTACCGAGCGTTCTGCTTTTTGCAGTTCTGCCGCCACGTTGGCAACTCGGTATTCTTGGCGTTGAACGGCTTTATCGGCGCGGTCTGCACGAATTTTCTTAATTTCTAATAATCGTTCGATCATTGACCTGCGATGCCTTTGAGTTGAGCGACAGCACCTTCAAGGTCGCTTGGCTCATGGGTACCTTGACGTAAAAAGGCGCGAATATCGTCACTTTGCGCGATTGCCAGATCGGCTCGCGGGTCAGCGCCATGTTGGTACTCGCCGATTTTGATAAGCAGCTCGACTTCTTCATATTTCGCCAACATTTCACGCAGATGCGCGGCAGAAGCTTGATGATTCGGCTCGACAATCTGGTTCATTACTCGGCTTGCAGAGCGGAGCACATCGATGGCCGGGTAGTGGTTCATCGCCGCCAATTTCCGCGAAAGGATAATGTGTCCATCCAGAATGGAGCGCGTTTCATCTGCGACAGGCTCGGTCATGTCGTCACCTTCGACCAATACGGTGTAAAGGGCAGTGATAGAGCCTTTGTCCGATTGACCGGCACGCTCCATTAGTTTTGGCAGTGCGGCAAAAACAGAAGGCGGATAACCGCGTCGAGTTGGTGGTTCACCAGCGGCAAGACCAATTTCACGTTGGGCACGAGCAAAACGCGTGACGGAGTCCATCAGCAGCAAAACGCGCTTGCCTTGGTCTCGAAAATATTCGGCGATAGAAGTCGCAACGAACGCTGCTTTTGCGCGCTCCATGGCTGGTCTGTCGGATGTCGCAACGACCAGCACTGAACGCGCCATACCTTCTTCGCCCAAGTCGTGTTCGATGAACTCTCGCACTTCTCGTCCACGTTCGCCAATCAGAGCAAGAACGGTTACGTCCACGTCCGCAGAGCGAATCAGCTTCGCCAGCAAGGTACTTTTACCGCCGCCAGCCGCAGCGAAAATGCCCATACGTTGGCCTTCACCGCAGGTGAGCAAACCATCTATGGAGCGAACGCCAAGAGAAATTGGTTTTTCGATCAATTTACGCTGCATCGGTGGCGGGGCATCACGATAAACGGGATACCAAGCGCTTGGCTCTTGGCTTTGTGCACCATCGAAAGGGCGGCCCAGTCCATCGAGGATTTTACCCAGTAAGTGATCGCCAACACCGACTTCGTGCATTTTCCCCATCGGGCTCACCTCGGTGTTGGATGAAATGCCAAACATGTTGCCAAGTGGGGTAAGCAGCGCGTGATGTTGTTGAAAGCCGACGACTTCAGCCAACAACGATAAGGTTTGGTCGGGATTGCGAAGCTCACACAACTCTCCAACGCGTACGCCCGGCACCACAGCCTTGATGATGGTGCCGGTTACTTGAGTAACGCGTCCGCGAATTTGGATCAAACGCGTTTGTTTGATCGCAGATTGCTGAATATCGGTGATGTATGAGAAATCGTTCAATGTAAAAAATATGCGCAATGATTGATGCTGGGAGAATAGAAAGGATGGGTTGGTATTTATAGTGAATATTGGTCGGGAGTTTTTAGAAAACTGAAAACGCCCTAAAAAAACACGTCTGATTTTGACAGCTTGATAAAAACGCACTTCATATAATTCGCTTGTATTGTACGAAAGGAGTGCAAGTGAATGAGCATTATCAATAGTCAGATAGCAACCAACACCAAGTTTGATGCATCGGTCCGAAATGGATTGGAATCGTCTCGTGCGGACAGTGCCGTAAAAGGCAGTTATCGAGGTGAGACAGTGCGCGTGCACAACGCCACTCAATCGCTTTTTGACGCGATGGAAGAGCTCACATCACTTGGCTCCGAAAAAGCAGAAAAAGATCTCACCAAACGCAAAATAAAAGACGGTGGCGTTCGCGTTAACGAAGCACACGAGCTGGTTTCTGATTACCTCAGAAAGGTGCCCGATCTAGAGAAAAACCAAAAAATCAAAGATCTCGCGGCCAAAATGGCGGGTGGCAACATTTCGACCATCGCTCAGCTTCAAGCGTATTTGAACGGGTTTTCGGAAGAGAAAAGCCACCAATACTTAGCTCTAAAAGCGGTGAAGAAATACTTATCGGCCAATCCGGAAAGCAAACACTTATTGGCGCTGATTGACCAAGCGATCTTGAAAATCGAGCAGAACCCGGATTCTTGGTCGCAAATCGACACCGAAATCCGTGTTTCTCATTTCGCTGATGAGTTTAGCAAAGAGCAAGAGTTCAGCTCTCTGCACCAATTGCGCGGCTTTTACCGCGATACGGTACACAGCTATCAAGGGCTTGGCTCTGCATATCAGGATGTTGTCGAGCGTTTTGGTGAGCAAGAAGTCTCAACTGCGGTGGACTTCATGCTGCAAGGCATGAGCGCCGACCTTAGCGTTCAAGGCAGCAACATTGACTCCGTCAAATTGCAGCTGCTGATGTCCGACATGCAAAAACTCAAAACGTTAAACACCTTGCAAGATCAGGTAGGGCGGCTATTTCAAATGTTCAAACCAGAAAGGATGAGTCATGGCTTATCAGGCTTCTGATTTGATGGCAGACGTAATTGCTCTGGTCGAGCAACGTTGGGTCAGCAGTGAAGAGATTTGGAAGATCGCAACATCAATGGAGTTGGTGGCAATAGAACAGAAAATCGATTTTTTTCGAGAGCTGCACAAGTTGATACGACACATCCCCGTTGATGTATTTGCTGACGACGAACAGAGACAAAACCTAATACTAGCCGCACAAAAGGCGCTAGACGAAGCCATTGATTTAGAAGAAGAGGAAGCGTGGGACGATGAGTTGGATTGATGCATCAGTCGATGAGTTTTGCCGAGGAATGGGTTTAGATGCGGTGGATTTTTCTGCCGCAGGACGTGTGCAGTTGAGCTTTGAGCAAAGCGGCACATTGCACATAGAAAAACATCATGATCGACTTTTCCTTATGTTGGCGCGTGCGTTGTCGTGGCATCAGTCGAGCGAGCGTATTCAGCATGCGCTGCGTTTGTGCCATGCCGAACAGGGTTGGCCATTTGAAATGAAAACTGGTTTGCTCGACGACGAAACCTTGGTGTTTTCCGCCAAAATTGAAGGCGATGAAGTGACGCTGCCGACACTCGAACAAGCGTTCGCGCTTTTAGTGCGTCTTCACGATGAAGTGGCAAGTTGATGACCCGAGTTAGTACGTTAAATGTCGGCATTGAAGCCTTTACTCACGTTTCCCATGGTGAAGTCGAAACGGATTTCCCCAAACGATTTCAGTTACTGCCGGATGGGCAAGCCGTCGCTACTCATTTGGAAAAACTGTATGACCTAAGACCGTCCGATCAATATTTGTTGGCGTTAGCGAAGCCAAAACTGAACCATTGTGAACTGCTTCGTCCAGAAAAGTACCGCCAGCAATTCGACAACACTTTAGCTCGTGTTCAGCAACTCGCACAGGAATCAGGCTCGGCGAACCTTGCTAAAGCCGCCGAAACGCTACAAAGCACACAACTGGACCAGCGTTACCTCACCATGGCGCTCAATCTTCTTATTCAGGTTTAACCCACATGCTAAGCACCAAAGATATTGAACTGCTGCTGGTTCACGCTGCGCTTCAAGTTCAATACCAACAACCCGATCAAGCCATCGCGATACTAGATGCCGTGTTAGAACTCGAACCAGAACGCGAAGATGCGTTACACACGCTCGCGGTCGCGTGTTTGCAAACTGGCCGTTACACCCGTGCTATTGCGGTATGTGAAGGCTTACTGAAGTCGCAATCGCAGTCTGTGCAAGCGGCGGGAATTTGGTTTTGCTTGAGCCAAGCGCGCTGGAAACAAAATGACGTCGAGGGCGCACGCCAAGCGCATCGACGCTATCTGCAATCTTTACATAGTGAATCTCATGAATAAGTTGATCGATATTCTAAACAAGGTAGGGCAACGCAAAGACATCATGCTCGCAGTGATGTTGCTGGCGATCGTCTTTATGATGATTTTGCCTTTGCCAACCGCACTAGTGGATGTGCTGATCGGCGCAAACATGAGTATTGCTGTCGTGTTGCTGATGTTGGCGATTTACATCACCACGCCACTGGAGTTTTCGGCGTTTCCGGCAGTATTGCTGATCACGACGCTATTTCGTTTGTCGCTGTCTATCACCACGACACGCTTGATCCTGCTTCAAGGCGATGCGGGTCAAATCGTTTACACCTTTGGTAACTTCGTCGTTGGCGGCAACCTTGTCGTTGGTATCGTGGTCTTCTTGATCATCACTATTGTACAGTTTATGGTGATCACTAAAGGTTCGGAGCGTGTTGCTGAAGTTAGTGCTAGATTCTCTCTTGACGCCATGCCGGGCAAACAGATGAGTATCGACGGTGATATGCGCGCTGGAGTTATCGATGTTCACGAGGCGCGTCATCGCCGTTCTCTGATCGAGAAAGAGAGTCAAATGTACGGCTCGATGGACGGTGCAATGAAGTTCGTAAAAGGCGACTCCATTGCGGGCTTGGTGATCATCATCGTGAACATCTTGGGTGGCGTCACCATTGGCGTCACGCAAAAAGGCATGAGCGCGTCAGAGGCGCTTGAGCTGTTTGCGATTTTGACCGTAGGCGATGGCTTGGTATCGCAGATTCCTGCGCTATTTATCGCGATCACCGCTGGTATTATCGTTACGCGTGTTTCCCACGAAGACTCGGCCGACTTGGGCTCCGACATTGGTGGGCAAGTCACGGCTCAGCCTCGAGCACTGTTGATTGGTGGTGTGCTGCTGGTCTTGTTCGCTCTGATCCCTGGCTTTCCGAAAATTACATTCCTAGTGCTGGCTTTGGTGGTCGGTGGCGGCGGTTTTTACCTCTTCTATCAACAGAAAAAACAAACCGAATCTGAAAGCAGCGATCTGCCGAGCTTTGTCGCGCAGGGAGCGGGTTCTCCTGCCGCAAAACCCAATAAACCAACGCCGTCTCGTGGTAGCAAAGGCAAATTGGGCGAGCAAGAAGAGTTCGCGATGACAGTGCCACTGCTTATCGATCTGGATTCAAGCTTACAAGAAAGCCTAGAAGCCGTCGCACTGAACGACGAACTCGCCAGAGTAAGACGCGCGTTGTATCTCGATCTTGGCGTACCGTTTCCGGGAATTCACCTGCGTTTTAACGACGGGATGAAAAACGGCGAATACTTGATTCAGTTGCAAGAAGTGCCCGTTGCACGTGGTCGCATTGAGAAAGACAAATTGCTGGTCACAGAAGGAAGCGACCAGATTGAGTTGCTTGGTGTGCCGTTTGAGCAAGATGACGACTTCCTCCCGGGAGTCTCGAGTCTTTGGGTCGCACAAAGCTATCAAGAGAAGTTGACTGCGAGCCATGTCGGCTTCCTTACACCAGACCGTATTTTGACGTTCCATCTATCACACGTATTGAAAGAGTACGCGCAAGACTTCATTGGGATTCAAGAAACTCGCTACCTACTTGAGCAAATGGAAGGCAGTTATTCTGAATTGGTGAAAGAGGCGCAGCGCATCGTCCCGCTACAAAAAATGACGGAGATTTTGCAACGTTTGGTGTCTGAGGACATTTCGATTCGTAACCTTCGCGTCATTTTGGAGGCCATGGTCGAGTGGGGACAAAAGGAAAAAGATGTCGTCCAGTTGACGGAATACATTCGTTCAAGCTTAAAGCGTTACATCTGTTACAAGTACGCGAGCGGTCAGAACATGCTGCCGGCGTACCTTCTGGACCAGAGCCTCGAAGACACGATTCGCAGCGGTATTCGACAAACCTCGGCGGGCAGCTACTTAGCGCTTGATCCTTCGGTTACGCAGCAATTTGTTAGCGATGTAAAACAGACCGTAGGCGATTTAAGCCGTATGCCGAACAAGCCTGTTCTGGTGGTTTCAATGGATGTACGTCGTTATGTTCGAAAGCTGATTGAGTCCGAATATTACGATTTGCCCGTTCTGTCGTTCCAAGAGCTTACTCAGCAGATCAACATTCAGCCACTTGGACGGGTAGGGATGTAATGAACGCAGCACTTGTACAATCGTTTGAACAAACGGGGATCGAAGTGACGCCGTACTTTTGGCAAAAAAGTGCGATTCAACTTGGTTATCGCATTGAAGTTGATGGCATGGAGCTGGTATTTCGTGTCGAACAAGGGGAAATCATTATTGTACTCCTCAAACGTGTGAGTCCGAATTTGGGGTTAAGTAACCCCTTTTCTTGCCTATTTCTTTTGGCTGAGCACGCCATCCCTCTTTTTCCTTCTGATTGGGTTATCCGCGGTAACGTTGATGTGTTGCGTGGTAGCAACATGAGTAGCCAACGCCTGGCTCAATTCTACTTACGCGCCTGTGGCGCTAGCCACGATCAACAAGCCGACTGGTATTTTTTGCGGCTTGCAGACTATCGCCCACTGAAAAAGAGAAAAATGTAAAAACTCTCGACTGTTACTGACAGCGCCAATGAGAAGACACGCTTTAAGATAGGAATCAATATGAAGCAACCCTTTACCCAAGCTATTGAAAATGCAGAGTTAGCCATTCGAAATGCGGATGAAAGAAATGACATTTTTAGTGAGCTATTAGAAGGACTCGGTGTTGGCCCCGTAGCCGGCGAAGTTCTGCTTGGCGGTTTAAACGCCTCGCCGAAGTTAATGCAACACGCCGAGCAAGAACTCATCGAAGAAGTTCAGCGCCGCAGGCAGCAACAGCATCAGTTGCAAGGCGTGCAGGGTAAAAGACGAAAGCGACCAACCATGATGCGCGGTATGGTGATCTAGAGGTTTGGATATGACGAATATGACAACAACGGGCTCAGCAACCGGAGCGGCAACCGCCGCCGCAAGCAGTACGCCACTGCCAACGTTTGGACAAAGCCTAACAGAGCAATTGACCCCAATTTTAGGTGATGCGGAAACTCAGCAGCTTGCTTCACTGATCGCACATTTACCAACCATTAAAGGTCAAACTGACGAACAGAGCATCGCACTTTACGTCGATACGCTGACTCAATTGAAAGAGAAAAACAGCGCATTTTCGGGTGCAGCGCTCAGCGAAAGCGCATCTATTTGGATGAGGTCGCTACAAGGCGCGAGTTCAAGCGGTGAAGTGGACGCCGCCGAGCTTACGACGCAGATGAACAATGCATTGGCAAGTCAGTTCCAAACTTGGTTTGCCGACCAGCTTACGGACAAAGTGGATTCGTCATTGCCGACTCAGTTTGTGAGTCAATTTCAGCTTGGAAACGAAAGTACGCAAGCGCAGCAGATTGCAAAGTTAAGCGCTGAAGAGCTGAAATCAGAGACTGGGGATATTGCCTCATTTGTTGATGATTTGGCGCGTCAAATGAGTTCTAGCGTGGTTCGTGAGAGCGCATCTTCGTTCCTTCGTAATGCGTTTGCTCATTTGCCATCGATGAATCTGGCCCAGCTCAAAGCATCTGATTTTCTGCTAACCGAAGCGAATTTTGTTACGAACGTCTCGACGCAATTGCAGAACGCTTTTAACCAGATTGGTATCACTTTAACTAAAGATGACGCGGACCAATTAGCGAAAAGAATTACGTGGACGCCAGGCATTTCTAAACAGCAGCTTAGCGAAGCGTTAAGCGAAATGGCGACGCAAGTGAAAGGTCAGTTTACCGCGGCTTACGGTGAAACCGCTGGGACTGAAAATTTACGAAAAGCGTTAGATGCCATCATCAAAAGCTCGGATTCTTTGACGCTTTCAAGCTCGTTTGCGAATTTTGCTGTAAGTCTGATTCACACCGAAATCGATGATTTTTACAGCGATAAAGCGATTGTCGATATCCAAAAAACGCAAATCTCTGCGGATCAGGTTGAGCTGATAAAAAACAATACGGAACGAGACATCCGTTTCCAGTTTGAAAAAATGCTGAAGGGTGAGTTGACAGGCGCTTCGTTTATCGAACGTTACGAAACATTACGCAAGAACTTAGGTGCGTTGAAAGATCGTCTACTCAATATCACCGAGCAAGAGAAAAAGGATCTTGAGGTTCGCGCAGAGCACTCTTTGACGGCTCGCGATTTGTTGGCTGTTGTTGAGTCCAGTATTGGTGATCGTTTTGATGAGCAAGTGCTGTTTGCATTAAACGAGCGTCGCGTGAATCGCTTAGAAAAACGCGATCAGCAAAAGTTAGAGTTAGAAGAGCTTACCACGAGGCTAAAAATATTTGGTCAAGTTCAGTCTTTTATGAGCACTAAATTAAGTGAAGAAGTTGATTCTGGTATTTCGTTAGTAGGCGGAACTGTTTCGTCAGGAGGCGAAACATGGCATACGGGACATTATCGTCCACAAGATGTCAGGTTTACGTATAAAGATTTTGGTTATGATGATCAAAGTTCTTTTGAGAATGGTAAAGAATTTAAATACTTAGAGGCCCACTTAAGCCCTAATATTGATCCAAAATCGGGTGAAAAATTTTTCACACACAAACAATTCATAGTAGACGAAGGTATTGCGGTTACAAACGACTCTTATTGGAAAGATGACGACCTTGATCGTTTAGGAAACTTTGCTACTTCAGTATCAGATAAGTCGAAGCTTCTCAATGATGATGTCCAGTTAAAAACCACCGAGCTAAACGACACCAGCTCGCAATACAACTCGACCGTTGAAGCGATGAACAAGTTTGTTCAGAAGTACCACAGTATTTTACAAGAAATCCTACGAGCCATTTAAGGATAACCAACCATGACTAAAACAAACGCGACCGATCCATCTCAAATGCAAGCAGAAGAGCTGCTGTCTTTTCTGGAAGAGGGAGGCACGCTGAAAATGTTGCACGATGTATCGGCAGATACCATCGAACACATTTACGCGGTCGGCTACAACTTCTTCCAATCAGGAAAGATTGAACAAGCCGCCAAAGTTTTCCAACTGCTTAGCATGCTGGATCATTATCAGGCGCGATTTTTCATTGGCCTTGGTGCTGCTCGTCAGGAACTGGGTGAGTATCTGCAGGCGATTGATGCCTACAGCTACGCAGCGCTCGTGGACATTAACGATCCACGCCCACCTTTCCACTCTGCGGAATGTCACCTGAAATTGGAACAACTGACAGAAGCAGAGAGTGGGTTTTACAGCGCGAAGGAGATGTCTGCCGGTAAATCACAATATGCAGACTTGCATCAACGTGCAGGCATCATGTTAGAAGCGGTGAGAAACAAAAGGAGTAATTAGACTATGAGTTCTATTGCACTTGACCGCACTCAGACGCAGGTTTACATCCCTGAGCCTGGCCAAACTACGTTAGAGAACGTACAGAAAACGGCGTCTACTGCGACGTCTTCTGTAACGGTTGAAAACGTAAAGAGTAGAGATGCTGAAACTCTGAACACAGGTAGAGTGAAAGTTCAGCTAGATGCCCCAAATGCTGCCGTGAGCGATAAAGTGACAGACTTGACGCTAAAAGCCATGGCTCAACTGCAAAAGATCGTCGATACCATCGCCAAAGCGCTACATGCTGTTGCCAATCAGACGGGTTCGATCGCAGTTAAAATCATCGCAGGTTCTGCAGACGATTTTGAAGTGGAGCTTGCGGCGATTACAGACAAACTGAAAAGTGCTCAGAACGAGCTGAAAATTCAGGAAGTGAAAGTCGCAAAAGCCAAACATGAACAAGAAATGGCAGAGAACCAAGAGAAAATCAAGGAATCAGAAGCCGCTGCGAAAGAGGCTCAGAAATCGGGCTTAGCGGCGAAGATCTTTGGTTGGATCAGCGCGGTTGTCTCCATTGTGGTAGGTGCCATCATGGTTGCTACTGGCGTTGGCGCGGTAGCTGGCGCGCTTATGATCGCCGGTGGCGTCATGGGTGCAGTCAGCATGGCACTGCAAGAACCAGCCGTTCAAGACGCGCTAAAAGAAGCGGGTGTGAATGTCGATGTGTTGAACAAAGTGGTGATGGCATTAGAAATTGCTGTCGCTGTCATCGGTGCAATCGTGACCTTTGGTGGCGCGGCGGCTGGTGGTATCGCGAAACTTGCCGCGAAAAGTGCCAGCAAAATTGCGCAGAAAGTGACAGATATTGCCACTAAAGCTGCAGCCAATATGGCAAAAGTTGCGGACATGGGTTCTAAAGCTGCGACAACCACAGCCAAAGCGATTCGCTACGGCGCTGAAACGGTCGACCTTACGGTTAACATAGGTAAGGGCGCAACGGACAGCGTTCACGCTGCCAACAATGCGAACGTTACGGAAATACAAGCCGATATTACGGATCTTCGCGCAAAAATGACGTTGAGTCAGGCCGTCATCGACAAGCTAAAAGAAGAAATTGGCAAGTTGATGGAAGATTTCCAAGAGCTGATGAGCATCATCATGCAAATGATTCAGGCGAAAAGTGAAACCATGCAAACGGTGTTAAGCCGTCCTGCGACGGTTTAAGGAGCGTAAATATGTTGGATAAAATTGGTGGAACGGGTCGCGGTGAACTGTACGGTTTGAGCGACACTATCAAAACAACCAAAGCAGAAAAAACACCAGAGACCAAATTGGAAGCGGGTGCAGTAAAAAGCAACGGTGAGTCAAAGGTTTCTGGTGCAGGTCGTTATCAATTAGATGGGCCGAAAGCTCCTGCGATCAGTAATCAAGCACAAGTGGTTGCGAACCTGATGGGTGAGCTTGCACCAACGATTGATCTACTGATGAGCACTACCGCGAAAGTGCTGAACGGTGAAGAAGTGATCAAATCACCTTCGGACGCGGTTTCTCAATCGCTGTCTTTGTTGACGCTGCTTTACCAAGTGTCGAAGCTAAGCCGTGAACAGCAAGTGCTTCAACGTGAAATTGCGGTTGAAGCCAACGTTGCGAGTTTGCAAAGCCAAGCGGCAGAGCTGAACAACTCTGCTAGCGCGATGATCGCGATGGCGGTTGTATCTGGTGTGTTAGCGGGTGCTACAGCAATTATCGGTGCGCTTGGTTCTTTCAAAGCGGGTAAAGAAATCAAGACCGAGATGGCAAGCAACAACGTGCTGAAAACGCAAAAGGCGGGCTTCGATCAAGTAGAAGAGTTGATGAACAACGGTAACTTCTCAAAAACTCAACAAGATCAAGTAAAACGCGCACATTCGCTAGCGAAAGACAGCATTGCAGACACCACGGCTCAATTGACTAGCGGCGGTCGCAAGTTCGATAAACTGATGAGCTCAAACCAAGCGAAGAACGCGATTCTTCAAGCTCTTGGACAGATGGCAAACTCAGCATCGAACGTTGAACAAACTAAAGCGCAAGCTCGCAGCAAGGACGATGAAGTGCAAGCGACGCGTGCTCAAGCAGCGAAGCAAAAAGCAGATGAGAACATCGGCTTCCAAGAAGGGTTGCTTAAAGAGTTGCGTGAGCTGTTCCGTTCTATCTCTGATAGTCAGAACCAAGCGTGGCGCGCATCTATCCCGACAGTGTAATTGCGGTTTCATTTTAGTACTGACAAAGCGTTGTTTATACAACGCTTTTTTTGTGTTTAAAACGATAGAATAAAAAATACTCTTTATATATCAGATTATTATGTGGTTTTGTAAATCATTCTCTAATCGGGTGTGAGAAGTAAAGTTCAAGGATGAGAACTCAAACGTTATCAAATTGTTAACGCTTGCTATACTTAAACCGTCATAAACAAAGGAAAAGGACGTTCAATGTTTAAGTTTAAGCACATCGCGCTAGCTGCGTCACTTGCAGCGTTGACTGCCGGCTATTCTGTTGCCGCCGAAGAGACTTTCGTCACCATAGGTACGGGTGGTGTCACAGGTGTTTACTATCCCACGGGTGGGGCTATCTGTCGCTTGGTGAATAAATCTCGAGCAGAGCACGGCATTCGTTGTTCGGTCGAAAGTACGGGCGGTTCGATATACAACATCAACACCATTCGCGCAGGCGAGTTAGATTTGGGTATTGCGCAATCAGATTGGCAATATCATGCGTACAACGGCACCAGTCAGTTTGCTGAAAATGGTCCGTTTAAAGAGCTGCGCGCGGTATTTTCTGTTCACCCAGAACCGTTTACGGTGGTTGCCCGTCAAGATTCAAATATCAAAACGTTTGATGACTTAAAAGGTAAACGAGTCAACATTGGTAACCCTGGTTCTGGTCAGCGAGGCACTATGGAAGTGTTGATGAAGGAATATGGTTGGAGCAACGATGATTTCAAACTGGTTTCGGAATTGAAAGCGGCAGAACAATCGAAAGCGCTTTGTGATAATAAAATCGACGCAATGGTTTACACCGTTGGTCACCCAAGTGGTGCGATTAAAGAAGCAACCACATCGTGCGACAGTAACATCGTGACAGTCGCTGGCCCAAAAGTGGATAAGCTTATCGCCGACAACAGTTTTTACCGCGTTGCTACCGTGCCTGGCGGCATGTATCGCGGCTCGGATAACGATGTGATGACATTCGGTGTTGGTGCGACGTTTGTTTCATCTACTGCCGTACCTGAAGAGGTGGTGTATAACGTCGTGAAGGCCGTGTTTGAGAACTTCGATGATTTCCGTCGTCTTCATCCTGCGTTTGCGAATTTGAAGAAAGAAGAAATGGTGAAAGATGGTTTGTCTGCGCCACTTCATCCCGGTGCGCTTAAATACTACAAAGAAGTTGGGTTGATTAAGTAAGTCGTACTCCGTCTTAAAACGGTTTTCTAAACTCACTTTTTCACGTTATTTAATAAACTTCTTTTTAGAAACCTTTATTGAAAGCCGCAAAAGCGCCATTAAGTTGATGGCGCTTTTTCTGTTTGGGTTAGGCGTAAACGTCAATAAAAAAGTAAATGGTGATGATAATCGAAGAGAGAGCGACAAAGCCTTTAACGTGGCTCGGATTAAGCTGGCGAGACACACGCGCGGCGAGGTAGCCGCCAACTAATGTCCCGACCATTACCACGCTGCCTTTACTCCAATCGATAGAGCCGTTCGCAACAAAAATGACGATTGCGATGAGAGACACACACGTTGAAACCAGAAGTTTAAGCCCATTCATCAAGTTGATGTCTTGATGGCCCGCCACGACGAGGTAACTCAGAACAATCACGCCTAATCCGGCATTAAAAAATCCGCCGTATGCAGAAACACCGACCAACAACAAACTCAATGCGATTAAGCCTAACACGCCAGCGTGTTTATGTTCTTTGGTGATGGATTTGATGATCATTGTTAACCGAGAACCTGTAAGAAACAGCACCGTAGCAAACAAAAGTAGCCAAGGAATGGCTTCCAAAAACAGTGACTCTGGCGTGTTGAGAAGAAGATACGCGCCAACTGCGCCACCGACTAAGCTGAACGAAACGGTGAATAGCAGTTCTTGTTTGTTTTTCAAAATTTCTTCCCGAAAACCCACGGCACCGCTTATGTATCCCGCGCACGCCGCGTAAGTGTTGGTGGCGTTAGCCATGATGGGCGGCACTCCAACCGCCATTAGGGCGGGGAAGGTGATAAAACTCCCTCCTCCTGCTATCGAATTCATGATTCCACCTACCACGCCTGCAGCAAACAACAGAGCCAATTCCAGCAGCATAAACAGTCCTTGTTATGTTCTTATTGGTTATTAGAGTCTTAGATTTTGAGAACGCATGTTCTAACGTTTTTATGAGATTTACTTTACATGCTCCAAAACGAAATTGTTCAGTTCCGTTGCGGTTTTGATAACGTGAACCTCTTTCTAGCGAAATTTTTCTCTTGGCCGTGATATTAATTCATCGTAGCTCTATCATAGAAATCGTAGAAAGATCGAAGAAAGAAAAAGCCACCGCGAGGGTGGCTTTTAGGGGCTATCAAGAAGGAGGAATCGACGATTATTGCTCAACTTTTACAGGTTGCGCTTTAAGCTTTTGAAACAGCTTCACAAACAGTGGGCTACCCAGCACTAATACTGCCAGCACAGTAAACGTCAACGTAATCGGACGCTCCCACAAGAAGCTCAACTCACCGTCAGAAATCATCAACGCTCGGCGCAAGTTTTCTTCCATCAAGCCGCCGAGGATGAAGCCAAGCAGCAATGGTGCGAGCGGGAAGTTTGCCAGTCTAAGGGCAATGGCAGCCATCGCCACAAGTAGCATCACAAACACATCCATCGTATTGAACGAAACTAAGTACACACCTGTAATTGAGAAGAACAAAATCATCGGTAGAAGCACTGTTCTTGGAACGGCCAGTAGTTTCGAGATGTAAGGAATCAACGGCAAGTTAAGAATCACAAGCACGATGTTACCAAAGTACATTGAGATGATGACTGACCAGAAGACATCCGGGTGTTCAACAAACAGGCGAGGGCCAGGTTGAATGCCGTAGGCGATTAACGCACCAAGCATAATTGCGGTGGTGCCTGAGCCTGGAATACCCAGCGTTAACAATGGAACGAATGAGCCACTTGATGCGGCATTGTTCGCAGATTCTGGCGCAACTAGACCACGAATGCTGCCTTTTCCGAACTCTTCTTTTTTCTCTTTTGGAGCCAAGTTGCGCTCTAAGCCGTAACTTAGGAATGCCGCGATTGTTGCGCCAGCGCCCGGAAGTACGCCAGTAAAGAAACCTAGGATAGAAGAGCGGATCGATACCGGAGCGACTTCTTTAATTTCCTCTTTGGTGACTTTCATCGAGCCGATGTTGCTCAATTTGTCTTGCTCTTCATCACGAGTATCGTTTGAAGGTTTGAGGATCCCCATTAAGGTTTCGCCCAAAGCAAACGTCGCCATTGCAAGAAGTAGGAAGCTAAAGCCGTCCATCAAATCGGTTAAACCAAAGGTGAAACGCTCGACGCCCACGCCTTTATCGATACCGACTGTCGATAGCATCAAGCCAAGAATGGTCATCATCCACGCTTTAATGACCTGACCTTTACCAGCAAAAGCCGCAACGGCAGACAAGCCGAGCAACATCAACGCAAAGTAATCAGAAGATTGAAAGCTTAATGACACGTTAGCCAAGGCTGGCGCAGCCACGAGCAGCATGATGGCCGAAAGCGTGCCGCCAGTAAAAGAGGAGTAAGCGGCTAATGCTAGCGCTTTACCCGCTTGACCTTTTTGCGCCATTGGGTAGCCGTCAAATGCGGTTACGACCGTTGAAGAGCAACCCGGTGCGTTGATCAAAATTGAAGAGGTTGAACCACCAAATACGGCGCCGTAGTAAACACCCGCCATCAAGATGAGGCCCGATGAAGGCTCTAAACCATAAGTAATCGGGATCATCAACGCGATGGCCGAAATTGGGCCAAGACCCGGCAGCATGCCGATAAATGTGCCGACGAAGCAGCCAACAATCACCATCATGATGTTCATTGGCATCACCGCGGTGGATAAACCTTGTAGAATTCCATCTAACATAATTCAGTCCTTTCTTTGGCTACCAGATGGTGAAAATCAAACCCGGTTCGAGATAGATATCCAAACCTTGAGTGAGCAATAAATAAAAGGCGATAACGAATGGGAAAGAGGCACCAAACAATACGGGTTTGCGTCTTTCTCCAAGCAGATAGAAACCCGCAAGCAAAAAGAAACCTGTCGCGAGTACAAAGCCCAAGTAGGTTAGGCCCAAGCCGTAAAGGGCCATCAGCACTAAGAACGAGATCAGTAACTTCCAGTTGAAGGTTAAAACGGCGCCGCTCTTTTTATCTGGTTGGCCAGTAACAAGAAGCAAGAGAGAAAGCCCGATGCCGATATAAGTCAGAATGGTTGGCAAGGTGCGCGCAGTAAACGGTTCATACTCATCGCCCGGAAACAGTGCGATTTGAGACGTTTGATAACCGTAGCAAAGGCAGAAGAGCAGGAAAATCATGGCGCCAACACGGTCGCGGCAGAGTAGATATTCTTTGGTAAAAACGTTGGTTGAACGAGACATATTCAACTCCTAACAAGAATAAAAAAGACCGTATATGAACGTTAATGTGCAAAGTAATCCATTAACAAGTAAGCATTTCGCTGCTAGTCGATATGCTTAACAATCAATAAACAAAGGAGTGTGTATGCCGAGTGTCGACAATGTCCATATACGGTGAAACTTAGAGTGCAAATGCCGTTGGGGCGAATAGCAACTCAGGTTTTACGCTAAGTTGCTATCGGAGGGAGCCCCGGAATAACGGTTATTTCAGGAAGCCTAGCTCACGCATCAGGTCACCCATTTGCTTCTCTTGATCTTCAAGGAACGCGAAGAACGCTTTGTCCGCTTTGTAGTTGTCTATCCAACCATTGCGGTCACGAACGACTTGCCACTCGTCAGTGTTGTACATCTTAGTGAATGCGGCATTCCATTCGTCGATTTTCTTTTGGCTAACGCCCGGTGCAGCAAAGAATCCACGCCAGTTCGCAAATACCGTTTCGTTGCCGTATTCCGTTAAAGTTGGAATGTTCGGCGCGGCTTCTAGGCGTTTTGGCGCAGTGATAGCAAGTACTTTCACTTGGCCAGATTTGGACATTTCCAGTACTTCACCTAAACCTGTTGAAAGTAATTGAGTTTCGCCAGAAAGCAGGGCCGCCATTGCTTTACCACCCGCATCATAGCCAATGTAACGGACTTTACGCGCATCAAAGCCTTCGCCTTTAAATGCCGCCGCAATGACAAGGTGATCCATAGAGCCGCGCGCTGAGCCACCAGCAATCTTCACTTTGCGAGGATCGGCTTCAAACGCTTTTACAGCATCTTCCCATGTGTTGTATGGCGAGTCCGCAGAGGCAACAATCGCGCCGTAGTCTGCAACAGTTGCAGCAACAGGCGTTAAGTCACGGAAGGATTGAGGAAAAATACCGCTAAGAGAACGCACAACGATTGGTGTTGAGTTCACCATGAGCGTGTCTTCTTGGCGATCTGCCGTTTCAATTAAGTGAGCGATGGCTTTACCACCGCCGCCACCTGATAGGTTTTGAAACGACACGTTTTCTACGATGTCTGATTTTACTAACACATCACCCGTACCACGGGCGGTCATATCCCAACCGCCGCCAGCGCCACCTGGGATCAAGAAGTGCATTTTTTCAATATCCGCAGCAAAAGCGTTGAATGAGAATGAAGCTGCGATGATTGAAGCGGCGAGCGTTGGTTTGATTACCTTTAACATGTTCACGTTCCTTATGTTGGCGACTCTATTTTTTGATGAGCCTTATTATTTTGCTCCGTCTTAATGCCGTGTAAGCGTTAAGGCTGAACTTTGTGTAAAGGTTAATTAACTGTTAAATGTCTGTCTTTAAAACGGAGATAAAGAGAATATTGAGCATTGCGGCTATTTTGTTCATAAAGTTCACGACGAGAAACAGGGGATAGGTCACGCGGATTTGCTTATCGGTAGGCCATAATAGGGCGACAACAAATGAATAAGGAAAGAGGAATGAAAGGAACATGTTTGTGCGGTGTAATCGAAGTTATCGCAGAACCCAAGAATGAAGTGAGTCTGTGTCACTGCTCAATGTGTCGAAAATGGTCGAGTGGGGCACTTCATGCCGTGCATTGTGGCCCAGAAGTCACATTTAAAGGTGCAGAGCCAAAACGTTATCAGTCTTCAGATTGGGCTGTACGAGGTTTTTGTGGCGAGTGTGGGACGAACTTGTTTTACCATCTCTTGCCAACCAACGAATACATCCTTTCTGCTGGCTTATTCGATAATCCTGATTTTAAGTTGACGCTAGAAATCTTTACTGATGAAAAGCCGGGTTACTACGAGCTCAATCCTCACTCTAAAAAGATGACAGCGCAGGAAGTCTACGACCAATTTGTGCCAAAAGAGTAGCGGCTCTCGATTTTTTGCTCGGCAATTATACGTCTTTCTTTAATTATCAATAAATTAGAGTGTTTATGGTTGTCGACAATTGTTTCTTTCCATTACAAAAATCTTCTGTAAATCATTAAATCTTCCCAAATTTGTCCATTTCAAACTACGACCTTAGTCTAAATTGTCGACAATTTACTTGATTGTCGACACTTTGATCGTCTATTTTAAATTCAGGTTAAGAAATTGTAGACACTTTGATGTCGATTAAGTGAGTGCCTGAATATGAACTCTGAGTTGAAAGCTCGTTACAAAGTACTGGGTTCTGAGAAAGAACACACCAAGTCCGAAACGCTGACAGAAACACTGATCGAAGTGATCGTAAATGGTGATGTGGAACCGGGTAGCAAAATCTCGGAGCCTGAGCTAGCAAGGAAATACCAAGTCAGCCGTGGTCCGCTACGCGAAGCATTAATGCGTTTGGAAGGGCTTGGGTTGATTGAGCGTATTCCTCATGTTGGTGCAAGAGTCACGACCTTCTCTCCAGCCAAACTGATTGAACTGTATTCGGTGCGCGAAGCTCTGGAAGGCATGGCAGCACGACTTGCAGCACGACACATTACGCAAGAAGAGTTATTAAGCTTGGAAATGCTGTTGTCGACACATTCAAAGCACATCGATCAAGTGGAAGGCGCCTCTTACTTCCATCAGCATGGTGATTTTGATTTTCACTATCGCATCATCCAAGCAAGCCGAAACAGCAAGCTGATTTCTCTGTTGTGCGACGAGCTTTACCACTTGCTGCGCATGTACCGCTATCAGTCACCGCGCGCGCAATCTCGTCCAAATGAAGCGCTGACTGAACATAAATTCATTCTGGAAGCCATTCGCAATCGCGATGAAGAACTTGCAGAAATGTTGATGAGACGACACATCTCAGGAAGTCGAAAGCTCATCCAATCGCAAATTATACATACAGAAAGTTTAGACAAAGACTAGAAGGAATTCGTCATGAGCTTAACACCGGGGGCGAAGTTCAGACTCGCCGTAGAACAAAATAATCCGCTGCAAATTGTCGGCACCATTAACCCGTACTGCGCCATGATGGCGAAGAACTTGGGGCATCAAGCGATTTACTTGTCTGGTGGCGGTATTGCTAACGCTTCATACGGATTGCCTGATCTAGGCATTACAACATTGAACGACGTACTGGTTGACGTTGACCGCATCACCAACGCGTGTGATTTGCCGCTCTTGGTTGACATCGACACCGGTTTTGGCGGCGCATTCAACATCGCTCGCACCATTAAGCAAATGGAAAAAGCGGGCGCGGCAGCGGTGCACATGGAAGACCAAGTTGCGCAAAAACGTTGTGGTCATCGTCCGAACAAAGCAATTGTGAGCCAGCAAGAGATGGTTGACCGCGTGAAAGCGGCGGTGGATGCGCGTAATGACGAAAGTTTCGTGATTATGGCACGCACAGATGCACTTGCTGTAGAAGGCATGGACAGCGCGATTGAACGTGCCATTGCGTGTGTAGAAGCTGGTGCAGACATGATCTTCCCTGAAGCGATGAACAAGTTGGATCAGTACCTTCAGTTCTCAAATGCGCTAGAGCAAGCAACTGGAAAGCACGTGCCTATTCTGGCCAACATTACTGAATTTGGCGCAACACCACTGTATGGCTGTGACGAATTAGCAAAAGCGAAAGTGGACATGGCGCTTTACCCATTAAGTGCGTTCCGTGCCATGAACAAGGCCGCTGAAACGGTTTACAAACACTTACTAGAAGTAGGTAATCAGGAAGCGCTGGTTGATTCGATGCAAACACGCAAAGAGCTGTATCAACACCTGAACTACCACGACTACGAAGACAAACTTGACCAGCTATTCTCTGAAGGGAAATAGCGGGGAAAGAAAAGATAGACGGAAGCCCAAGAAAAGATAATCGGAATTTATCTAATCCAATAACGTGAAATTCGTCTGGCTAAAAACGCTCCGAAAGAGGGCAAAGCCAGACAGAAAAGGAGTTCAAACAATGCCTCAAACTGTAGCAAAGAAAGCAGAGTTAGGTGGCGCTGGCCTGCGTGGTCAAAGCGCTGGAAGCACAGCTTTATGTACTGTCGGTAAAACGGGGACCGGTCTGACTTATCGCGGTTACGATATTACTGACCTTGCCAATAATGCTCAATTTGAAGAAGTTGCACATCTTCTGTTACGCGGTCACTTACCGAACCAACAAGAACTTGATGCGTACAAGACACACCTACTGAGCCTTCGCGGTTTGCCGACCGAGCTAAAGCAAGCTTTAGAACTGATCCCTGCAAGCGCGCACCCAATGGACGTCATGCGTACGGGTTGTTCTGTATTGGGTAACTTAGAGCAGGAAATGAGCTTTGATGAGCAACTGCAAGCGACTGAGCGCATGTTAGCCTTGTTCCCAGCCATCATCTGTTACTGGTACCGTTTTAGTCACGATGGCGTTCGTATCGACACAGAAGATCAAACCGAAGATTGCATCGGCGGTTATTTCTTGCGCTTGCTTACAGATAAAGAGCCATCAGCGCTACACAAGCAAGTGATGCACTGTTCATTAATCCTTTACGCTGAGCATGAGTTTAACGCATCAACCTTCGCAGCACGCGTTTGTGCATCAACATTGTCAGACATTCATTCTTGTATCACGGCTGCAATCGGTACGCTTCGTGGCCCTCTTCACGGCGGTGCAAACGAAGCAGCGATGGAGATGATTGAAGACTGGCAGACGCCGGATGAAGCCGAAGCCAACATCATGCAAATGCTGGCGAATAAAGACAAGATCATGGGCTTTGGTCATGCGATTTATCGAGAAAGCGACCCTCGCAACGCACTGATCAAACGTTGGTCTGAAGAATTGTCGAAGCATGTGGGTGACACGCATTTATACGCAGTATCTGAGCGTGTTGAATCGGTCATGAAGCGTGAGAAAGGCTTGTTCTGTAATGCTGACTTCTTCCATGCATCGGCGTACCACTTCATGGACATTCCGACCAAACTGTTCACACCGATTTTCGTGATGAGCCGTTTAACAGGTTGGGCAGCACACGTGTATGAACAACGCGCAAATAACCGCATTATTCGTCCAAGCGCAGATTACACAGGTCCAGATCATCAAGAGTGGGTGCCTATTGAGAATCGCTAGCGCGAAAGCCAGTCAAAGTCATTACATGCTTTGATTGGTTTATCTCCTCCTTCTTCTGTTTTCACTCTCTCTTGGCAGAAGAAGGAGGACTTCTCGTCACAGACATTACTAGAGCGACTACATCTCAAAAAGTTCTCCAATCAAGTTCTCCAAACTGCTTTGCTAGAGTAGCGTTTCTAGAGTGATGGGGAGAAGGCCAAGATGTACAGATTGAATGGAAGCAAACCATGAGCACAAATATTAATACCCAATTCCGTAAGTCGCTTCCGGGGACTCAACTTGATTACTTTGATGCCCGCGAAGCCGTAAACTCTATCTCTCCTGGAGCCTATGAAACGCTCCCTTATACCTCTCGCGTTCTTGCCGAACAGCTCGTACGCCGCTGCGATCCAAGCGTATTAACAGACAGCCTGAAGCAGCTCATCGAACGCAAACGTGATCTTGATTTTCCATGGTATCCAGCACGTGTTGTTTGTCATGACATTCTAGGTCAGACAGCGCTTGTTGACTTAGCCGGTTTACGTGATGCGATTGCCGATCAGGGCGGTGACCCGTCTAAAGTGAATCCAGTGGTTGAAACCCAGCTTATCGTTGACCACTCGCTTGCGGTAGAACACGCAGGTTTTGATCCAGACGCATTCGAGAAAAACCGTGCGATTGAAGAGCGCCGCAACGAAGACCGATTCCACTTTATAGAGTGGTGTAAAACGGCTTTTGAAAACGTCAGCGTGATTCCTGCGGGTAACGGCATCATGCACCAAATCAACCTGGAGAAAATGTCTCCGGTTGTACAGGCGAAGCAGGGTATTGCTTACCCAGATACTTGCGTTGGTACCGATAGTCATACGCCTCATGTCGATGCACTTGGCGTTATAGCAATTGGCGTTGGTGGTCTGGAAGCTGAAACCGTGATGCTTGGCCGCCCGTCAATGATGCGTTTGCCAGACATCGTGGGTGTGAAACTGACTGGTAAACGTCAGCCGGGTATTACCGCAACGGATATTGTTCTGGCGATTACCGAGTTCTTACGTAATGAGCGTGTTGTTTCTTCATATCTTGAATTCTTTGGTGAAGGTGCAAGAGACCTGACTATCGGTGACCGCGCAACCATCTCCAACATGACGCCAGAATACGGTGCAACAGCGGGTATGTTCTACATTGACGAACAGACCATCAACTACTTGAAACTGACTGGCCGTGATGAACAGCAAGTCGAGTTAGTTGAGAAATACGCGAAACAAACTGGCCTTTGGGCAGATGATCTTGATACTGCGGTTTACGAGCGCGTACTTGAGTTCGATTTGTCATCAGTCAGCCGTAACATGGCAGGTCCTTCAAACCCGCACCGCCGTTTGCCAACTTCTGAACTGGCACAACGTGGTATTTCTGGTGCATGGGAAGAAAAAGAAGGCGAGTTGCCAGATGGTGCAGTTATCATTGCAGCTATCACATCATGTACAAACACCAGTAACCCAAGGAACGTGGTTGCGGCTGGTCTTGTAGCGAAGAAAGCTAATGAGCTCGGCCTTGTACGCAAACCTTGGGTGAAATCGTCTTTTGCTCCGGGCTCTAAGGTTGCGCGTCTTTACCTGGAAGAAGCGGGCTTGCTACCAGAGCTAGAAAAACTAGGCTTTGGTATCGTCGGTTATGCATGTACGACTTGTAACGGTATGAGTGGCGCGTTGGATCCGAAAATCCAACAAGAGATCATTGACCGCGACCTGTACGCTACAGCCGTACTGTCTGGTAACCGTAACTTTGATGGCCGAATTCATCCTTACGCAAAGCAAGCCTTTTTAGCGTCTCCACCATTGGTTGTGGCTTATGCACTTGCAGGGACGATTCGTTTTGATATCGAGCGTGATGCTTTGGGTACTGACCAAAACGGTAAACCAATTTACCTCAATGATTTGTGGCCTAGCGACGAAGAGATTGATGCCGTTGTAGGCAAACACGTTAAACCAGAGCAGTTTAACCAAGTTTATATCCAGATGTTTAAGCTCGATGATGCAGAGAAAAGCGCCAACCCGCTTTACGACTGGCGTCCGATGAGTACCTACATTCGCCGTCCTCCTTACTGGGAGGGAGCGCTTGCAGGTGAAAGAACCCTGTCTGGTATGCGTCCATTAGCGGTTCTTGGTGACAACATCACAACAGACCACTTATCACCATCCAACGCGATCATGGCGAGCAGTGCGGCGGGTGAATACCTTGCCAAAATGGGCGTTCCTGAAGAGGACTTCAACTCTTATGCGACTCACCGTGGCGATCACTTAACGGCGCAACGTGCGACCTTTGCTAACCCGAAACTATTTAACGAAATGGTGAAAGAGAACGGTGAAGTGGTTCAGGGTTCTCTGGCGCGAATCGAACCAGAAGGTCAGGTTGTACGCATGTGGGAAGCGATTGAAACCTACATGAATCGTAAACAACCACTGATTGTTGTCGCGGGTGCAGATTATGGTCAGGGTTCATCTCGTGACTGGGCAGCAAAAGGCGTTCGACTGGCTGGTGTAGAAGCCATTGTTGCAGAAGGCTTTGAGCGTATTCACCGTACTAACTTGGTTGGCATGGGCGTGTTACCACTGCAATTTAAGCCGGGTGTTAACCGCAATACATTAGAACTGGATGGTACTGAACTGTATGACGTGGTTGGTGAAATCAAGCCGGGTGCAGATTTAGCCTTGGTTATTACACGTAGCAACGGTGAGAAAGTCGACGTTCCGGTTACTTGTCGCTTAGATACCGCTGACGAAGTGCACGTGTATAACGCAGGTGGTGTTTTACAACGCTTTGCTCAAGATTTCTTGGCGCAATAAGGAGTGGCTATGGAAAACAATACTCCGAATCAAATGAGCCAAATCAAAGTGCCGGCGACGTACATGCGTGGCGGCACGAGTAAAGGTGTCTTTTTCAATCTTGACGATTTGCCAGCAGAGGCTCAAGTGGCGGGTGCAGCGCGTGACAAACTGTTGTTGCGAGTTATCGGCAGCCCGGACCCTTACGCTAAACAAATCGACGGAATGGGCGGCGCCACTTCTAGCACCAGTAAAACGGTAATTGTTTCGCGCAGCAGCCGAGACGACCACGATGTCGACTACCTGTTCGGACAAGTGTCGATAGATAAGCCATTCGTCGATTGGAGTGGGAACTGCGGGAACTTGTCTGCCGCAATTGGGCCTTTTGCGATTCATGCTGGTCTGATCCCGCAAGATCGACTTCCAGAAAATGGCATTGTGACTGTACGTGTCTGGCAGGTAAACATCAGCAAAACTATTTTAGTTCATGTGCCGATTGTAAACGGATTCGTACAAGAGACCGGAGAATTTGAACTTGATGGCGTGACGTTCCCGGCCGCTGAGATTCAAGTGGACTTTGTTGACCCGGCAGATGGGGAAGGCAGTATGTTCCCAACTGGCAACTTAGTCGATAATTTGGTGGTGCCTGATGTGGGTACGTTTAACGCTACCTTCATCAATGCGGGTATTCCAACCATCTTCATTGATGCTGAGTCGATTGGTTACCAAGGCACGGAGCTGCAAGATGACATCAACAATGATGATGCGGCATTAGCGATGTTTGAATCCATCCGTGCGCATGGTGCGTTGAAGATGGGGTTGATTTCTGAACTTGAAGAAGCTCAAACACGCCAGCATACACCAAAGGTTGCGTTTATATCCAAGCCAAAAAGTTACCAGTCCTCAAGCGGTAAAGCTGTCAATGAGTCGGAAATTGATGTGTTGGTTCGTGCGTTGTCGATGGGCAAACTTCACCATGCAATGATGGGAACCGCAGCCGTTGCGATTGCTTCGGCGGCGTGTGTACCGGGAACGTTAGTCAATCTGGCTGCTGGTGGAGGCGAAAAAGAGTCAGTGACTTTTGGTCATCCGTCAGGGACGCTAAAAGTTGGAGCACAAGCGAAGCAAACTGAACAGGGCTGGGTGGTACAAAAAGCCATCATGAGCCGAAGTGCAAGAATACTAATGGAGGGATTTGTGCGTGTACCCTCTGATGTCTTTGAGTGAAAAGAACGGTCTTTGAATAGAACGAGAGCAATGTCAGGACATACTGGAGGAAGCAATATGTCTTCATACGAAAAAGAATATTTATGGGCGAAAAACGAACCGGAGAGTTTTTGGCGCGCTCAAGCGGAGAATATCGACTGGTTTGAATCTCCTAAAACCATCTTGAAATCTGATGAGAACGGCATCGAACGTTGGTTCTCAGATGGGGTGATGAATACGTCTTGGTTGGCACTGGATTACCATTGCGAACAAGGACGTGGTGATAATACTGCGCTAATTTATGACTCACCAGTAACGGGAAATAAAAAGACTTACACTTACCGAGAGCTACGCGATCAAGTTGCGAAAATTGCCGGTATGCTGTCTGCCCAAGGTGTTGAAAAAGGCGACCGAGTTGTTGTTTACATGCCGATGATCCCAGAAGCGGCGATGGCGATGCTTGCTTGTGCACGTTTGGGTGCGATTCACTCAGTTGTGTTTGGTGGTTTTGCGCCTAATGAGCTGGCGGTACGTATTGAAGATGCAGAGCCAAAAGTCATTATGACGGCATCGTGTGGCATTGAAATCAGCAAAATCATTCCGTACAAACCTTTGGTTGACAAAGCGATCATGGACAGTCGTTGGAAGCCAGAGAAAGTGTTTGTTTTCCAGCGTCCAGAATGTGAAGCCGAGCTAAACCAAGAGAGAGATCTGGACTGGCAGCAAGAGTACAGCCAAGCACTTCCACACGCTTGTGTACCAGTACTGGCGACAGATCCGCTATATATCCTTTACACCTCGGGTACGACAGGTAAACCAAAAGGCGTAGTGCGTGATAACGGTGGTCATGCCGTGGCACTGAAGTACTCAATGAGCGCAATCTACAACATCCCGCAAGGTGGTGTGTTCTGGGCGGCATCCGACGTGGGCTGGGTAGTGGGTCACTCGTATATTGTTTACGCGCCATTAATTCACGGTTGCACCACAATACTGTTTGAAGGTAAGCCAGTCAAAACTCCGAATCCGGGGGCATTCTGGCGTGTGTGTGATGAGTATAAAGTGGATGCTTTGTTCTCGGCGCCAACGGCTTTCCGTGCGATTAAGAAAGAAGACCCGGAAGGCGAGTTCTTAAAGCAGTATGACTTGTCTAACCTGAAAACCATCTTTATGGCTGGTGAGCGTTTAGATCCTCCTACGCTGGAGTGGGTACAGAGCAAAACTGACAAACCGGTAATCGATCACTGGTGGCAAACAGAGACAGGTTGGGCGATTGCGGGGAACCCAACGGGCATTGAAATGATGCCAGTAAAAGCGGGTTCTTCAACTAAGCCTATTCCGGGTTATCAAGTAGAAATCCTCGATGAGCTGGGTGAACCAGTAAAACCTAATCAACAAGGTTTCGTTGCGCTAAAACGTCCACTGCCGCCAAGCTGCTTACCAACGGTATGGCGAAACCATGATCGTTTTGAAACGGGCTACCTAAGCCAATTCCCTAGCTACTATGTGTCGGGTGACGGTGGTTATCTCGACGAAGACGGTTACCTATTCATCATGGGGCGTATTGACGATGTGATTAACGTCGCTGGTCACCGCCTGTCTACTGGTGAGATGGAGGAGATCGTTGGTGGTCACCCAGCCATTGCAGAATGTGCGGTTGTGGGCATTCACGATGATCTGAAAGGGCAGCTACCACTTGGTTTTGTTGTGCTGAAAGATGGCGTGAAGGTTGATGAGTTAGCGCTAGAAGGCGAACTTGTGGGCAAGGTGAGAAATGAGATTGGCGCGGTTGCATGCTTCAAACACGCACTTGTTGTAGATCGCTTACCGAAAACTCGCTCGGGTAAAATTCTGCGTCGAACCATCCGCCAAATTGCTGATGGTGAGCAATACACCGTGCCATCGACGATTGATGATCCAACGAGCCTGAATGAAATAGAGCGAGTGTTACGACGCTAACATTTTATCGTCGTGCTCAAATGAAACCCTGATCCTCGAACTCCGTAGTTTGGTTCTGCCTCTGTATGCTGATTTGTACAGGGGCTTTTTTGCGTTGGTGCTCCAGAAAACAATCGTGAGTAGGCGCTTTTGTGGCTTGCCAAGCCTGTGTTTTCGCAACACACTATACGGACTCAAATTTTGGTAACCCTTAGTATGTCTGCATTTGTAATCAAAGCTGCGAGTTTTGATGATTTAGAAGTGCTCAACGATCTTATGTTCGATTTGCACGATGAGCACCATGTTCAATCCCCTGAATTGTTTAAAACTGCCGAAGAAATCGAGCAAGAGAAAAGCATTGCTCGTTACATCGATAATCCCGAGTGTTTGGTATATGTAGCGAAAGTCGGTGATGAAGTTATCGGTTTTGTCTCTGGTCACTTTTGTGAGTTAACTTCCGTTGTCAGCCAGCCTGTGATGATGGGCAGTGTGGATGAGTTGTATGTGATGCCGGAATATCGAAAGCAAGGAACGGCTCAAGCTTTGCTCGATAAGATAGAGGCTACCTTTATCGATTACGGCGCGACCCAAATGTTTGTTGAGGTTTGGAGTTTTAACCGCCAAGCACTCGCATTGTATGAAAAACAAGGGTTTGGGCATCATATTCATTGTTTGCGAAAGCCCTTAAATCCATCGTAATTAATACGTCTCGTTGACGGTAATTCAGTGACAGAAACCATGTGGAATTGAAATCATTCAGTTCATCAATAGACTTTTGCGTTTAAGTGGCTCGCAAGCTATGAATTTGCTACTCAACTTACATTGGTAACATTGAATTTGTCTGCTTGTTTTATGAGTAGCACGAGGATCGTGCTTACAAAAACAAGAGGATAATACTTTGAAACTATCAAAATCGTTACTTGCTTTGGCAGTCTTGCCAATGTTTGCAAGTGCTGATGATTTATCACAGACGCAAAACCACATCATTCAACCGAAAATCGTGGGCGGCATTACCGCCGATCCAACTGAATGGAAGTTCTACACACAAATTGTAAGTCGCTACAGCAACCGCTCCTATTGTGGTGCCAGTTACATCGGCAATGGCTATGTCTTGACGGCGGCCCACTGTGTGGAAGGCGATTCACCGAGTCAAATCGCCGTGAAAATTGGTGGCGTCGTTTACAACGGCACTGATGGAGTAAGAGCGAATGTGAGTGAAATCCACATGCATCCGTCTTATCGCCGCGCTACACTCTCCTATGATATTGCGGTTCTAAAGCTAGATTCTGTCCCACAAGGTGTATCCGCAGTTGAAATTGCCGACGGCAGCTTAGCGCAATACGCTAGTATTGGAGATTGGCTAACCGTTGCAGGTTTGGGGCGAACGTCAGAAGGCGGTAGTTCGCCAACAAGATTGCAAGAAGTCGATGTGCCGTTAATCTCTGATACGACGTGTCGTCAGGCCGGAGGGAATTACACAACCGTAGGGGATGTGGCATTTTGTGCAGGCGTCCCGCAAGGTGGGATAGATTCATGTCAGGGTGACAGCGGTGGCCCTATCGTCATCAATCGTGGCGGGGTGGTAACGCAACTCGGTGTAGTGAGTTGGGGAATAGGATGTGCACGTCCTGGCAAGTACGGTGTTTACAGTGACATCGCGGCATTACGTAGTTTCGTTGATGGTGTAATAGGTAATACAACGCCTCCTAAGGAAAACGTTTCTGTAGGTTATACTGCGAATCAGACGTTAACCTCGTTTAATGTCGGTGAGCTCAAACAGCATCGGTTTGTGATTAGCAACTCAGGCAATACTTCCTTCACTGTCGAAAATGTACGCATTGGCGGCTCAGGAGTGACTGATGCAGCACTGATTGCCAACGATCAATGTTCTCAAACAACGTTAGCTGCCAATACGAGCTGTCGTGTGGATGTGGAGTTCGGCGCATCACAAGCAGGTGAAGCTAGAGTGACGTTGAACTTTGGCGTTGATAAAACCAGTACGTTATATCAAGCGGTTGTGTCTGCAACAGCCAAATCGGTAACGTCGCCACCAACAGGAAGCTGTGCAAACGAATGGCAAGCCTCATCTGTTTACAATAAAGGCGATACGGTCACGTGGAATGGAAAAGTGTGGCAAGCACAATGGTGGACTCAAGGCGATAACCCAGCAGAATCGGGTTCCTGGGGCGTTTGGCAAGCAGTGAGCGATGCAAACTGTACGTCACATCAAGATCAGGTCATCCCGCCGACTGAACCGCCAGTTGTGTCTGTTCCTTCAAATAACATCTATCAAGCGGGAGCTCAATACCTCGCTGGCGATGTTGTGACTAATCAGGGCTCGTCTTATCAATGTTTACCGTGGCCAAATAGTCTTTGGTGTGGTTCGACGCCAAGCGCTTATGAGCCGGGCGTAGGTTCTGGATGGACTCATGCGTGGATAAAGCTATAAAGTCATACTAATCATAAAGGGGGTTTATTGTTTTCGAATAATAAGCCCATTTTTGTTGTTTTAAATATGAGAACCCACAAAATACCTATGACTTTATCCTGACATTCTGCTTATATAACTGGCAGAATTGCGATCAATATTTCACGTTTTGTCTGATTTTTGTCAGATTTACATTAAGAATTTTCTCCGATGACTTTTTTGACTTGTGCATCATATGCATAACTCGTTACTTAATTTATGTCGAAAAATATTGGTAATACTGCCATCATGCATTGGTCATTATTCTCTTCATTAAAGGTTTATCTTGTGCTGAGACAGTTGTTTTTTCTCACTCTCTTTTCTGCTTTGTTTTCTACGTCTTCGATGACAATGGCAAAATCGGTATCCGGTGCGTCATTGAATGGAATTAAAGGCGCGCTCTGTGTTGTTCGAGCCGACGATAAGCTTGTACTGGTTCATGAAATTCTCACTAACAAAATCTCCTTGCCGGGAGGTACTATTATTGAAGGTGAATCTCCAGAAATTGCCGCGCAACGAGAAACGTGGGAAGAAACGGGGCTTGCAGTAACTGTCGGTAATGAGTTGGGTAGAACCTCAACTGCGATCTTGTTCGACTGCGTATCTGATTCTGAAGTTATCGCTTTTTCTATGAATAACTCATTGGGTGGAAACGAGCTGCCTTCTTGGTTTGCGCCTCATTACGGTGTGGAAGTGGCTTCTGCCATGCTGCTTAACCCAAGTGAACTTACGGCATCTCAATATCGCTATCCGGCTCAATGGCCAGAAGTTGTTAACCTTTTTGCTAATGCAACAAACCAGCCGGTTTCTTACGTTACACAGCTAATTGAGTCTGCACCTACATTCCGTCAGGTCGAGCTCTCTTGGGTGATGGAACTACAAGGTTGGATTGGTGAGCTTTCAGACAACAGTTACAAAGCCGCGTACGACTTTGCAAGCGTAGTGATGGAGCTGACGACGCCGACTATTTTGCTGTTTTTATTCCCGTTCGTCATGATGCGCTTTGATAGTCGCTTTGTGTACCGACTGTTCTTCGCCATTACCGCGACATCTTTAATGGTTTTGGTGGCACAGCAGGGATTTTCTCTACCAAGGCCGCATGTGTACGTGCCTATGGCGGAACTTCCAAACAGTTACGGCTTTAGTTTTCCAAGCTTGCCTATTGCGGTTTGGTTCTGTGTGTTGACATTTTTGTTCCAAAGAACGCACAGCTTTGGATTTAACAGTACCACGGTGTTGATGGCCGCTATTACGCTAATAGTCATGCTGTGCAAGTTCTTCCTAGGTTCTGCGTTTATTCTTGATATGTTATTGGGCGCCTTGTTGGGCATCTTGGTTGCTTGGCACGTATTACGTTTGGAAACGAATCCAGAGGTCAATGTTGATCAACTCCTCAGCTCAAAAGGAGTGTGGTTTACGTTGACTGCTGTGACAGCCGTTATTTCGGTGATTTGGCCGTTACCTGTGTTTGGCAACTGGTTAGCGATGTTGATCACGGCTTCTGCACTCGTACTTACGTTTAAGGAGTCTCAGGTGAGATTAAACAGTAAGCAGATGATTTTTGTCACTTTGGCGTTGATATTGACTCAGCAGGTGTATTTGTTTGCAGCGACGAGCGTCTCTTCCAGCGGTTTTTGGTCATTGGTGTTTATGACGTTCCACTATCCGATATTGATGCTGTTGTTCATCTTTATGGCAAGAAGATTGACTCATCAAAATCAGTACCAAGAAGAGCTCAATCTGTCAGAATAATAAGTACTTCGGTATCAAGTAAAAAGCCTCGCAATCGCGAGGCTTTTTGTGTTTTAGGTGCTTACTTCTGTAAAGCTACTTTTATAAAGCGAGAGCTAAGCGTTAAGAACAAATTTCTCAATTGCTTTCGCTACGCCGTGGTCGTCGTTACTTTCAGTGATGTAATCTGCGATTTTCTTGGTTTCTTCCATCGCATTTGCCATCGCGATACCAAGGCCTGCGTACTTCAGCATGTGGTGGTCATTTTCAGCATCACCCATACAGATCACTTCTTCTGGTTGAATTCCTAAGTACTCAGCAATCGCTGCAACTCCGATGCCTTTGTTGCTCGCTGGGTTAAGAAACTCTAGGAAGAATGGGGCACTTTGAACAACAGTAAACTCTTCACGCATTTCAGGCGGAAGCGCAGCGATGACCTCGGTGAGTTTACTTGGCTCGGCAACCATCATTGCTTTGATGATTGGATGATCATCTTCTAGCGATTCAAAATTCATCTCTGTCACGTCTAAGCCATTAATGTTGGCTTCGATGTCAGTGTATGGGTTGTTCTCATTAGTGATCAAGCCGTGCACTTGGCTGAATGCGTGCACATAAGCGCCTAATTCTTTCGCTTTACGAGCGACTAATTTAGCAGCTTTACCATCAATGATTTGCTGGTGGATAATTTCGTTTGTACCTACGTTTTTAACCATAGAACCATTGTAGAAAAGGACAAAATCTTTATCGGAATGAATATTCAGCTCATCCAATTTTGCCTGCATGCCTTCAAGTGGGCGGCCAGAAGCCAAAACGACAGTAACGCCAGCTTCACGAGCTTTCGCGATAGCGTGTTTGTTTTCTTCTGAAATCGCTTTGTCGCTGTTTAATAACGTGCCGTCCATGTCTAGGGCGATCAGTTTGTACATCTTTACTTACCTTAAAATAATGGGAACCTGAGTATGAAACTACAAAATGGGCTATTTTAACAATTAATTTTTGGTTTGAATTGACCTAGACACGCCTCTCCATTAAGGTCTTCGCCTCGAAGTTTTATGAGTTAAGTGAGTTCTGCGTTGTATAAGCTAAATGAGATGTTTGAAACCATCCAAGGGGAAGGGATCTTTACTGGTGTTCCTGCCGTTTTCGTTCGCTTGCAAGAGTGCCCAGTGGGGTGCAGTTGGTGTGATACAAAACAAACGTGGGATGCCGAAGAAAAGGATCTGCGTCCTATTGGTGATATTTTGGTGAAGACGGAAGATTCTCCGACTTGGTGCACGGCATCGGCTGAAGACATCGTAGAACAATACAAACAGCAAGGCTTCAATGCGAAGCATATTGTTATCACTGGTGGTGAGCCGTGTATTTACGATTTGCGTCCGTTGAGCAAAGCGTTTGAAGATATGGGCTGTCAGTGCCAGATTGAAACCAGTGGGACATCAGAAGTCGTCACGTCTGAAAAAACGTGGGTGACAGTGTCACCGAAAGTGGCGATGAAAGGTAAATTGCCTGTACTGAAAAGTGCGTTGGAGCGTGCTAATGAAATCAAGCACCCAGTCGGTACGCAAAAAGACATCGATCATCTTGATGAATTACTTGCAAACGCTGATATAAAGACAGAAACGGTGATCGCTTTACAACCAATCAGCCAGAAGCCTCGCGCAACTCAGTTGTGTATCGAAACGTGCATCTCGCGCAATTGGCGTCTATCTATTCAAACTCATAAATACCTAAGTATTGCTTAAGCTCGGAGAGTAAAATGAAAAAAGCTGTTGTTGTTTTCAGTGGCGGGCAAGACTCGACAACCTGTCTCGTGCAAGCCCTCAAAGAGTTTGATGAAGTGCATGCAATCACTTTTGATTATGGCCAACGTCATAAACTGGAGATCGAAGTTGCGCAAAAGATCGCCAAAGATCTTGGTGTAAAAGCGCATAAAGTGATGGATGTTGGTTTACTGAATGAACTTGCTATCAGCTCTCTGACGCGTGATGACATTCCTGTTTCTCACGAATTACAAGAGAATGGCTTGCCGAACTCGTTTGTGCCTGGCCGTAATATTTTGTTCTTAACTCTTGCTGGCATTTACGCTTACCAAATCGGTGCCGATACGGTGATTACTGGCGTGTGTGAAACGGACTTTAGTGGCTACCCAGATTGCCGAGACGATTTTGTGAAATCAATGAACACGGCGTTGGTGAAAGGTATGGATCGAGCTTTGACGATCAAAACACCGCTGATGTGGCTCAACAAGGCAGAAACATGGGCGTTAGCGGATCAATACAATGCGTTGCAACTGGTTCGTGAAAACACGCTAACTTGCTACAACGGCATCATCGGTGATGGTTGTGGCGATTGCCCATCATGTGATTTACGCAAAGCCGGGCTCGATGATTACTTGAATAACAAAGATGCAGTTATGAAATCTTTGGTTCAAAAGCAGGAATCAGAAGGTCTGTAAACAGACCTTCACGAATTTGCAAATTCTGAACTCAGGTTAATTGGCTCATTGTACGCATCAACAACCGCGTTTTTGCCATTTCTCTTCGCCTGATATAAAGCTTGGTCTAATATCGAGTACAGCTCATCGAAGTTGGTGAGTGGCATTGATGTCGATAGATAGGCCAAGCTTGCCGTTACACGAAGGTCTTCATTTCTTTCCGTTTTGATTTGCTTTTCCGAAATGGTTTTATGCAAGCTTTGAACTCGGAAAGGTACATCAATTTCATCAACGTTTTTGAGTAAAAGAACAAATTCCTCTCCACCTAAACGCCCGATGTATTCACCTTTGTTGAGTTTTACGCGGATGCTTTGACAAACGTGTTTCAAAACCAAATCGCCTGTAGGGTGGCCGTAGGTATCATTGATGGCTTTAAAGTTATCTAAGTCAATTAAAGCCAGAACATATCGCATCTCTTGATGAGTTTTCGAGGTTTGACTTTTGATGGTTTCAATGATCGCGGTTCTGTTTAAGGCGCACGTTAAACTGTCTATCCGTGCTTTGTTTCGAGTTTGTCGCTGAGCCATTATTGCCAACACCAAAAGAAGCACTAAGCAGGCAACCACGAAATTGTACGCGCGTTTTTGATCTGTAAGCTTTTCAAACTCGCTCTGCTTTAAATTCCGCTCGTTCGCAAGTTTGATCAGTTGCAGTTCGTATTCGTACTCATTTTTGGTGAGGTCGAGAGCTTCCATTGCCTTGATGTTGCTAGTATCTCGGTTATCTAGTTCTAATGTAGAATACGCTTCATAGTGACTTAGCGCCGCTTTGTAATCCCCAAGCTCTTGGTAGGCATTGGACAGCAACAGTTGTGCTCTCGCTTGTAGCAATGGCCTTGAGTTTTCCATTGCTAGTGTGAACGCTTCTTTACCGTGCTCGATCGCCTTTTCTGGCGCGTCATTTTTCAGATAAGCAAAACCAGCGGCTAAATGCCCCTCGGTTTGCAAATGGTTGTTTTCGTATCGCTCGCCCAAACCGAGTGCTTTGTTAATGTATTTGACGGCTTGTTCAAGGTTGCCAATTTCAGCAATAGCGGAAGCAAGCCCCAAATACGCCAAGCCTTGTCCATACGGATAGTGCAGCTCTTCCAAGATTTTCAATGAGTTCTGGTAGTGGTTAATGGCCTTATCGAAATCTTTCGATTTGTTATACATCCGAGCTAGGCTGTGTTCGACTTGCGCCACTTTGAGTGGGGCCTCCTCAAGTTGACGCGCAAGCAAGGATTGGATGAGGTATTGCTCCGATTGCTCAAACTGTCCTAATTCGGCGAGTAAATTGCCGACATCGTTATAAATACCAGATGGGTCGCTTTGATAAGACATATTGGCAAGCAGGCGGCGGTACAGGCTCAGAGCCTTTTCGTAGTCGCCACGATAATTGTAGTTGTTCGCTACGACTCGCAACGCCAAGTCTGCAGGAAAGACCTCTGCGTGCTTATCGTCTAAATGGCTTTCGAGAGATGAGCAAAAGAAGTTTGCTTTGTGGTAACGGCCTTGCTGGTTTAGCGTGTAGCAAAGCTGGTAATTCATCAACGCTTTACCTTCCACGTCACCATTTTGTTTCATCTTTTGCCTTAACGAGTTGAAACTGGCAACAGAAGCGTCATAACTGCCATGTTTACGTTCGTTTAAAGCGAGAATGTACTCAGACTCTAACTTCGCGAAATCATTGTTTAAGATTTGGCTACTTCCGTAATAAGGCTGCTTGATGTTAGCCATGTACTCATAAATCAACCCACTGACGTAAAGTCTCTCGCTGTCAGATACGGAAGTATGATAACGGTCTTGAAGCATGCTAAGAGCAGAAGCCGCATCGTTGTGTAACGTTGTTTGATAGACAGCGTGCCATTGCGTAAAGTTTTGGGTGTGTTCAATCTCGGTAGAGTCACTTGCGTATATTTGACTGCAAAAAAGCAGTGACGCAAGCAAAGGAGACAGCGCGCGCATAAGGAAGTAGCCTTGTGTTTTTCTTATATAATCTTTTCAGTATGTTATACCCATTATCTTATAGGCGATGTGACCACGTGAAGTGAATAAACAATACTGAATGGAAAAACTATGAAGTGGGTCGATATTTGTGTTGAGAACTAGGGGAGGGAATAGAAACCCCGGCACACGTGCCGAGGTCAACGCGATTAGTCTACGTATAGCTTCGCTAGATCTTGAGGCTCCATTTCTTTGCCTTCTAGCTGAGCATTCCAGTTTGTACCAACAAGAACGCCGTCTTCAGCAAGAGTCAGAAGCCAATCTTCTACAAAGATATCTAGTGGAATTTCAAGAACAGTAAAATCTGCCCACTCTTCAACGTTGTGCGCTTCAGCATCTTCTTTTGAAGACCAGAAAGGCATTACTTCGCTATTTTCGAACTCAGTTGAATCGCAAGACAACCAACCTTCTTCATTGCGTAGACCCCAAACGAGTTGGCTTTCTTTCGTTTCTGCTACGAAAAGATCAAGGTTTGCTTGGATATCTGATGTAAGTTTGCTCATTTCAAAACTCTCATTGTTATGACGCCGCTAGATTACCACTAAAGCGCCGATTCCTAAAGCATAATACGGCTTCAAGCCACTATGAAAAGAAAAGGAGCCGAAGCTCCTTTTGTCAAATCTGAGTGCGATGTGAGAGTGTAAAAGTTTAGATTAGCTTTCTGCTTGAGGAAGCGTCGTAAAGATCGTCCACTCTTTTTTAACTTTACCTTTGTAACCAACAACAGATGCGGTCACTCGGCGGTTAAGTGCGTGGCTTACCTGATCGGTGCCTTGCTCTGCTAGATGTGTGTCACCAAAACCAATGATGCGAACACGATTTGGTTCAATACCGTAACTTAGTAGCGCGTCACGCACGTTTTTCGCTCGTCGTTCAGAGAGATCTTGATTGTGTTTTGAACCACCTGTTTTACTCGCGTAACCTTGTAGTTCAATCGAGGTCGTTGGGTAATCCTTCAAGAAGTCAGACAACTCACGAATTTGACGACGAAATACCGGATTGATCTCATCAGAATCGTTGGCAAATAGCACACGAACCTGCATTTTCTCAGATGCTTTGATGTATTCGCCACAGCCATCATTGTCAACTTCAGAGCCAGCTGGCGTCCCCGGACATAGGTCGCGAGCGTTAATCACACCGTCGTTATCTTCGTCTTGTAAGTCAGCAATTTGCTCTGCGGTAGGGAATGCACGGTAATCGTACTCATCTTCAGCGATTGCTTGTTGCGTAACGGCGATAATGCTTAATGCCAATAGCAGTTTCATCGGTTTCATGATTAGTACTCCACCTTCTGGTTCCATTCTGTTGGTACATCAACACGCAAGGCATTCAACAGTTGACCCGTAGCATTCATCACTCGGTACTTCGCGTATTGTTCCGCGTATTTAGCGTCTAAATAGTTCTTTCTTGCTTCGAACAGTTCGTTTTCAGTGTTTAAAAGGTCAAGTAGAGTACGCTTACCAATGCGATATTGCTTTTCGTAAGCAATGACCGTTTCAGAAGCTGAGTCTACGTGGTCAGCTAAGAACTCTTTTTGTTGCAGAGTTAAATCTAACGCACTCCAAGACAAGCGAAGTCCTTCTTCGACATTTCGGTATGCACGCTCTCGTAGATCTTTCGCTTTGTTTAACTGATATGCAAAGCTTTCTGCGTTCGCAACATCACTACCACCGTTGAACAAGTTGTAACGCATTCGAAGCATTGCTGTCGTTTCATCGCTGCTGCCTTCAATACCGCCGGCATCGTTGCGCCATGTTTGTGCTGCTTCTACAGAAATGGTCGGGTAGTAAGTTCCTTTCGATTGTTTGTACTGGAACTTCGCAGAATCCACATCTGCAACCGAGATTTTGATGACAGGGTGAGATTCAAATGCCAAGTCAATCGCCTCATCGATTGTGTATGGGATGAAGTTTTGATCCGCGCGTGGGAAGATCAATCCTTGTGGCGATTGTCCGACAAGACGCGTAAACATCGTTTGGCTATCAAACAGGTTATTTTGAGCCGCAACTAAGTTACCGTGCGCTTTTGCTAAACGCGCCTCAACTTGAGTCAGGTCTGCGGTCGAGCCGATACCTGAGTTGACACGTTTTTTAATGTCTTCATAAATTTTCTTATGAACTTTCAGGTTGTTCTCTGAAAGAGAAAGAATTTCATACGCTTTAACGGAATCTAAGTACACCTTAGTCACTTCCAACGCAGTGTCTTGCGCATCCGCAAGTAGTTGGTATCGCACAGATTCTGCATCTGCAGCAGTACGGTCCATATCATTAAGAGTGGCAGAGCCATCCCAAATCAATTGCGTTAAAGTGATAGTGGCTTCTTTACGAGTCAGATCGGTTGAGTCTCGTCCTGATTCTGCAGGATTTATACCTTCGTAACCGATACCTGCGTCAAGATCGACGGAAGGGAGGTAAGCACCGCCAGATGCTTCATTCACATACTGCTTGCTAACGAATTCATTGAACGCGCTTTTAATATCGGGATTTGTTTTTAGCGTATTTTCTACGGCTTGCTCTAGTGTTTGCCCAAAAGCATGACTAGCGGCGAATACACCAATACAAAAGGCGTTGGCACGAGTCCACTTCACTGTGATTCTCCTAGATGGTTATGTAATTTCTCGAGGCGAGAGGGCTTATAAGTGGAATACCTATAAGGGCGTCAATAATTTAGCGCACAATACCACTAATAATCGACGATGTAACCAATCGCTTTGTTTAGAATGTGTTTCAAAAGTGATACGAAAATACGCCTAACTGGGGCTTAACTTCGAACTAATATCACCTTTATTTGGTTTTGTTACATTTTATAGTTGCTTATACAAAGATCTCAATCACCCACCAACTGAAAATCGACAATATGGAAAAATTGTGACTTATAAGTTGAAAATAGGCATCAAATTACTGTTATTGCAGTATATATTCGGGCAATATATAGCAAATTAGTATCATTAGTCAAAAAGTTGACAGTAATTTGGGGTGAAGTTTTATATGGATCGTACAGCGTTAGTTTCACTCGGCAATCAAGTCGTTGTAATAGGATTAGATGGGAAGCTGAGAGTACTAACGGAGGGACAACAGCCACTACCAGGAGAAGTGGTTGTGACATCAACAGATGTTGGCCCTCTGGATTTAAACGTGCAATTGACTCAAGAGCAGGGTTCTAAAGATGTCACTGATGATGTTTTACAAATTATTAGTGCAATCGAACAAGGACAAGACCCTTCTGCTGTAGATGAAGAGTTTGCGCCAGCAGCTGGTGAGAACGGCGGCTCTAGTCTGCAAACCAGTGCGACAATTGTTCGCGATGGTACTGAACTCTTGGCATCCACCAGTTTTGAAACCATTGGTATTGAGTCTCTAGGACTATCGCAAACACAAGTTCTAGCACTGAACGATCTATTCCGAAGTAATCTTCAAACGAGTGCTGACAGCACTGATAAACCTTTGGCAACAACGCCAGTTACTCTAGATGCGATTGAAGAGGATGGTGGTTCAATCATCATTACGACGGAAGAGTTACTGTCAAATGTTGATGATGAAGACAAAGACACATTATCTGTTGAGAACCTCATTATCGATAAAGGGAATGGCACTCTTGTCGACAATGGTGATGGAACGTGGACTTTCACTCCTCAAATCGATGACGACACAGAAGTCTCTTTCACTTTCGACATTATTGATGACGAAGACCAAGTGGTATCTGGTTCTGCAAATCTCGATATTCTGCCTATCAATGATGCGCCAAACGCAGAAAACGATGTAATTACGACAGAAGAAGACACCTCTGTTACGATTGATGTTTTAGTCGATGATAGTGATGTTGAAGGTGACGCACTCAGCATTCAATCAGCATCAGTTCCTTCAGAGCAAGGCTCAGTTGACATTGTCGACGGCAAACTGGTGTTCACGCCAGCTGAGAACTTCAATGGTGAAGCGACCATCACTTACATCGTAACTGATGGCGATTTGACGGACGAAGCGAAAGTAACTGTTACGGTTACGCCTGTAAATGACAGTCCTGTTGCAGTTGATGACACCACATCTATACAAGAAGACACCGCGGTTACTATCGATGTTCTGCCAAACGATACTGATGTGGATGGCGATAAGTTGTCGATCCAATCTGCGTCTGTTCCTGAAGCACAAGGCAAAGTCGAGATCGTTGATGGCAAATTGGTGTTCACACCGGCAGAAAACTTCAATGGCGACGCTGAAATTGCCTACATCGTAACGGACGGTCAATTGAACGACGAAGCGAAAGTGACTGTTACCGTTAACCCAGTGGACGATGCGCCAACCATCAAGGTTGATGCAGTAGAGAGCATCACTGAAGATGCAGTGAGCACTGATACGGTAGTCGCAACCTTAACGGTTCGCGATACTGACACGCCAGAAGACCAACTAACCGTTTCTTTAGAAAATAACTCAAACGGCTACTTCGTGTTGGTTGGCAATGAAGTCAAGTTGACTCAAGCGGGTGTTGACGCGGTTAACAACGATGAACTCAACCTTAAAGACCTGGCTATCAGCGCGTCAGTGTCGGATGGTGTAAATCCAACGGCTAGCGACAGTGACAGTTTGGTTGTGAATCGTGTTAACGATGCACCGACTGTTGAAAATGCCATTGCAGACCAAGTGTTATCGGAAGATTTCGATGCATACACGATCGACTTGAATGAAGTATTCAAAGATTCTGATTCCTCGCTAGAATTCTCAGTGTCTGGCAACAGCAACGTGTTGGTTTCGATTGAAAATGGCATCGTGACCATTAGCCCAACGGCAGACTGGAACGGCTCAGAAATCCTAACGTTTAAAGCTACCGATCCAAGCGGCGAAAGCATTAGCCAAACCGTAAACTTCACGGTTGCGCCTGTGGCGGACATCGTGGCAGACAAAGCGACGGTTGTAGAAGACACGCCAACCATCATCAAGGTCTTAGGTAACGACACGTTCGAAGGCGACGGTAAAGTGGTGTCGCTAGATACCAATAACGGCCCAGCCAACGGCACGGTCTCGGTCAATCCTGACGGCAGCGTGACTTACACACCAAATGATAACTACGTCGGTAAAGATACTTTCACTTATGTCGTGACATCAGGCGGTGTGTCTGAATCCACCGCCGTTGAAGTCAATGTGACACCGGTCAACGATGCGCCAGTGGCGAAAGATGACATCGCTACGACACAAGAAGACACCGCAGTTACTATCGATGTTCTGCCAAACGATACTGATGTGGATGGCGATAAATTGTCGATCCAATCTGCGTCTGTTCCTGAAGCACAAGGTAAAGTTGAGATCGTTGATGGCAAACTTGTTTTCACTCCGGCCGAGAACTTCAATGGCCACGCTGAAATCATCTACACCGTAACGGACGGTGAATTGACCGACGAAGCGAAAGTAACTGTTACAGTAAATCCAGTGAACGATGCGCCAACCATCAAGGTTGATGCAGTAGAAAGCATCACTGAAGATGCAGTGAACACTGATACGGTAGTCGCAACCTTAACGGTTCGCGATACTGACACGCCTGAAGAGCAATTAACCGTTTCTTTAGAAAACAACTCAAACGGCTACTTCGTGTTGGTTGGCAATGAAGTCAAGCTGACTCAAGCAGGCGTTGATGCAGTTAATAATGATGAACTTAACCTTAAAGACCTAACTATTAGCGCGTCAGTATCGGATGGTGTTAATCCAACGGCTAGCGACAGTGATAGTTTGATTGTGAATCGTGTTAACGATGCACCGACTGTTGAAAATGCCATTGCAGACCAAGTGTTATCGGAAGATTTCGCGAGCTACACGATTGATTTAAACGACGCATTTAAAGATAGCGACTCCGCGCTGAACTTCTCTGTGTCTGGTAACAGCAACGTGTTGGTTTCGATTGAAAATGGTATCGCGACCATTTCACCAACAGCAGACTGGAACGGCTCAGAGACCCTAACCTTTACTGCCACTGATCCAAGCGGCGAAAGCGTTAGCCAAACGGTGAACTTCACGGTTGCGCCTGTGGCGGACATTGTGGCAGACAAAACGACGGTTGTTGAAGACACGCCAACCATCATCAAGGTCTTAGGTAACGACACGTTCGAAGGCGACGATAAAGTGGTGTCGCTAGATACCAATAACGGCCCAGCCAACGGCACGGTCTCAGTCAATCCTGACGGCAGCGTGACTTACACGCCAAACGACAACTACCACGGTGCAGACAGCTTCACCTACATCGTCACTTCCGGTGGCGTCAGTGAGTCCACCACGGTGAACGTCGATGTGACGCCTGTGAACGATGCGCCAGTGGCGAAAGATGACATCGCTACGACACAAGAAGACACCGCGGTTACTATTGATGTTCTGCCAAACGATACTGACATCGATGGTGATACGTTACGCATTGACTCGGCGTCTGTACCTAAAGAGCAGGGTACGGTTGAAGTGGTGAATGGCAAACTTGTTTTCACTCCGGCCGAGAACTTCAATGGCGACGCTGAGATCACTTACACCGTCACCGACGGCGCACTGACTGACCAAGCAACGGTCAAAGTCACCGTGAATGCTGTAAACGACACGCCTGTGGTTGAAAGCAACATCGCAGATCAAGCCTTGGCAGAAGACTTCACGCCATACACCATCGATCTAAATACCGCTTTCAGCGATGTGGATAACGTTGATGGCGAGTTAACGTTTAGCGTCTCTGGCAACAGCAACATCCAAGTGGCGATCGTCAATGGCATTGCCACGATCACTCCAACGGCAGACTGGAACGGCTCAGAAACCCTAACGTTTACTGCTACTGATCCAAGCGGTGAAAGCATTAGCCAAACCGTAAACTTCACAGTTGCGCCTGTAGCGGACATTGTGGCAGACAAAGCGACGGTCGTTGAAGACACGCCAACCATCATCAAGGTCTTAGGTAACGACACGTTCGAAGGCGACGGTAAAGTGGTGTCGCTCGATGCCAATAACGGCCCAGCCAACGGCACGGTCTCGGTCAATCCTGACGGCAGCGTGACTTACACACCAAACGACAACTACCACGGTGCAGACAGCTTCACCTACATCGTCACTTCCGGTGGCGTCAGTGAGTCCACCACGGTGAACGTCGATGTGACGCCTGTGAACGATGCGCCAGTGGCGAAAGATGACATCGCTACGACACAAGAAGACACCGCGGTTACTATTGATGTTCTGCCAAACGACACCGATGTAGATGGCGATAAGTTGTCGATCCAATCTGCGTCTGCTCCTGAAGCACAAGGTAAAGTCGAGATCGTTGATGGCAAACTCGTCTTCACTCCGGCCGAAAACTTCAATGGTGACGCTGAAATTACCTACACCGTAACGGACGGTCAATTGACCGACGAAGCGAAAGTAACTGTTACAGTAAATCCAGTAAACGATGCGCCAACCATCAAGGTTGATGCTGTAGAAAGCATCACTGAAGACGCGGTGAGTACCGATACGGTAGTTGCAACGTTGGAAGTCGCTGATACTGATACGCCAGAAGACCAATTAACCGTTTCTTTAGAAAACAACTCAAACGGTTATTTTGTGTTAGTTGGCGATGAAGTCAAGCTGACTCAAGCGGGTGTTGACGCGGTTAACAACGACGAACTCAACCTTAAAGATCTGACTATCAGTGCGTCAGTATCGGATGGTGTTAATCCAACAGCTAACGACAGTGACAGTTTGGTTGTGAATCGTGTTAACGATGCACCGACTGTTGAAAATGCCATTGCAGATCAAGAGTTATCGGAAGATTTCGATGTATACACGATCGACTTGAATGAAGTATTCAAAGACTCTGATTCCTCGCTAAAATTCTCAGTTTCTGGCAACGATAACATCCAAATCTCTATTGTGAATGGCGTCGCCACTATCACTCCGACAGCGGATTGGAATGGCAAAGAGACAATTACGTTTACAGCTAAAGACCCAAGCGGTGAAAGCGTTAACCAAACGGTGGACTTTACGGTTGCACCAGTAGTCGACATCGAGGCTGATAGCGCGGATGTAGTCGAAGACACACCAACCATCATTAACGTCTTAGGTAACGACACGTTTGAAAGCACTGATAAACTGGTGTCACTGGACGCTGAGAATGGTCCTAAAAATGGCACCGTCATCGTAAACAACGATGGTACGGTGACCTACACACCAGATGATAACTACGTAGGTAAAGATACTTTCACTTACGTCGTGACATCAGGTGGAGTGTCAGAATCCACCACCGTTGAAGTCAATGTAACACCGGTCAACGATGCACCAGTGGCAAAAGATGACACGGCGATTACTGACGAAGACACACCAGTGACGATTGATGTCCTGCCAAACGACAACGACATCGATGGCGATAAGTTGTCGATCCAATCAGCGTCTGTTCCTGAAGCACAAGGTAAAGTCGAGATCGTTGATGGCAAACTCGTCTTCACTCCGGCAGAAAACTTCAATGGCCAGGCTGAAATCACCTACACCGTAACGGACGGTCAATTGACCGACGAAGCGAAAGTAACTGTTACAGTAAATCCAGTGAACGATGCGCCAACCATCAAGGTTGATGCAGTAGAAAGCATCACTGAAGATGCAGTGAACACTGATACGGTAGTCGCAACCTTAACGGTTCGCGATACTGACACGCCTGAAGACCAATTAACCGTTTCTTTAGAAAATAACTCAAACGGCTACTTCGTGTTGGTAGGCAATGAGGTCAAGCTGACTCAAGCGGGCGTCGATGCAGTTAACAACGATGAGCTCAACCTTAAAGACCTAACTATTAGCGCGTCAGTATCGGATGGTGTTAATCCAACAGCTAACGACAGTGACAGTTTGATTGTGAATCGTGTTAACGATGCACCGACTGTTGAAAATGCCATTGCAGATCAAGAGTTATCGGAAGACTTTGCGACCTACACGATTGATTTAAACGACGCATTTAAAGATAGCGACTCAGCGCTAAACTTCTCAGTGTCTGGCAATAGCAACGTGTTGGTTTCGATTGAAAATGGCATCGCGACCATTTCACCAACAGCAGACTGGAACGGCTCAGAGACCTTAACGTTTACTGCTACCGACCCAAGTGGTGAAAGTGTTAGCCAAACGGTGGACTTTACGGTTGCACCAGTAGTCGACATCAAGGCTGACAGCACAAATGTAGTCGAAGACACACCAACTATCATTAACGTCTTAGGTAACGACACGTTTGAAGGCAAAGATAAAGTGGTGTCTCTGGACGCAGAGAATGGTCCTAAAAATGGTACCGTCATCGTAAACAACGATGGCACGGTGACCTACACACCAGATGATAACTACGTCGGTAAAGATACTTTCACTTATGTCGTGACATCAGGCGGTGTGTCTGAATCCACCACCGTCACGGTCAATGTGACACCAGTAAACGACAAGCCTGAAAGTGAAGACTTTACGCATGTCGCCGATGATCAGCTTACGCAAGTTGTGTTTGATACCGATACGAAACCTTTGGGTAGCGGTGACTCTAAGGATCATATCGCGGATGTTGAAGACGACTTAAAAGGCAATGATCTACATGTCCGGATTACTGAACTGCCAACATCAGGTACGTTGTTCTTTAAAGATAGTGACGGTGAGTTGCACGAAATTAAAGAAGTAAGCGATACGCTTTATGACAAAGACAGTCTTTACTATGAAGCTGATAATGTTGGCTTCTTATTAGGTATCAAAGATCGTCCAAATACGCCTAATGGCTCAGAATCTACATCAGATTTCAATAACTGGGGATTAAGTGAGGATGGTGGACCATCACATTCCCGTATTGAGCATTTAGCAAATGGAGCCTCTATCACGATTTCCTCTGATAGCGGTGAACTTGCGCAATACAACCGTCAGGTGTCACATATCGGCAATGGTATCGCTGACAATGACGGGCAGGGTATTGAGAAGGGTGAAACGATTACGGTCGATTTGTCTAATAATCCTGTGGGCTCCGTAAACCTTGGTCTAGATGGATTAGGTGGATTGTTTGATTACGGTGATGACAACGCAGCGCTTATTACGGTTACATACTTAGATTCAAATAATGTCCAACAGACTCAAACGTTCGAGTTTTTGAAGCCTGAAGGCAACTTCATGCTATTCCAAGAAACAAGCGTTGGTTATGGGAAAGATCTAGCTCTTCCTGAAGGTTCGGTCATTACTCAGTTAGATTTTTCTACGAAAAATGAAGGTAACTGGGAGTTACGTTATGTAGAAGGTGTTCCTGCCGAAGACAGCTTTGGATATGTGGCAGTCGACTCTGAAAGTGGCGTTAGCGATCCATCTACAGTCAATATCGTTAACGAAATGCTAGATGGTAATGTTGCGGAAAATGGACCTGCGGTGCAGAGCATTACAGGTGTTACTGTTGTTGAAGGTGACGATGTCACGTTTTCTGTTTCTCTAAATAACGCAACAGATCAGACCGTTAAGTATCAAGTGGATTTCTCTGCAGAGGGTTCTAGTACGAGCTCTCAAGACATTGATTTGTCGAACGCAACTTTTACTAATGGCGTGAAGTATTTGGGCGGATACCTTATTGTTCCAGCCGGTGTGAATGGCTTTGAGATTACCATTCCAAGCATTGATGATCAGTTGGTTGAATCAACAGAAAGCCTTGTGATTAAAGTCGGAGATGTATCTGGCGTTGGCTATATTGATGATAATGATGTTCCGCCAACGGTTCAAAGCAACGAAATTTCCGGATTAGAAGACGAAGCGATTGTTATCACACTAGAACATTTAGGAGTCGTTGACAGTGGGGTAAGTGTTGAGTTTGACACTTCTGCTCTAAATGGCTCACTACAAGTGAAGGGTTCTGATGGTTGGGAAGCGGTTTCTGGCAGTGTACTCGCTTCTGATATCGAAAATGGTCTTGTTCGCTATGTTCCTGCTGAACATGAATCTGGTGCAGATGTTTTCGATAAAGACGGTGTTGGGAACGGCTTGGATACTTACGAGCAGATTCATTTCACTGTTAGTGATGGCAATTCTTCTGCTTCAGGTACGTTGAGTATCGACATAGAGCCTGTCGCGGACCCAATTAAGATTGACCTTACTTTCGGTCCAGTAACGTCTGTACCTGTGACATTAGGCGGAAGCTGGTCTACAGACGAAGAACTTAAAGATCTGCTTGAGGCAAGTAATTTACCAGGGCTTGACTTTGAACATGTGGTGACACAAGCGTTTAATAATGGTCATGCTGGTAACGACTTAATGTTAAGCGGAGACACTGAATCACCACTGAGTTTTGTAGGTGATCAACAAGCAGGTGCCAACGTTGATGCTCAAGGCAGTGATATCTTTGTGACTGGAGGAGGTAATGATTCTATCTATGGCGGTATTGGTTCATTAGATGATCAAGCTGAGACTGACACAGTTGTTTACTCTGGTAAGTTGTCTGATTACGACTTCAGCTATTACCCAGCATCTGACCACTCAGAAGTCCCGTATTGGATTGTCGAAGATAGTCGATTTATTGATACAAAAGATGTTGTTTCGAGCACTCATAAAGAGTCGGGTGACCACCTTTATGAAATTGAACAGCTTATCTTCCAAGATGCCATTATCAAGCTAGATAACAACACAGGAGAGTATGTTGTTCTTACAGAGCAACAAGTCTCTTTTGAGCTGAACCTTGATCTTATCGATGTGGATGGCAGTGAGTCATTCATTAACGATAGCGTCACCTTAACGGGAATCCCTTCAGGGCTAACATTAGAGGTGAATGGCAAAACGGTTACTGAAAACAGCGATGGTTCTTACACGGTTGACCTTTCAAGTGAACCAAATCAAACCAGCCATCAACTAAGCGGTACGATTACTGTACCAGCAGATTACAATGGCTCGTTAGATTTTGATGTAACAGCGACGGCAGGAAGTGTTGAAGTTAATAACAATACTCAAATGGGAGCGGACACGGCTTCTGTTTCAGTCCGTGATTATGAGTTTGTTTCTGGTACGCATGGCGATAACAACATAGTTGGGTCCGATGATAACGACGTGATCGTTGGTGATGTTCAAGGGTTACAAATTGTCGAAGGTCAGGATTACAACATTGCCTTTATGCTCGATACGTCTGGCAGTATGGGTTACGACGTTGGCCGTGCGGTAACTGAACTAAAAACAGTGCTGAATACTCTGATCGAAAGTGCAAGTGGACCTCATTCGGGCAAAGTGAACGTTTTATTAACCACTTTTTCCACTGAGAGCAAACAGGTGCTCGAATTGGATTTGAGCTCTGACAACGCTAAGTCTCAAGTAGAATCAATATTGGACGCAATTGTGAAGCTCGGTGACGGTAACACAAACTATGAAGCAGGCTTCCAATCAGCATTGAACTGGTTTGAGAATGCTGATAGTGGCGCAACGAATTTAAGCTATTTCATTTCTGATGGTCGTCCAAACCAAGCTACTGTGAATGATGCAAATAACATAAACCAAATGGATAGCATTGTTCTTGGAGTGGAAAACAACAAACTGGTAACGTTAGCTGATGTGTTGCCAGCGGATTACAAAACTGGTGATGTAGTAACTTACGACAATAAGACGGTGATAGATAGTAACTCACTCGTTTATTCGCTTTCGACAGGTGAGTTGTTAGGGAAGATGACAAGTAATCATAGTTATTACGATTATGAAACGTATGTACTTCATCAAGCAAATAACGCATATCAGGCATTGGAAGAACTTAGTGAGGTTCGATCGATCGGTCTTGGTCATGACTTAGATGAAGATTCGTTGAAACACTTTGACTCTGATGGTGTTGTAAGAACTAACATCGATGTTAATCAACTTGCAGAAGTGATTCTTGGCAAAGAAGTGTCATTAATGCAAGGCAAGGATGAGATTAGTAGCCTTGATGGAAACGACATCATTTTTGGTGATGCGATTCGTTTTGATATCAATGGAGAGCAAGGTGTTTCTGCGCTACAAAACTATGTAGCTTCTCAACTGGGGAAAGATGTTGCTCTGGTAACGAAGGAGGAAGTTCATCACTACATTACTGAAAACCAAGCTGAGTTTGAGCAATCTCGTTATTATGACCAAGCGGACACCATTTATGGTGGTGCAGGAAATGACATCTTGTTTGGGCAAGGTGGAAACGACAAGCTGTTCGGTGGCGCAGATAATGACATTTTGATTGGTGGTTTAGGCAGCGACATTCTGACTGGCGGTGATGGTGAGGACATCTTCAAATGGATCGATGTGGCCAACGAACGCGACACTGTCACAGATTTTTCTAGCAGTGAAGACTCTCTAGACTTCTCCGATCTGTTTGATGATTTATCGAAAGATGAAGTAGGCGATCTGTTAAGTGATTTACAATCAGGTAGTCATACAGGAGACGCTGGCGGCTATCATGTTGAAGTAAGTCAAGATGGCAGCGCAGATACGAATTTGAGTATTACTAAAGGTAGCTCAACATTAGATATCCACTTCAATAGCGCAAGCGTGGATGATATCACACAGCATTTGATTGCGAGTCTCGATTCTCAATACAAAGACATGTAGTGACAAATCAGCCTCTAATAAAAAGGTCTAGCAATTGCTAGACCTTTTTTGATGTTCTTGAATAGTTAGCTTTTTGGAAGTGTGGTGAAAATGGTCCATTCTTTTTTCACTTCACCTTTATGTCCTACTACTGTTGCGGTCACACGTCGGTTCAAAGCATGGCTTACTTCGTCTGTTCCGGTTGTTGCTAAAACCGTATCGCCGTAGCCAACAATAGTAACTCGATCAGGAGTAATACCGTTCTGTAGCAGTGCCTTTCTTACGTTCTCTGCTCGGCGTTTGGAGAGATCTAAATTGTGCTCAGATCCACCTGTACGGCTCGCGTAACCTTGCAACTCAATGGATGTGCTTGGGTATTCTTTCAAGAAATCTGAGAGTTCTCGAATCTGCTTCGCGAAAACCGGGTTGATTTCATCTGAATCATTTGCAAATAACACTCGAATTTGCATTTGTTGTGATGAGTTTGCGTAAGATCCGCAGCCATCATTATCAATTTCCGCACCTAATGGTGTGCCCGGGCATAAATCGCGCTGGTTAATGACGCCGTCGCTGTCGTCATCTTGGTGGTCGGCCCATTGATCTGCAATAGGAGTGTCGATGTAATCGTATTCGTCGCCTCGATCACTCGAAGAGCTACATGCAGCAACAACTAATGACAGTGCAATAATAGTTATGTTTTTCATAATTAATACTCCACTTTTTCTAGCCATTCTTTCGGCATTTCGACTCTTAACGCACTCAACAATTGGCCAGTTGCGTTCATCACACGATATTTGGCATATTGCTCTGCATATTTTGAATCAAGGTAATCTTTACGCGCTTCAAACAACTCGTTTTCAGTGTTCAGAACGTCTAGTAAGGTTCGTTTACCGATTCGATATTGCTTTTCATACGCGATGACCGTCTCAGCTGCCGAATCAACGTGGTCTGCTAAAAATTCTTTTTGTTGCAGCGTTAAGTCCAGAGCACTCCAAGATAAGCGAAGTCCTTCCTCAACATTACGGTACGCGCCTTCACGTAAGTCTTTCGCTTTGTTGAGTTGGTATGCGAAGTTTTCTGAATTTGCCGCATCGCTACCGCCGTTGAACAAGTTATAGCGTAAACGCAACATGGCGAGAGTTTCATCGCTTCGACCTTTTAAGCCATCCGCATCGTCTTTCCAAGTTTGAGAAGCTTCAATCGAGATCGTCGGGTAGTTAACGCCTTTCGATTGTTTGTATTGGAACTTGGCAGAGTCCACATCCGCCAATGCGATTTGAATTACGGGGTGTAATTCAAATGCCAAACCAACCGCTTCATCGACGGTGTAGGGGATAAAGTTCTGATCAGCTCTTGGAAAAATTAACCCTTGTGGCGTTTGCCCCACCAAGCGGGTAAACATTGTGTGGGAGTCGTAAAGGTTGTTTTGTGCAGCTGCCAGATTACCATGCGCTTTCGCTAAACGTGCTTCAACCTGTGTTAAGTCCGCAGTAGAGCCGATGCCGGAAGTGACGCGTTTTTTGATGTCCGTATAGATGTCTTTGTGAACGGCAAGGTTGTTCTCAGACAGCTTTAAGACTTCATAAGCCTTTACCGCATCTAAGTAGACTTTAGTGACTTCTAATGCCTTGTCTGAAGCATCAGCTAACAGTTGGAATCGCACCGATTCTGCATCAGCAGCGGTACGGTCAATATCGTTTAATGTCGCGCTTCCATCCCAAATTAATTGGGTTAGGGTGATAGACGCTTCTTTTCTCGTATAGTCAGTGTTGCCTCGTCCGACTTCATCAGATGGGTCGAGGCCTTCGTAACCAATGCCCGCATCAAGATCGAGAGAAGGCAAATAGGCGCCTGTTGACGCCTCATTGATGTACCTTCGGCTCTCAAATTCATTAAATGCGCTTTTGATATCTGGGTTATTTTTTAACGTTAATGCCACGGCTTGCTCTAAAGTTTGACCGAAAACGGGTATAGACACTATTAAGCTACAGCAGCAAGCAATACTTAGTCGGTTCCATTTCACGGTGTTTCTCCTAAAAAATCGTGTTGCTTTTTGCTGTTTCATCTCACATTTGAGATAAAACATCACAAATAACAGTGTTTGAGTAAGTAAATTATCAACCTACTGTTAAACCTAGGCTTTTGTTTAGAATATCCAGAAGTTCGCCTGATTAAACCTTAGCACATGTGCAAAATGTTGCTTGGCAACCGTTTGTGTTTAAGCAAGAGAAAAGCTTGATTTCTTAATATCATAGCATTCCACGACCTGTGCAATTCCTTGCTGCACCTGTAACCCCGCCCCTTGAGTTAATCAGCACATCGCCCCTTGCACATACAACGAAAATATGAAGATTTTGACTAAACTATAGACGTAAATATTGGGGTGACAAACTTTTGACTTAGTTCAAAGTGGGGCGAGGTAGATATGGAACGAGTAACTTTTGGCTCATTGATGAGTAATATTGTAGTTATCGGTCTCGATGGGGAAATTAGAACCCTCGAACAAGGACAGTTGCCTAAACCAGGGGAACTAATTATTAACGAAGTTTCAGACACTTCAGAACTGGTCATTGAGCAAGTGACACCGCAAGGCAGTTCCATCAATGTAACTGGTGATATTACAGCGTTGATAGAAGCTATTGCAGCGGGACAAGACCCGACCCAACTAGGTCAAGAGTTTGAAACCGCAGCGGGCGAAGCAAATGGGTCTAGTCCTCAGACAACAGGGAATGTTGCGCGAACAGGGACAGAATTGCTCGCCAGTACCAACTTTGAGACAGTTGGCACTGAAGGAGCGGGGTTTTCAACCACTCAGATTCTAACTTTATTGGACATTCTCCCTCCAACTCAGGCACCAGCTCCGACAGGAATTCCGATTCCAGTAACAATTACGGTGCAAGATATTTCTAGCCCTGCAGTAGATGAAGGGCAGCAAGTCTCTTTCGACGTTACCCTTAATCAACCAACGGAAGAAGAAACTACCATAGAGTTTACCCTTAATGATGGTTCTGCTGTAGGCGGGGCGGCGAGCGATGTTGGTGCAGATTATGTAAATACAACGGTTTTAATTACATTATCCGACGGAACCACCCAAGAAATTCAGGTGAATGATGATGGATCGTTCACTGTTTCTCTTCCGATCGGGGAAGAGTCTTTTACGGTTAGCTTGGATACCATCGATGATAATTTAGCGGAAGGATCGGAAACCTTCAGTTTGTCTGGGTCAACGCCAGATCAGCCTACTCCAGTTACGGGTGTTGCAACGATTACAGATGAGGCAGAGCAAGGGCCAGAAGATACTGTAACCGTTAATATGACCGGCCCGAATAGCGTTTCGGAAGGTGAAACTACTTCCGAATACACCGTGACACTGAGCGATCCGGCGCCCGTCGGTAGTATCGTGACCTTAGCTTATAGCTACACTACTGCATCCGGTGATGACATCACGGAAACCACCCAAGCGATTATTGGGGCGGATGGCGTAACTGCCACGTTTACCATTGATACGGTGGACGATGTGTATGCGGAAGGCGATGAAGTATTCCGTGTTAGCGTGTCAGGCATTGTCGACAGCGACAGCAATCCTATATTTGAAGCACTGAATTTAGACAATGCCTTTGTCGACACCACCATCAGCGATGAAACCGACCCGGGTCCGGAAGATACGGTCACCGTGACCATGACCGGTCCAGCGAATGTGGTGGAAGGCGATACCACCACGGATTACACCGTGACACTGAGCGATCCGGCGCCAGTGGGTAGCATTGTCACGTTAGCTTACAGCTACACCACCGCATCCGGTGATGACATCACCGAAACCACCCAAGCGATTATTGGGGCGGATGGCGTAACTGCCACGTTTACCATTGATACGGTGGACGATGTGTATGCGGAAGGCGATGAAGTATTCCGTGTTAGCGTGTCAGGCATTGTCGACAGCGACAGCAATCCTATATTTGAAGCACTGAATTTAGACAATGCCTTTGTCGACACCACCATCAGCGATGAAACCGACCCGGGTCCGGAAGATACGGTCACCGTGACCATGACCGGTCCAGCGAATGTGGTGGAAGGCGATACCACCACGGATTACACCGTGACACTGAGCGATCCGGCGCCAGTGGGTAGCATTGTCACGTTAGCTTACAGCTACACCACCGCATCCGGTGATGACATCACCGAAACCACCCAAGCGATTATTGGTGCGGATGGTGTGACCGCCACGTTTACCATCGATACGGTGGACGATGTGTATGCCGAAGGCGATGAAGTGTTCCGTGTCAGCGTGTCAGGCATCGTCGATAGCGACAGCAACCCGATTTTTGAGGCGTTAGATGTTTCAAATGCCTTTGTCGACACCACCATCAGCGATGAAACCGATCCGGGTCCGGAAGATACGGTCACCGTCACCATGACAGGTCCAGCGAGTGTTGTAGAAGGCGACACCACCACGGATTACACCGTGACACTGAGCGATCCAGCGCCAGTCGGTAGCATCGTGACGCTCGCTTATAGCTACACCACCGCGTCAGGTGATGATATCACCGAAACCACCCAAGCGATTATTGGTGCCGATGGTGTGACCGCTACGTTTACCATTGATACCGTGGATGACGTTTACGCTGAAGGCGATGAAGTGTTCCGTGTCAGCGTGTCGGGTATTGTCGATAGCGACAGCAATCCTATCTTCGAAGCGTTGAATCTAGACAATGCGTTCGTCGACACCACCATCAGTGATGAAACCGACCCAGGGCCAGAAGATACCGTTACGGTCACCATGACGGGTCCAGCGAATGTCGTAGAAGGCGATACCACCACAGAGTACACCGTGACGCTGAGCGATCCGGCACCTGTGGGTAGCATTGTGACCTTAGCTTATAGCTACACCACTGCGTCAGGTGACGACATCACTGAAACCACCCAAGCAGTGGTTGGTGCCGATGGTGTGACCGCCACGTTTACCATCGATACAGTGGACGATGTTTACGCGGAAGGTGATGAAGTGTTCCGTGTCAGCGTGTCAGGCATCGTCGATAGCGACAGTAATCCAATCTTTGAAGCACTGAATTTAGACAATGCGTTCGTCGACACCACCATCAGTGATGAAACCGACCCAGGTCCAGAAGATACGGTTACGGTAACTATGACCGGTCCAGCGAATGTCGTAGAAGGTGACACCACCACAGAGTACACCGTGACACTGAGCGATCCGGCTCCTGTGGGTAGTATCGTCACGTTAGCTTACAGCTACACCACGGCATCGGGTGATGACATCACTGAAACCACTCAAGCCATTATCGGTGCCGATGGTGTGACCGCCACGTTTACCATCGATACAGTGGACGATGTTTACGCGGAAGGTGATGAAGTGTTCCGTGTCAGCGTGTCAGGCATCGTCGATAGCGACAGTAATCCAATCTTTGAAGCACTGAATTTAGACAATGCGTTCGTCGACACCACCATCAGTGATGAAACCGACCCAGGTCCAGAAGATACGGTTACGGTAACTATGACCGGTCCAGCGAATGTCGTAGAAGGTGACACCACCACAGAGTACACCGTGACACTGAGCGATCCGGCTCCTGTGGGTAGTATCGTCACGTTAGCTTACAGCTACACCACGGCATCGGGTGATGACATCACTGAAACCACTCAAGCCATTATCGGTGCCGACGGTGTGACCGCCACGTTTACCATTGATACGGTGGACGATGTGTATGCCGAAGGCGATGAAGTATTCCGTGTTAGCGTGTCAGGCATCGTCGATAGCGACAGCAACCCAATCTTCGAAGCACTGAATTTAGACAATGCGTTCGTCGACACCACCATCAGCGATGAAACTGACCCTGGTCCAGAAGATACCGTTACGGTAACCATGACTGGTCCAGCGAATGTTGTAGAAGGTGACACCACCACGGACTACACCGTGACACTGAGCGATCCAGCACCCGTCGGTAGCATCGTCACGCTCGCTTACAGTTATACTACTGCATCGGGTGATGACATCACTGAAACCACCCAAGCGATTATTGGGGCGGATGGTGTAACTGCCACGTTTACCATTGATACGGTGGACGATGTGTATGCCGAAGGCGATGAAGTATTCCGTGTTAGCGTGTCAGGCATCGTCGATAGCGACAGCAACCCAATCTTCGAAGCACTGAATTTAGACAATGCGTTCGTCGACACCACCATCAGCGATGAAACTGACCCTGGTCCAGAAGATACCGTTACGGTAACCATGACTGGTCCAGCGAATGTTGTAGAAGGTGATACCACCACAGACTACACCGTGACGCTGAGCGATCCGGCACCTGTGGGTAGCATCGTGACCTTAGCTTACAGCTACACCACTGCATCGGGTGATGACATCACTGAAACGACTCAAGCGATTATTGGTGCCGACGGCATAACTGCCACGTTTACCATCGATACGGTAGATGATGTTTACGCGGAAGGCGATGAAGTGTTCCGTGTTCGCGTATCGGGTATTGTCGATAGCGACAGCAATCCTATCTTCGAAGCACTGAACCTCGATAATGCGTTCGTCGACACCACCATCAGCGATGAAACGGACCCAGGGCCAGAAGATACCGTTACGGTCACCATGACGGGTCCAGCGAATGTCGTAGAAGGCGATACCACCACGGATTACACCGTGACACTGAGCGATCCGGCACCTGTGGGTAGCATCGTGACCTTAGCTTACAGCTACACCACTGCATCGGGTGATGACATCACTGAAACGACTCAAGCGATTATTGGTGCCGACGGCATAACTGCCACGTTTACCATCGATACGGTAGATGATGTTTACGCGGAAGGCGATGAAGTGTTCCGCGTCAGCGTGTCGGGCATTGTAGATGGTGACAGCAATCCGATTTTTGAGGCATTAGATGTTTCAAATGCCTTTGTTGACACCACCATCAGTGATGAAACCGACCCAGGGCCAGAAGATACGGTCACCGTCACCATGACAGGTCCAGCGAATGTCGTAGAAGGTGACACCACCACAGAGTACACCGTAACACTGAGCGATCCGGCTCCTGTGGGTAGCATTGTCACGTTAGCTTACAGCTATACTACTGCGTCAGGTGATGACATCACCGAAACCACTCAAGCAGTGATTGGTGCGGATGGCGTAACAGCGACGTTTACCATCGATACGGTGGACGATGTGTATGCCGAAGGCGATGAAGTGTTCCGCGTCAGCGTGTCGGGTATTGTCGATAGCGACAGCAATCCGATTTTTGAAGCACTGAATCTAGACAATGCGTTTGTGAACACAAGTATTACTGATAACGACGCTCCTCCTTCTATTTCAAATGTTGTGAATGCAGTTGTTTCGGAAGAAGGTTTAGCTAATGGTATCCCTGATAATACCGGATCACCTTCAGACACCACTAACTCCGCAAGTTTCTCAGGAACATTCACAGTTGCCGATCCAGACACGGCGAATGTTTCAGTGGTATTGGCCGGCCCTAACAACCTAACATCAGGAGGGGAGCCTATATCGTGGACGTGGGACAACAGTACTCAAACGCTGACTGCGAAAACCGCTCACCTGAGCGTTGTTGCTACTGTTGTGCTGAGCGAGCCTTCAGCCTCAGGTCAAGGCTCTTGGGACTATACTATTACTCTGTTTGAGCCACTTGATCATCCTGTTAATGATGTGGAAGACATCATCAACTTTGATTTACAGATTTCTGTAAGTGATGGACAAACAACGACATCTCAAAGCTTAAATGTGGTCGTTGAAGACGATTGCCCATACGTGCCTGTGGTTGTTCAACCCGTTGATGTGTCGCTTACTGATGCACCAATCGTTCTGACAGGGCGTATAGATTTTGCAGGAAGTGAGGCAGATGCAACCAGTCGAACATTTGGGGACGTTGTTGTGACTGCAAACGGTTTTGTGTCTGACGAATCTGCGATGCTGGGAACAGCTGAAATCAATCAATCATCAGAAGGGATTGGCGTTAAAAGTTCTGGTAACAACGGCTTCCAGTTAGAAAACGAAGTCGATTATCGATTCGCGGGTAATGAGGGTGTATCAGAGCAGTTAATCATAGACTTAGGCAATAAAGTTGCTTATGGAGCAGAAATAGAATTTGAGAAAATGTTTGGTGGTGAACTTGAGAAAGGAATCGCATCTTTTTATAGAGATGGTGTATTAATTGCTCAGCAATCGTTCAGCTCTGACGCAAGCAGTGGTGATTACGCGGCGAATTTCAATGTTCAACAGGGGGGCTTTGATAAAATCATCCTCGAAGCGGCCAGTAATGGCAATGGCCCGGATACTGAAGACAACAGTGACTTTACCGTTAAATCAATAACCTTTACAGGTGCGTACTCCGGCGTGCCAATTGCTAGTGCGGATGGGAACCTCGGTGCTGTATATGGAGCTGATGGCCCTGGTTCTATAGTCTTAAATGGAGGCGAGGCTGGTTTAGAGACTCTAGATGGTCAAGACGTGTTGATATATGTCGACCCACAAAACTCTAATAGACTGATTGCAGAGGCTGATGGAGAGCTTGCATTCGAAGTTCAACTTACACCTAGCACTGGAAAATGGGAGTTCTTCCAATACTTGCCTTTGACCTCACCTTATGGCGATGGGGATATCGATTTTAACTACACGATTACTGATAATGATGGAGACAGTAAAACGGGGTACTTTTCTGTCAACCCTTACGCCCCACCAATCGTAGAAGGTGTAACACTAAACGTTTCTGAGGAAGGATTAAGCAACGCCATTGCTGATGACTCTGCTCTAAACGGCTTTGATGACACAACTGACTCGAGTTCTGATGTAGAACAATTGACGCTGGGTCAAACCGTTGATTCTGTTACGCTCAGTGAACCATCTACAGCTCTTACTAGTAACGGGATCTCTGTAACGTGGGCGTTATCAAATAACGACCAAATGCTTATCGGTTCAGCAAACGGTAAAGAGGTTATCAAAATATCAGTCAATGATACTGGAATGGTATCTACGGAGCTTCTTGGCCCAATTGATCACTCCAACGCATCTGGAGAAGACGCCTTAAATATTGAGGTGCCTGTGCTTGTCTCGAATGCTCGTGGTCTTACTAACTCCACAACGGTCAACGTTATTGTGGAAGATGACTCACCAGATTCTGCATCCATTATTCACGATGTAGTTGCAGAAACTAAAGAAAGTGCCAACGTTCAGCTCATAATGGATGTCTCGGGTTCTATGCGAACGGATAATCGCTTGCAGATAATGAAAGATTCGGCAACTCAGTTATTGAATCAATATGAGTCTATCGGTCAAACGCGAGTTCAAATTATTACTTATAGCAGTACAGCATCCACTTACGCTATAGGTGCTGCGACGTGGCTGACGGTCGACGAGGCCAAAGCGTATATTGAGACGCTAACTGCAGGTGGCGCGACTAACTATAATAACGCGCTAAATGAAGCAAAACAGTCATGGGATGATGTAGGTAAGTTAACCAGTGCGTCGAATGTTAGTTACTTCTTGTCAGATGGTCAGCCAAACCCTGCGTCATCATTTATAAACGACGCTCGTGAGCAGAGTTGGATCGATCACCTAACCGATCCTGATAATCAGATAACAGCCCTAGCGTATGGTATGGGCGTTAATCTTATGCCGGAGCAATTAGATCGCGTAGCATATGATGGCTTCTTGAATCAAGATCTTGATGGTGTTGTGGTTCCTGACGTAACTCAATTACCTCCGGTTATGTTGCAGTCAGTGATTCAACCTGTTGGGGGGAACTTGATGTATACCACTTCTCCAGATACAGGTATTGGTGCAGATGGTGGTTATATTAGCGAAATAGAACATGACGGTGTCACTTATTCGTTTGATGGTACAGACCTAATAGTTACTGACAATAACGATGGTATTTCGCATGCATTTGACGACACAACGATGCAGCTTACTATCTATATCGACAGCAAACATACTCTGGAAATCGACCTAAACGATGGTGCGTATGCATTTTATGGCGCGGTGGGTGATACAGTTGAAACGTTAGACTTCGATTATGTATTGACGGATAACGATGGCGATCAAAGTGAGAATACCCTGCAATTCGTTATTGATGAAAACGGAGGAGTAAATGCTTCAAGTAATGGCTCTGCAAATATTATTGAAGCTGAAGTAGACGTAAGTCATGACATCTTGATCGGCAATGATAACGAGGCAGATATCTTTAAATGGGTCAACGACTCCTTGGATACAGGAACAGATCTAGTTAGAGGCTTTGAGAGAGATTTGGACACCTTAGATCTGAGTGAAGTCGTCGAAGATGCAGGGCACAATACAATAGAAGAACTTCTTAATAGTATTGACTTGAACATTGATGGTGATGACTTGTCTCTAGAAATAACCCATAACGATGGAAACTCAATTCAAACTATCGTAATAGAAAACGGGGCGACAGAGTTTAGTGACTTAATCGTGGGGAATGCGGACTTTGAGAGAGATGTGTTATCCGCGCTAACTAAGGTTAACTTAGAGCCATAATGAAAAGGGCCAATAGGCCCTTTTCTTCTGCTTTGTCTTACTTATTCTTAGCCTAAAGCACTTTACAAGCAAAGCCTTTTAGGTAGAAACCTTCTGGGTATGCCGTATCGGTTGGGTGATCTGCGGCTTGTTCAAAGCGCTCAACAAATTTCACTTGGCGGTTTGCGTCTACCGCTGCGTCAGCAATGATTTTTTGGAACAAAACTTGGTCCATTAAGCCAGAGCAAGAGTAGGTCAGTAGCGTGCCACCAGGTTTTAAAATTTGCATCGCCAACATATTGATGTCTTTGTAACCACGACATGCGCCATTTAGTTGCGCTTTGCTTTCTGCAAACTTAGGTGGATCCATGATAACCACATCAAACTGAGTACCTTGGTCTCGGTATTCACGAAGCAGTTTAAATACATCTGCGTTTAAGAAAACAGCGCGCTTTTTCGAGATATCAAACTCGTTCAGTTCTGCATTGTATTTTGCTGTGTCCAATGCTGGCTGAGATACATCCGCATTAATTACGCGTTTTGCGCCGCCTTTCAGTGCGTAAAGACCAAAGCCACCCGTGTAAGAGAAGCAGTTCAGTACTTCTTTACCTTTAACGTACTTCATCGCTTGTTGACGACTGTCACGCTGGTCTAGGTAGAAGCCTGTTTTATGTCCCCCTACAATGTCGACACTGATTTTTACGCCGTTTTCTTCGATGACGACAGATTTTGGAGGCATTTCACCGTGCAATACGCCAGTGGTCTCTTTCAAACCTTCTTTCTTACGTACTGCTACGTCAGAACGTTCGTAGACATTGCAATCAGGGAAGCATTCAACCAAGGCATCTACAATCGCTTGCTTGTTGTATTCTGCGCCTGCGCTGAGTAATTGACATACGAAGAAGTTTTGGTAGCGGTCAATCGTCACGCCCGGCAAGCCGTCAGATTCAGCGGCGATGAGTCGGTAACCTGTTAAACCATCACGTTCAATCACGTCTTCACGAAGAAGTTGAGCATTTTGAAAACGCTTCACGAAAAACGCTTTGTTGATTTCTTCTTTTTCAAAACTCCAAATACGAGCGCGGATTTGAGATTCTGGAGAATATGCCGCTTTTGCTAGCCATTTACCGTCGTGAGTGAACACATCAACTGTTTCGCCAAGAGCGGGTTCGCCCTCAACTTTACCGATGCCTCGAGAGAAGATCCAAGGGTGCTTGCGCTTAACCGATTTCTCACGACCTTTAACCAAATAGATAGCAGCTGTCATTTCATTTGCTCTTGTTGAATTTTGAAAGGGGCGTATTGTCCGGGATGTTGAGGGCAAAAGCAATATCCCTCAACAATCCAGTCATTTGCTAAACGGTCGGTATCGTTAGTCATTATCGTCGGCATAGCTGCTAGCAGGCATAAAAAAAGGGCCACTTGCGTGACCCTGATAAACTGATATTTGCTTATGCTCTCAAACCTGTGAGGAGAGATTCCATCGTATCGCTTTGCTTACGCAACTGTTCGACGTTTTGCGAGGTCGTGCTGATCATATTGCACACATTATCTGCTTGAACTCGGATTTCTTCGACGCTTGCGGCGATGTTATCTGCAACGACACCTTGTTCCTCAGCTGCAGTCGCAATTTGAATACTGCTGTCTGAGATGGTTTGGTTTTTATCGGCAAGCGAGCCAATCTCTTGGTTTACTTCTGCCATCAGGTTTTGACCTTCGTTGGCATTGTTTACCGTAACTTCCATAAGTTTGGTGAGGGATTGGCTGTTACGTTGTAATGATTCAATCATCGCTTGAATCTCAACGGTTGCTTGTTGAGTACGGCCTGCAAGAGCACGGACTTCATCAGCAACAACCGCAAAGCCACGACCTTGTTCACCTGCACGAGCCGCTTCAATTGCAGCGTTCAAGGCGAGTAGGTTAGTTTGCTCAGAGATGCCGTTGATTGTTGTCACGACTTCATCAATTTGCGCTGCATTTGCATCTAGCTCTTCAACCGCTTGAGAAGCAGATTGAATCTCATTCGACAGATTTGAAATCGAGTGAAGCGTGTTTTCGACCTTCACTTGGCCTGACTGAGCCACACTACGTGCATCATCCGTTTGTGTGCTTGAATCGTGAGCCAGTGTCGCAACTTCACGAATCGTTGACGCCATCTGCTCCGTGGCACTTGCAAGAGAGTTGAGGTGTTCTTGTTGCGTCGCAGAAATTTCAGAACTGTGGTGAATCGATTGATTCAAGTCCGAGCTGATTTGCTGCATAAGAGCGACAGACTCTTGGATGGATTGAACCATTTTTTGTTCACGCTCCGCGACTTTATCAATCGTGATGGCGATTTCACTGAACTCATCACGAACAGGGAAGAAATTCATCCGCGCGGTTAGGTCGCCATCAGCAAGCGTGTTTAGCGCCTTGTTCATGGTGAACATTGCGCCACCGATGAACGTCATGATGTAGTAAACACCTAACGCGAGAACAAACAAGCTCACGCAGATGATGCTCACTTGAGTCATTGATAGGGCAGTCCACAGAGAAAGCTCATGATTTGCAACCAAACTGAATGCACCATTCAATACCGATACAGATTGCGGTCCTGTACCAATAGAGACCGTCTCTGAACCCGCAATAAGATTTGCTACTTGAGCTTGAGAAAGATTGCCAGCCTCTATCAGCCCTTTCATGAGCATCAACTCTTCCTGATACATACCTGAGATCAGAGAATTAGCCGCGCTATTGAGGACGAGAGTAAGAATGACTAGAGCAAGAAGAGGAAGAATGAAGAGCAAGTAGAACTTTTCTTGAATCTTTAAGTGAATGAGATACTTATCAATCCAGCGGAAAGGAATTTCTTTCATAATTATTATAACCATACGAAAACCCACTATCCTTAGTGGGGTGAATAAGACAAAACGAATATATCACTCAATAATCAGATGCGGTACAAAGATGAACGTAAAGTGTGAGAGATTTATAGTTAAAGGTCACGTTCAAGGGGTTGGCTTTCGTTACCATACTTCGCACCAAGGTTTAAAGCTTGGTTTAACGGGCTACGCGAAAAACTTGAACAATGGCGATGTAGAAGTGATGGCTTGTGGGCCTAAAGAGCAAATTGACCAGTTTTGTGAATGGTTACAAGAAGGTCCGCGGACGGCGACAGTAGAAAGCGTTACGCGAGAGAGCGTATCGTACAAACCATTCCGCGGATTTAAAATTCTATAATATTACAGGCACTTAGCTGGTTTAGGTAAACCTGCTAGCTTTGTTGCTTGTTTTGCTGGGCCTTTTTTGAACAGCTTGAACAAATATTTGCTGTTGCCTTTTTCTGGGCCGTGCGCCTTTTCCATTGCTTTGACAAGCATTCGCACTGCTGGAGAGGTATTAAACTCTTCATAAAAGTCGCGCACAAAATGCACAACTTCTAAATGAGCATCAGTAAGTTCGATGTCTTCTTCTTTTGCTAAAAGCTCAATCATGCCTTCTTCCCACTGAGTATGATCCAGTAGATAGCCTTGAGCATCAGTTTCAATTTCTTTGCCGTTGTAAACGAACATAACGTCTTATCCGTTAAGTGAACATGGATGTTTATAGATTAGCGCACACGTTAGGAAGTTCTCAACAAAAGAATCCTGAAGTCGTACTGAGCGAAGCAAAAGCATACAAAGTAGCAGGGCTTTAATGGATGCTGATGATGTGTCCAAAACTCACTGCTATGCAGAAAAATAATAAATTATTCAGCTTGTTAAAAATTTACCGGGGGTAATACCAAGACATTTGCATTTATATTCGGATTTATTCATTTTTATTATCGTTTTTTGATAATCAGCTGTCTAATTAATGAAATTTTGTTTAAGGATGAATCGGTTACGACGTTGTGTTTATTCCTTTGGGTCGATATTCTCTGGGTTTGATAACCGACCTGTGCTCAGGTTAGAAACAACACTCATGACAAGGAGTCAGTCATGTCGACACAACGTTACATTGAGATTAATGACAACGTAAAATCCACTTGGTCTATTGAGCGTATTTGGAAGCTTGCAGAATCCTTACCCGTAGAAGAAATTTCTATTGATGACATTAAAGGTCCGAATGAGGTGACCTGGTTTAGTGATGAAGGGCCGCAGCCAACCTGTCGTGAAATCGCGAAACATTGCCAACGCATCAACATTGCCAACGCATCAACAATGCCGATGTATCGTATCCCGTGATCTTAACTAGTGACTACCGAGTCTTTGATGGTATGCACCGAATCGCCAAGCAAATCATGTTAGGAGAGGAAACGATCAAAGTGAGACGCTTTAGAGAAAATCCAGAAGCTGACGAAGTTATCGAGTTGTCTGTAGAGCAGGCGTAATACACTGAATTGCACACAAAGAAAAAGCCCGAAGGAATTACCTTCGGGCTTTTTGATTTTACTTAACGAGAAACGATTAATCGTCGTTCATGATGCCTAGAATGCTTAGTAGGCTAGTGAACAAGTTAAGGATGTTTAGGTACATCGAAATTGTTGCACTGATGTAGTTTGTTTCTTCGCCACGAACGATACGACTTGTATCGAATAGGATGAAACCAGAGAACACGAGTGCAGAAACACTGCTGATTACTAGGTGAGCCATTGTTGAACCCACGAAGATGTTAATCAGCGCTGCAACGATCACAATGATCAAACCTGCCATCAGGAAGTTGCGCATGAAAGAGAAATCTTTCTTGCTTGAAATGGTGTAAGCCGATAGGCCAAGGAACACCATACCAGTCAAACCTAGAGCTTGAGCAATGATAGTAGGACCGTTTGGAATTGATGCGTAGTAGTTAAGCATTGGACCTAAAGCACCACCCATTAGAGTCGTGAAAACGAATGTCCAAACGATACCAGATGATGAGTTGATTGCCTTTGGCATAACAAAGAACAAAATACCAATCGCGGCAAGCTGCATCACAATCGCCATGATTGGTGAAATTTGCATTGCCATAGTCGCGACTGCTGCGATAGCACTGGTCATCAGTGTCATCGACAGTAGGAAGTAAGTGTTTTTCAGTACTTTGTTAGTTTCTAGTGTATTAGGAACACTTGTTGAACGAGTAAACATTGGACTGTTCATAATTATCCTCAATAAGGGAGTTTACTATTGGTACATTTATGGGGCTGAAAGTTCAAAAAATCAAGCCCTTTCCATGCATATCCTAGATAAAATGATAATGGAAATAAGATGTTATGTATGTGGCAACTTGTAACACAATATTACCACCAAGAATTTTTGCGTTGGTGCTCACAACGATTGGTGATGTAAATGACAAAAAGCACTGACTTCGTTCGAAATCAGTGCTTTTAAAGCGTTCTCTGCGTTGATGATTAATGATGCAGGATTTGCGCTAAGAAGTTTTGCGTGCGATCCGATTGAGGATTCTCAAAGAAGTCGACAGGGTTGTTCTCTTCTATGATTTCTCCTGCGTCCATAAATATCACGCGATCGGCGACTTCTTTAGCAAAGCCCATTTCATGGGTTACACACAGCATGGTCATGCCTTCTTCCGCCAATTCGACCATAACGTCCAACACTTCACGCACCATTTCAGGGTCGAGCGCGGAGGTTGGCTCATCAAACAGCATGACTTTAGGACTCATACACAATGAACGGGCAATCGCTACACGCTGTTGCTGACCACCAGATAACTGACCTGGGTATTTATCGGCTTGGTCTGGGATTTTAACGCGTTTGAGATATTTCATCGCAACCGCTTCCGCTTCCTCTTTCGGCATCTTTTTCACCCAAATTGGCGCAAGTGTACAGTTTTCCAAAACTGTTAAGTGTGGAAAGAGGTTAAAGTGTTGGAAGCACATTCCGACTTCACGTCGCACGGCTTCGATGTTTTTCAAGTCTTCCGTAAGCTCTGTTCCAGAAACAAAAATGCTGCCTGCTTGATGCTCTTCAAGGCGATTGATACAGCGAATCATGGTCGATTTCCCTGAACCTGAAGGGCCACAGATAACGATTTTTTCGCCTTTCTTTACATTTAAGTTGATGTTTTTTAGTACGTGAAACTCACCATACCATTTGTTCATGTCCTTCAACTGGATCATATAGTCTTGTTGTTGCGTCATAATACGTCCTTGATCTTGATGAGTTATCGTTTGTGACCGGTATGAAGTTTGTTTTCGAGCCATATTGAGTAACGTGACATACCAAAACAAAATACCCAGAACACTAACGCGACAAATACATAACTTTCGGTAGCAAAGCCGAGCCATTCGGGGTCGGTGTTTGCTGCTTGTCCAATACCGAGCACATCGAACATACCGATGATCAGTACCAGACTGGTATCTTTAAATAGGCCAATGAATGTGTTTACGATGGAAGGAATGGTGATCTTAAGTGCCTGTGGCAAAATGATCAGGCCTGTTTTCTTCCAGTAGCTCAAACCTAACGCATCGGCAGCTTCATATTGTCCTTTTGGAATGGCTTGCAAACCACCACGTACCACTTCTGCCATGTAAGCCGCGCTGAACATGACCACACCAATTAAGGCACGAATAAGTTTATCCGTTTCGGAACCTTCAGCTAAGAACAGCGGTAACATAACGGACGCCATGAATAGTACGGTAATCAGTGGAACGCCACGCCATACTTCAATGTAAATCGTACAGATGCTGCGTATGATGGGCATATCAGAGCGTCGACCTAGAGCCAGTGCGACACCGATCGGTAATGAAACCACAATACCAACAAGCGCGATGATCAGTGTGACCAGCAATCCGCCCCATTTATGCGTTTCAACCACCTCCAAGCCAAACACGCCACCGTAGAGAAGCGCAGCAACGATAAACGGATAGATGTTGACAAAGAACAGCCAAATCCATAAACGTTTTGGTGTTTTTTCATAGGCAAGAAGCACAGTGAAAATCGCGAGCGTGATGTAAAACAGGCGAGGACGCCAAAGTTCTGCTTCTGGGTAGAAGCCGTACATGAACTGATCCCAGCGAACACTGATGAACACCCAGCATGCACCTTCTCGGCTACAGTCATCACGCGTTGAGCCTATCCAGTCAGCATTAATGAATGCCCAATCGACAATGTGCCAAAGCGCATTAAAAACGATATAAGCAAGAATAAGCGTGACAATGGAGTTGACTGGGCCATTAAACAAATTCTTGCGTAACCACCCAACCACGCCAACGGTATTTGATGGTGGCGGGAGATCGGGTTGAAATTGGTGTGTACTCATATTATCTCTCCACCAGCGCAACTTTGCGGTTGTACAAGTTCATCAACGCAGACGTGAGCAAGCTCAGCGTTAGATAAACGCCCATTGTCATTGCGATGATCTCAATGGCTTGTCCTGTCTGGTTCAAGGTTGTACCAGCAAACACAGAAACCAGATCCGGATAACCAATAGCCATTGCCAACGAAGAGTTCTTCGTTAAGTTCAAGTATTGGCTTGTGAGTGGAGGAATGATGATTCTCAAAGCTTGAGGGATAACAACCAGCTTGAGCGTTTTAGCACGAGGCAAACCAAGTGACATCGCGGCCTCTGTTTGACCATGACTCACCGCGTTGATACCGGAGCGTACGATTTCCGCAATAAAGGCGGCGGTGTAAACACTTAACGCCAATAGCAGAGCTGCCAACTCAGGAATGATACTGATCCCACCTTTGAAGTTGAAACCTTTCAGTTCTGGGTATTCCAAAGAAATTGGCATACCAGAAACGAAGTAAACCAGCAGAGGCAAGCCAACGAGAAGCCCTAAACCAATTCGTCCCATCGGGGTTTGTTGGCCTGTTAGGCGTTGTTTGTTTCTAGCCCAAATAGAGATAGAGATCGTAGCGATAAGCCCGATAACAAACGCAGCAATTACAACACCACTGCCCTCATTAAACACAGGCGCAGGAAAATACAGCCCACGCACGTTTAAGAAGATAGCTTCGCCAAGGCTCAAACTTTGTCTTGCCGATGGTAATGCTTGCAGTACTGCGAAATACCAGAAAAAGATTTGCAGAAGAAGGGGGATATTTCGAAACGTCTCAATGTAAACCGCAGCTAAACGGCTAACCAACCAGTTTGTTGAGAGACGCGCTACACCCATCGTAAAACCAATCGCGGTGGCGAGAATAATACCCAGCACAGAGACTAATGCTGTATTTAAAAGACCCACGATAAACGTTCTGCCGTAAGAATACGTTTCGTTATACTCAATGAGAGTTAACCCGATACCAAAACCAGCTTCTTGGTTCAGGAAACCAAAGCCTGTCGCGATACCCCGAGCATCGAGGTTATTTAACGCATTGTTGATGATGGTATAAAAGAAAAATACCAGTGCAGCTATAGCAATGATCTGGAAAATAGCAGAACGAAAGGCAGGATTATAAATCAAGCTCTTGCTTCCGCTCGGTTTGGACATCGTACTTGGCGATGTATCTTTAGTCGGTTTCATACAGCGATAACCTCAAAAGTCGGTTTCATACAGCGATAACCTCAAACCTTAGTTATAGATATCACTCTGTATAAATAAGTGGTTGTCCCTAAAGGCTTAACCTAGTGTTAGCTTGCAATAGATTTGTAGCGCGAGTTACTCGCCCAAACCCATATCATACTGACCAAGGCTTATTCCAGCCAATGAGCGATCCTTACTCATCCAGATTGATATATTCAAGAAAAAGGGCGGCATGAACCGCCCTGATTAACTCGTTTCTAACGGATTGGTGGCGCGTACATGAAGCCGCCGGCATTCCAAAGTGCGTTAACACCACGAGCGATCTCTAAAGGCGAACCTTTACCAACTGTGCGCTCAAAGCTTTCGCCGTAGTTACCCACTTGTTTGACGACTTGGTAACCCCAATCATCACGAATGCCGAGGCCTTTACCTTTCGGACCATCAACACCCAAAATACGTTTGATGTTTGGATCTTGAGATTTCAACATCTCATCCGCATTCTTAGAGGTAATGCCGTATTCTTCCGCATTCACCATTGCTGCTAACGTCCACTTAGCGATGTTGAACCACTGATCGTCGCCTTGACGAACCACAGGCCCAAGTGGCTCTTTAGAAATGATTTCAGGAAGAACCGCTGCAGAAGAAGGATCTTTCAGATTCAAACGAAGTGCGTACAGACCCGATTGGTCAGTCGTTAGCACGTCACAGCGTCCGGCATCGAAACCTTTTGAGGTTTGCGCCGCCGTATCAAACACCACAGGTTTGTACGACATGCCACTGTTGCGGAAGTAATCCGCTAAGTTGAGTTCGGTTGTTGTACCTGACTGTACGCAAACTGACGCACCATCAAGCTCTTTAGCGCTAGAAATGCCAAGATCTTTCTTGACCATGAAACCTTGACCGTCATAGTAGTTAACGCCAACAAAGTTTAGACCTAGCGCAGTATCTCGGTGTAGTGTCCAGGTAGTGTTACGAGAAAGCACATCGATTTCACCCGATTGAAGTGCAGTGAAACGTTCTTTCGCGGTTAGGGGTACATATTTAACTTTCGTTTTATCCCCAAGAACGGCTGCAGCCAGTGCTTGGCAATATTCTACGTCGATACCTTCCCATTCACCTTTTGAGTTAGGGTTTGAGAAACCAGGTAGACCGGTACTTACGCCACAAGTAAGGAAACCTTGTTTTGTGACTTTGTCCAGAGTCGTGTCTGCTGCTTGTGCTGATGTCGCCATCATGGCAGTAGAAGCCGCTACGACGGAAGCAAGAATTGTTAGTTTGTTTGCCATTTGTATCCTTCCTGTATGATCCATGTTTAATCAGGAGTGACCTGAAATAACTTGTCCAATTTATTAGTATTTATTGTCCTACGTGGTTGATTTTCGAAGAAACGGCAATCGATAAATCAACCAGTTATAAGCGTAGGAAAGGATCTGTTAATTCTCAAATATATAATTTAAATAGAGTTTTGAGAGAACTTCCAAAGCTCCTTGAGAATTAGAATGACGAAATGTTAATTGTTTGTAAATAGTGCAAAACTCGGTCAATTTGGTGCATCAGAACAATCAATAGAAGAGTGAATAAAATGAGAGAATAAAAAGTTGTTATTAAATCTATCATTAGCCTAGCTCGACTGAGTTACGCAAAAATTTGAACAAAAATTATTTGTGATGTCGAAACAGGGTGATGTGTTTGCCCCATTTTTGGTAGCATGAGTAGCAATAGCAAATAAGAGTAATCATGGATTGAAATGCGATATTTTCCTCTGTTCTTAGATTTAGTGAATAAACCAGTACTTGTTGTTGGTGGTGGAGAAGTGGCGAGCCGTAAAGTGGAAGCGCTACTCAAGGCTGGGGCGAATGTCACCATTGTTTCTCCAACTTTGGTTGAGTTCTTATCAAGGCTTGCCGATGAGCACCAAATCCATTGGGTACAGCGCTTTTATTCAAGTGACCTTGTCACAAAACGTTTTGTGCAAGTGTGGGCCACCACTGATAACCCAGAGTTGAATCACCAGGTGTATAAAAATGCCAAAGAGCTTGGCATTTTGGTCAACGTCGTAGACGACAAACCGTACTGTGACTTCATCACACCTTCAATGATCAACCGTGGCAGAATCCAGATTGCAATTTCAAGTGGTGGAGCGTCTCCGGTACTGATTCGCAATATTCGTGAAAAGCTTGAAGCGATTCTTCCTCAGAACATGGGTTTGATGGCCGAGTTTGCCAACTCGAAACGTAATTCGATCAAAGAAGCGTTACCAAGTGTCGATTTACGCCGTAAGTTCTGGGAGCAATTTTTCTCTAACCCTGATGTTGAAAACGCGCGTAATAACCGCGAGCTTGAAACCATCTATCAGGCAACGATGGCAAACCCATTGGATGAGAAGGGCAGCTGTACTTGGATTCATCTCGGAAAAGACGTCGAAATGCTGCCAATCAAAGCTGTTCGCTACATGCAGCAAGCCGAACTCGCGCTGTATTCGACTAAGTGTGAATCAGACGCAATGGAGCTGGTAAGAAGAGATGCCGAACGTGAGGCCTTTTCAAATGCGGCAGAACTGTCTGATAAGTTAGCCAAAGCGAAAAAAGACAACTTACGCGTGTGCGTGTTCATTCCTCAAGGCACAAGCGAATTCATGTTGCTGCAAGGGCAAGATCTTGTGATTTAGTTTGTGAAGCTTTATCAAAAACAACGCTCTCCCAAATACTGACAATAAAAAAGCGCCGACGAAAAATACGTCGGCGCTTTTATTTTGCTTCTTCTAACTGGTATCGAATACCAATTAGCAAAACATATTAATCACGGAAGTTGTTAAACTGGAACGGTTGGCCTAGCTCCGCTTCACGGATTGCAGCGATAGTTGCTTGCAGGTCATCACGTTTCTTACCAGTTACACGTACTTTGTCGCCCTGGATAGACGCTTGTACTTTTAGCTTCGCATCTTTGATTAGCTTAACCAGTTTTTTCGCTGTCGGTGTATCGATACCTTGGCGGAACAGGATGTTTTGATGCCAGTTTTTACCCGTTACTTCTGGGTTTTGAGCGTCCATTGCATTTGCATCAACATTACGTTTTGCCAAGTGGCCACGTAGGATGTCGCGCATTTGCTTAAGCTGGAAGTCACCTTCCGCAGACACTTTTACGTTTTCTTCTACTAGCTCAAAGCTCGCATTTACGTTGCGGAAATCGAAACGAGTAGACAGTTCACGGTTAGCGTTATCAACGGCGTTACGTAGTTCAACGGTATCGATTTCTGAAACAATATCAAACGATGGCATGAAGATTCCTTGATTATCTCGTTATATGGATGAATTACTTAGTGGATTTTACAGCTTCTGCCAGCATATCTAGCATAGTTACTGTATCGTCCCAACCTAAACAAGGGTCAGTAATTGATTGACCGTAAGTTAGGTTGTTAATGTCAGTCATTGGCTGGTTGCCTTCCATAATGAAGCTTTCCGCCATGATACCCGCAATGCGAGTGCTGCCTGACTTAATTTGAGTACAAATGTCACTTGCAACATCAAGCTGTTTTCGGTGCTGCTTCTGACAGTTTGCATGGCTGAAGTCTACAATAAGACGCTCAGGTAAACCAAACTCAGCAAGTGAATCACACGCTTGCTTCACAGACGCTTCGTCAAAGTTTGGACCTTTTTCGCCGCCACGCAAAATAATATGACCGAATGGGTTGCCACTTGTGCGGTACACCGTCATACGACCATTCTTATCTGGCGAGTAGAAGTAGTGTGAAGCTTGAGAGGCACGAATCGCATCAATCGCGATCTTCACATTACCGTTTGTGCCATTTTTAAAGCCAACAGGGCAAGATAGCGCTGATGCCATTTCACGGTGAATTTGAGATTCTGTCGTACGTGCGCCAATTGCGCCCCAAGTGATCAAATCGGCAATGTATTGGCCAGTGATCATATCAAGAAACTCAGTAGCAGTCGCAAGACCAAGCTTGTTGATATCCAGTAGCAGTTTACGAGCTTTGTGAAGGCCAGCTTCAAGCGCGTAAGAACCGTCTAGGTTAGGGTCGGTGATAAGACCTTTCCAACCAACTACTGTACGAGGCTTTTCAAAGTAAGTACGCATAACGATAAATAGCTCGTCTTTGTACTTATCTTGGATTTCACTCAGGCGTTTCGCGTAATCAATTGCGGCTTCAGTATCGTGAACAGAACATGGACCAACGATAGCAAGAAGGCGATCGTCTTCACCTGTTAAAATGTTTTCAATCTGACGACGAGATTGAGCGATGCGATCTGCAACGTCATCCGTGATCGGATGTACACTACCTAGCTCCGCTGGGGTAGGCATTGGACCCAAAGGTTGGGTTCTCAATTCATCTGTTTTTATAGGCATGTTATAGCTTTATTCTCTATTGCGAAGGGGTAAAGATAACGGAATTACAGGCAGGAATAAACCGTTTCACGGGAATCTTCCCCAGGAAATACCGAATTGTATACAAAGGTGTTGGTATTCATTTAAATGACTTATGTATAAATGACAAAACTTGATCATTAAATCAATATATATACATTTGAATTTATAACCTTTTCTTCTATCTCACCTTCGGTCAAGCGAGTTTAGTGCGACGAATCTCATGCTTCTCTATTCGAGCGAGGTGACGCTGTCACTAGAAGCATGCTCAATAACTGTCTAGATCTAGCTTTTGTTAACATTTCTTTGACATCTATTTCGTTCGTTGATTAACTGGTCAGAGTAGTTTGGTAAGGAGACCAAAATGTTATCAGCAGTACGTCGCGCAAATTTGTATCTCAATCTCTTTGGCTTTTCGAAAGTGCCTCTGATTTGGCTGTGTCACCCAAAAATTATCGCCATTGATAGTAAGCACGTTGAAGTGCGCATTCCACTTCGACGACGAACAAAGAATCACCTAAACAGTATGTATTTTGGTGCATTAGCCGTTGGTGCTGATGTGGCTGGTGGTTTTCTTGCGATGAGCAAAGCTCAAGAAAAAGGCGAGGCGATTTCTTTAGCATTTAAAGGAGTGAAAGCGGAGTTTTTAAAACGTCCAGAAGCGGATGTTCATTTCGTTTGTAATGACGGCCATGTCATTGATGAGATGCTAGACCATACCATTGCCACTGGTGAACGTGTTAATCGTGATGTGAAGATCATTGCACTGTGTCCGAGCCTACATGGGCAGGAGCCGATGGCAGAGTTTGCGCTTACTCTATCCATAAAAAAAGCAGCTCAACATACAAAGAAGGCTGCTTAATAGTTTGAATCCGTTTTTTAATTGAGCTCGATTTTCTCGATAGAGACTATTTTCGAGCGGTTTAGCACGACTTTCCAACGGTAGTAAACGGGCGCATCAGTGTGGTTGTCTTCTTTGACGATCACATTGAGTAAATGACGTTTCTCTACAGACTCTTTGGTCACTTGCCCTTCATTTAGACGATAAACGCGGTTTGAGCTCTTATCCATTAGGCGGATGATCGGGCGCAAACTGATGTTCAACGTTTCTCGAGTCTGTTCATAACCACTTAAAAAGAGCGACGTCGCCATTTCTGTTTTTTCATGGTAGTGAAGAATTTGTTCTTCTCTTTGAACGACGCGTTTTTTACGAATCTGTTGAATCTTGTCTGGCAAGCTCGATAGCGTTTTATAATCAAGCCATTCTAATTTTTTACCGACGACTTTCTTCGTCGTCGGGTCGATGTACTTTTTACGCCACTTAGGTTTGCCTTTACGAATCCAACGCCACATCGCATCACGAAGATCATCTTTAAAAATCTCGCGTAAAGCATAGATAAAAGACATCGCTATAATGAAAGATGCAGAAATCTCGCCAAGGTAGTCTCGGGCTAGAATAACGGTCGATGTCACTACGACCATAACCAAGCCCGTCGCAATCCCTTTAATCGCTCGCTTGATGTTGTTACCCATGGAGATAGTTTGCTCACGCAAAACAATAGGGTGTTCAATCAGACGTCTTAACAAACGCATTTTGTTTGAAAGACGCGTCACGTCTTCAACCACGCGTGGAGAGTTGTATTTGTTTAGCTTGCGATGCGCTTGTTCTTTCTCACACAGAGTAATCAAACGCTGTTTAATGGTGCTGTAATCGCCTTCTCGAGGAAGATGAGCAACGAGAGACAAAAACTTTTGCTCGGTATACCACGACAAATAGTTATCAATATTAACGTAGTAACGCTTTAAGTTTTCTTCATAAGGGATAGAGCGTCTCAAGCGTTTTAAGATCTCAAGCGTCAACTCAATGACTTCGTCCACTTCATCTTCTGTAACGGAGTTGCTCTCGTGCTTATTCAAACTCGCCACTGCTTTATCTAATGCGATAACGTACTGGTAGGCGAATAAACTCAAACTTACGCGGTATTGCTGATTAGAAAGACGTCCGCGCTTCGCTAATCGGCTGTGAACAAGCGGCAATAGAATTTCTGTACTGTAATAAGCACGTTGCTGAGTGATAGAAGTGTAATAAAATTCGGATTCACTGATGATGTCGGCGTTTAAACCAAGCTCACCAGGCACAAAGAAGTAAATATCTAGGTCGACACTTTTGCTTTCTGCGAGCGCGTGGCTAATTTTTAATGTTACTGAGTCTTGTTTATCGACGGTGACCAAAGAAAGCTCCTGACTTTGCTAAAGCACTCTTGCCTTACGTAATGTAGTTGAGCGTGTAAGGTCGAGATTGCTAAGAGAGTGACTGGGGCAAATAGCCGAGCAGACAGCATAACAGAGAGGTTTGCTTTTCTCTCTGATTTTCTTGTTAGTTTAGGTATAATTCCGTGTAAATTTTAAGAGAGACAATATCAATGATTAAAATTGGTCAAATTAACAGCTTAGAAGTCATTAAAAAGGCTGATTTTGGCGTATTTCTGGATGGTGACGATTACGGCTCTGTTCTGCTGCCTAACAAACATGTACCTGAAGGCACTGAACTTGGCGATCACATCGAAGTATTTTTGTACTTTGACTCAGAAAGCCAACTTGCTGCGACCATTGACAAGCCAATCGCTCAAGTAGGCGAGTGGGGCTTGATGAAAATCGAAGGCATCAATCAAACGGGTGCATTCGTAAACTGGGGCATTAAAGAGAAAGACCTTCTTATCCCATTTAGTGAGCAACGAGCTCGCTTTACTGCGGGTCAAAACATTCTGGTTTATGTTTACACCGATAAAGCGTCGGGACGTATTGTTGGTACGACGAAGTTCAACAAGTGGCTTGATAAAACGCCAGCAAACTACGAAGTAAACGAAGAAGTTGATCTGATTATCGCAGAACGCAGCCAACTTGGTTACAAAGCGATTGTAAACGGCAAACACTGGGGCATGATTTTCCCTTCTGATGTATTTGGTAAGCTGTTTATCGGTAAAAAACTGAAAGGTTACATCAAGCAAGTCCGTGAAGATGGCAAAATTGACTTATCTCTACAAAAAGTCGGTGTGGCGAAGATGGATGATCTTTCAAGCAAGATTATTGATCTCTTGGAGAAGAAGGGCGGTTTCCTTCCTCTGAACGATAAGTCTTCGCCAGAAGCGATTTTTGATGCTTTCCGTACAAGTAAAGGCACGTACAAAAAGACCATCGGCGGTTTGTACAAGCAAGGTAAGATAGTGATTGAGAAAGACGGTATCCGTCTCGCTTGACTTATCTGCTTAAACGCTAGAAAGCAGCCAAAAAAACGGCCCAAACTCTTCCATTTTTTGGGCCTAGGGGAAACGGCTCTACAGAGCCTGCGCTAAACTTTCGTCAACCAATTATTGGGTGGTTAACGTAGAGAGAAATGCCGTATCAAAGCGTTACTTTGATATCTTCAGTTTAGTACAGCGAGCTTGAATCGCTAGCAGCCCTACGAGCTTTCATACTTACGAACTAAAAAGCCATCGCAAATACGATGGCTTTTCATTTATTTATGGTTCGTCATTTCTTTAAAATAAGTTCTTATCTCGTACTAACTCACGAGGAAGACCATTTTTAATGCGGTTACTGACCCACTTACCTAAACCGATAATCGCACCTTGGTACTTAACTAGCACTTCACCTTTACCCGTTTTCAGTCCTTCTGGAATGATTTGAGGACGAACATCACGGCCCATGTACCATTCACGTGCTTCTTCAATAGTTAGCTCAATAGCGTTGTTTTCAGCACCCGTCGCCAGCGCGGTAGCGACTTGGTGTTGCCAACGGTAGCCATTTTTATGTGCTTCAGCGATTTTAATGCCCATGCGAGAAAAACGTAATTCGCCAATCATAGGCTCAAGTGCATCTGGGAATAGCCAAACGTCTTTATCTCGGAGCCAAACCGTACTTTCGGAAGGCAACTCAATATCCAATGCGTTGTGTAGTTGCTTTGAAATCTCTTCTGATTCTTTCTTCGACGCTTTTACGAACGGGAATTTGCCCATGCGCTTTTTCACTTGTGGCGCCTCTACAGAATGGTATTTGCGAATACGCGCAACAAAGAAGCCTTCACAGTCATAAACCTGAGGGAAGATGTGTAAGAAACCTTCTTCTGTTAATGCGGCGTTGGCATTTTCAAATAATCCATCCAGGCTCTCAAACTCAACCGCGTCACCAAAGGTTTCTTTTAAGTGATGGCAAACTTGCTGGTTTTCCTCGGTACTTAACGTACACGTTGAGTAAACTAGCACGCCACCTGGCTTAAGTGCGTGGAATGCGCTTTCAATGAGATCTTTTTGCGTATCTGCGATTTCTAGAACGGACGCTTGTGTCCAGTTCTTCATGGCATCTTCATCTTTACGAACTGTGCCTTCGCCAGAACAAGGGGCATCAAGCAATACCGCATCAAATTGTTCAGGTAACCAACCACCAAAAACGCGGCCATCAAAGTTGCTCAAAGCGGCATTGCGCACACCACAGCGTTCGATGTTGGCATGCAGAACTTTTACGCGGCTTGCCGCGTACTCGTTCGCGACAAGTACACCTTCATTTTTCATTAATGCGGCGATCTGCGTGGTTTTTGAACCTGGTGCAGCAGCGGTGTCTAGTACCGCATCGTAAGATTCGTCATTCATGAATAGGGCAGATACTGGCATCATCGAGCTGGCTTCTTGAATGTAGAATAAGCCAGACATGTGTTCTGCTGTGTTGCCTAATGGTACAACCGACTCGTCGGCTTCAATCCAAAAACCTGTCTCACACCAAGGGACGGGTGACAATGTCCATCCTTTGTCTTCCGCGCGCTTAACAAAGTCTTCCACACTCATTTTGAGCGTGTTTACGCGGATACTTTTGCGAAGAGGCCTTTGACATGCAGAGATGAAATCTTCCATGTTGAGGTTCGCAGGAAGGATAGTTTGGATTTTTTCCAGAAACGCGTCTGGGATGTAAACATTAGGATGCAATGTGGAATCTCGTTTGCAGAATTTGCCGCAAATAATATACGAAAGCGATGCAGAAACGAATAGTGACAAGGTTAACGACCATAAAAAAGAGCAGCGATTGCTGCTCTTTACATCGAATCAATATCCCGCCTTAGGGCTTAGGAATTGGCGTTCTCCATTGAACCCAACTTTCATCGGCACGTGGGTAAAGATAGAAAGAGTGACCACGTTTTGCAGCTGGTGGAATTTGTGATTGCTCTGGCGTTGAAAATGCAATGCCACCACGCACGAGGCTATCAATCGTACCTGCTTTGATGTTCGCACCAGTAATACCGATAGAAACATCCACACCAGACACATTCCAGAACACGCTGTTTTGACGCACTAAATACGCGTATTCAGGTTTGATCTTGATGGTGGAAACCACGCGATCAGCGAACTCGCCCAAGCGAACATCGGTAACTTGACCAACTTCCATTTGACGGTAGAGAACAGGAGTACCGACTTGAACCGAACCGCGTTGTTCACTTTGCAGGGTAAACATGACGCCTTCTACACGGTCAAACCCTTTTTCTAATGGGAAATCGAACTTCGCCTTACCATTACCCGGTTCAACGCTGATAGATTTTGAAACTAGCGCACCTAAGTTTTTCACGCCGCCAAGGCCAATTTCAGGTTCAGTTAGCCAAAAATGCGTGCCTTCTACCGCGATATTTGCCACGTATTCCGGTAAAATTCGGGCGGTGACTTCAACCAGATTGCGACGGAAATTCGGTACGACAAGCGTCACTTCACCCACCTTCACGCCTTGGTATTCAATCGGCATACCTTTAAGCACTTCTTGCGTGCCGTCGGTTTCTAGCGAAATGACTCGACCAAATTTGCGCGCTTTTTGCTGATCAGCGTAAAGTTTCCAACGTTCTCCAACTTTGTTTTCCACGCCAGGCACGGAATCAAAGGCAATTCCACCTTCAATTAGAGATTTTAGTGGATGTGCTTTAACGCTAACGCCAGAAAGTGAGGCATCAATTTCGATACCTGAACGATTCCAAAAAACGGTTTGTGGGGTGACCAGATAAGCAAAGCGATTTTCAATGGTCGCTTTAATCAATACGCCACCATCGACGAGATGAAAGTCCGAGACGTTACCGACAGGCAGATTTCGATAGAGTAGAGGGCTGCCTTTCGAAATTGGTGGTAGCTCTGAAGCAAACAGCATTAATGTTTTCGAGCCAGTTTTGTTGTACTGCGCGAGTTCTGCTAACGATTCGTTTTGGAACAGTTGGTATTCTTTCTGAATCGACTCAGAACCTTCACTGACGAAACTGATAGAACCGGTCAGTAGTTGTTTTGCTGGCGGAACAGTGACGCTCAACCCAGACTCAGTAAGCTCTGCAGAAGCGCTGCCAGTCACGTAAAAACGGTTATTTGACTTAATAAGATGCTTGTACTCGTGATCAATCAGCACATCCATAAAGACTTCGTGCTTCGCTTGTTTTTTCTCATCAACCAAACCTACGTTGATGATAGAACCGACCACAATGCCTTTATAGAGCACGTTCGCGCCGCTATCTAATCCAAATGAGTTGTCAGAAATTAGGCGAATCGCGATAGATTTTTCTTGCTGTTGATTAAATACGTTTTTACGAATTGCAGTGAAGCGGCGAGAGCGTTCGCCGTCGCCAGGAACGATAGTGAGGAAGTTTCCTCGAACTAGGTTTGCAATGTTTTCGACACCAGACAACGACACTTTCGCTTCTTCCAAAACAAAGCGAGTGCCAGTGGTAAGCATGTCACTGAAAGCAGGCTGAATTGCTGCTGATGCCAAAATGACTTCTCGTCCTTCAGAAAGGCTTAAGTCAGTGACCTGACCAATTTCAATGCCACGGTACATGATTGGTGCGCCTTCGCTGCTGACTTTATTGTCGTCAGGTAGAGCAATTTTGATCGCAATGCCTCGACCTGCTGTTTTCAAATCTTTATATAAGCGGAACTCGGTATTTTCTTCCACTGGTTCGCCATCGTCCGGGGAATCAACCGCGATAGCGCCACCAAGTAGGGCACTCATGCTTTCTAAGCGTACGTCAACGCCTTCAAAACCAATACTTGCGCCAATGCCACTGACATTCCAAAAGCGGCTGCGGTCATTGATGATGTGTCGATATTGCTCTTGGATATTGGCTTGAATAGTAATGGATTTTGCATCTTCATCCAGTTGGTAGCTGTAAACCGCACCGATAGGAATTTTCTTGTAGACAATCTGAGATCCAATCGACACGCCGCCTAAGTCTCGGCTTTTAAGTTTGATGTTCAAACCTTGTGAAACACGTAGGTCCGTTGGCGCCGAATCGAGAGCGTGGAATGTGGTCTCAAATTCTTGACCGTCCCCCGGTTGGATAGAGATGTAGTTACCAGAAACAAGCGCATCCAAGCCCGACACACCAGTTAAACTCGCGGTTGGTTTAACGAGCCAAAAACGCGTTTTATCGTTTAGTAACTTCGTTGCTTCAGGGTAGATGTCTGCATCCACGTAAATGCTGCCGAGATCTTCGGACAAATTAATGTCACGGACCATACCGACTTCCAAACCTTGGTAACGGATAGTTGTACGTCCTGCCACCAAACCAGCAGCGTCGGAGAAGTAAATCTGTACTCGTTGCCCCGCATCATGGATGGACTTCACCACAAGCCAGCCGGCGAGCACCATCGTCAAAATTGGCAGTAGCCAAAGTGGAGATATGCCTTTGCTCCTCTTAACATCAGGCACATACGATGTTTGAGAATTGTTCTGATCACTCATTAATTGACTCTTTTTCTGATTGTTTTGGGGCTTCATCCCAGATTAGCCTTGGGTCAATACTCTCTGCGGCTAACATTGTCAGCACGACGACTAAACCAAACGCGACCGCGCCGTAACCTGGCGTAAAGTCGAGTATTTGACCGCGATCGACCAAGGTCATCATGATAGAAATAACAAACAAGTCCATGACAGACCATTTACCGATCCACTTTACTGCAAAGTAAACCATCATTCGTTGTCTTCGAAACACCGAACGCTTGAATTTGATGCACAGCATAATATAGGCAAGGCCGAGGATTTTAACGACTGGCACAACGATACTGGCAACAAAAATAATAATGGCGATACCATACATTCCGCTTCTGACCAAAGACGCAACACCAGAGAAAATCGTATCTTCAAGGCGTTGACCGTTGGTTATCAAAATCGAAATAGGAATAAGGTTAGCAGGAAAAATCGCGATAGTAGCCGCGACTAGGTAAGCCCACGTTTTTTGAATCGAGTTTGGCTTACGATGATAGAGCTCATGATGACAACGTCGGCAACGCTCACCTTCAGGTTGAGAGAGATGACACTCGTGACAATGCACATCTTTGTGTTCGAAAGAGTACGTGTTTTCTGGTTTCCAAGCTTCCCAATAACGACGAACGCTGATGCGTGATACCAGAAGAACAGTAAATATTTGCAGCAAGACCAAGCCAATCAAGCCCGGGCCAACAAAAATATCTGAATAGTCTTGAAGCTTAAAACAAGAGATCGCAATGCTGACCAAAAATACATCCAACATTACCCAGTGTTTCAAATGTTGAATCAGCCACAGTGAGACGCGCAGCCCCTTAAACCATCGTTGATGCAATGAGATATGTGCCGTCACGACCGAAACACATACGGTCAATGGGGCAAGTGAGCTACAAAATAGAATTAACAATGAAAGAAGAACAAAGCCTTCTTCCATCAAGGTGATCATCCCTGAGGGTAAGGTCGCGGGAATCATCACACCAAAAAGCCTGATGCTAATGAAGTTAAAGAAGTGCGACGGAATAAATAGCAGGATACAGGTTATCGCAACCGCTAAATTACCAGAAAGGCTAGGGCTGCCTCCGCGATATAATTGCGTGCCACAGCGTGGGCAATGTGCATTTTTACCGTTAGGTAAATCGACAATATCGACAGGGAGTTCGCAACCTTGGCATAAACGCACACTATTAGGTTGCATGGCATGCTTAGACAGAGAGGTCATAAAGACCTCTCTAATAAGAAGGGTTTAAGCTTGGGACTGAATGCCCCCGTACAAGGTTTGATATAAGCCTTCTTGCTCAACGAGCTCACCATGGGTTCCTGTTTGTGTCACTTTCCCATCTTCAAGCACATAGATCAAATCTGCTTGTTTTACTGCCGATAGACGGTGCGCGACGATTAAGGTTGTTCGACCACGTAGGAATTCTGTTAGCGCTTTATGTAGTGCAGCTTCTGTTGCAGTATCGAGCGCAGACGTGGCTTCATCTAAAATAACAAATTGAGGATTGCTTAACACCATACGTGCAATCGCTAGGCGTTGGCGTTGTCCGCCGGACAAACGAATCCCGTTGCGGCCAATTTGCGTATCCAAACCGTGGTTAAGTTGAGAAATCACATCTTGTAATTGAGCAACTTCGAGCGCTCTCCACAAGGACATTTCATCAAAGTGACCACCGAGCGTCAGATTATGCCTCAAGGTGTCGTTAAATAGTATAGGTTGCTGTAATACCACGGCAATTTTGTCGCGGATCACTTCAAAACCAATATCTTCTGTTAACTCATCATTAAAACGAATGCTACCTGCGTTCTGTCGGTAAACACCAATTAGCAGTTGAATCAGTGTTGATTTACCACCGCCGCTCGCGCCCACTAACGCAACTTTTTTGCCCGCTGGAATATGTAACGACAGGTCATCCAACACTTTGTTCTCATTATTATATGAGAAATCCACATGCTCGATTTTTACATCGACTTCGCGTGTTTCGTTGAAAGGATTCACCTTCGAGACAGGTCTATCTTCTTCTTCCAACTCTAGAAGGTCGTTAATACGTTTCAATGCAGCTTTTGCGCTATACCAAGAGAATTGTATTCCAAGAAGCTCTTGAACAGGGGACAACATAAACCATAGATAACCAAATACAGCGAAAATTTGGCCAATTGTTAGGTCACTAAACATCACCATTAACATGGCAACCGCACGGAATAATTCAAAACCGATTAAGAAGAGCAAGAAAGAAACTCGACCAGCCGCTTCTGATTGCCAGGCGTATTTGTCAGCATCGACGCGGACTTGATTGGCGCTCTCTTTTAGCTGCTGAAGAAATTCGCGCTCTTTATTGGCAGCGCGCAGCTGGTAAATACCATCCAACGTTTCTACCAGTCGGTTTTGGAAAATTTCGAACGAGTGGTTTTCTTTACGCTTGAGATGCTTGACCATACTGCCAAGTTTGCGAGAGAAATAAATGACAATAGGGTTTACGAGTAGAATAAATAAGCCCAGACGCCAATCTAGCCAAAGCAGAACGATAGCGGTGCCTATTACGGTCAAAAAGCTGATAACAAACTTTGCGAGTGTCGAACCAACAAATTGATCGATGGTTTCTATATCAGTAATAAGGTGGGCGTTAATTCCTCCACTGCCTTTGGTTTCGTACTGACGAATACTGATTCGACCCAATTTGTCGATCATTTTACTGCGCATCTCAAACGTAATGGTTTTCGATACCAGTGTGAATTGACGACTTTGAACAATGTTCAACGCTTGGCTGGCTGCGCGCATGAGCACAACTAAAAAAAGCGTGAAAAAGATATATCCAGTTGGGGTATGCCACGCTTCAGGAAGCACAGCGTTCATGGCAGAAAGACCAGAGGCAGGTTTGTCCAATAGCACTTCATCAACCATTAATGGCATAAGAAGAGGGATTGGAACACTAATCAAGGTCGCCACAATAGCAATCAAGTTCGCTAAAATCAGCTTGGACTTGTGCTTTTTAACTTGTGTTATCAACCAAGAACGGCTAATAGTGTCATTTTTCGGAATCATTGTAATTGAGAATAAGTCCTATTTTAAAGTAGGTCAGCATTTTAGCGCCATACGAAGAGAATGGAAGCTTTAATAATAAGTAGGAAGTTAATATGAACATAGAACAATACCAACGACTCACCAAACAAGCAGTAGCCCTAATTGAATCTGAGCCAGACTTTATCGCTAACTTGGCGAACCTAAGCTCTTTACTATTTATGGAGCTTGAAGACCTCAACTGGGCAGGCTTCTACCTAATAAAAGGGGATGAGCTTGTATTAGGCCCATTCCAAGGTAAACCAGCTTGCGTTCGTATCCCAATGGGACGAGGCGTTTGTGGTACAGCCGCAAAAACAAATACTACTCAAAGAGTATACGATGTTCACGAATTTGAAGGTCATATTGCATGTGATGCTGCGAGTAATTCTGAAATTGTGATTCCGTTTTCAATCAATGGAAAAGTTGCTGGCGTATTGGATATCGATAGCCCAAGTATCGGTCGATTCAATGAAACAGACGAGGAAGGTCTCACTCATTTTATGTCAGAAGTAGAAAAGCTGCTTAATTCACACGCGAACGACGCATAAATTAGCCCACGAGTGTGGTTTTTCCTTGGCATGTCACTATAATACGAGAATATTTTTCTTAATGCTTCGCGGAAATCCGCTCAAATCAGGAACCCTCATGACTGAAAAGTTAAAAAACAGCAAAGAAGTTATCGCATATATTGCTGAATGTTTCCCTAAGTGCTTTACTTTAGAAGGTGAAGCAAAACCTCTGAAAATTGGTATTTTTCAAGATCTTGCGGAACGTCTAAATGAAGACGAAAAAGTAAGCAAAACTCAGCTTCGTGCAGCGTTAAGACAGTACACTTCATCATGGCGTTACCTACACGGTGTAAAACCAGGTGCGGTACGTGTTGACCTAGATGGCAACCCTTGTGGTGAACTAGAAGAAGAACACGTAGAACACGCTAAAGCGACACTTGCAGAAAGCAAAGCGAAAGTTCAAGCTCGTCGTAAAGAACAAGCACAGAAAGCTCGTGAAGAGGGTAAGGCGAAAGCAAAACCAGCGGCTAATAAAAAGCCTCAACAGCCTCGCCGTACTAACAAACCAAAAGTACAAAAACCAACTAAGCCTGTAGAAACGCGCGCTCTAAATGCTGATGAAATCACAGTAGGCAATGCAGTAAACGTGAACATGGGCAAAGGAAACATGGCAGCGACCATTGTTGAGATCAATAAGGATGATGTACGTGTTCAACTTGCTAACGGCCTACAAATGGTTGTAAAAGCGGAGCACTTGCGCGCATAAGGGAGATACTCCTACGCATGAATTGCCGTTCAAAAGTGACCCTGATTGCTGCTAGCTTATGGCTAGCAGCATCAGCTCAGGCTCTCGAAGCCAAACTACATAAAGATGACTTGCCGGTTCTCGCTCCTGAAGTTCAGCACGAAACAGCCAGCAAACGAGTCACCTCTCGATTTACCCGCTCTCATTATAAGCATTTCAATCTAAACGATGATTTCTCTAAAGCGATCTTTGAACGCTATGTAGAAATGCTTGATTACAATAGAAATATTTTCACTCAAGCGGATATCGATTCCTTCAAAGATTGGTCAATTGAACTTGATGATCAGCTTAAAGCTGGTAACAACAAGATTGCTTTTGATGTTTACAATCTTTCTATGCAAAAACGTTTTGAACGTTTCGCCTACGCGATGACTTTGCTCGACAAAGAAATCAAGTTTGATAACGCAGACGAGATTGAACTAGATCGTTCAGAAGCCGCATGGCCAAAGGATGAAGCTGAGCTTAATGAGTTGTGGCGCAAACGCGTGAAATATGACGCTTTGAATCTAAAACTGACGGGCAAAGAATGGCCTGAAATTAAAGAAGTTTTAGAGAAGCGTTATAACAACGCGATGAAGCGTATCACACAGACCAACAATGAAGACGCGTTTCAGCTTTATATGAACGCCTTCGCAAGACAGGTCGATCCTCATACTAGTTACCTTTCTCCTCGTAACGCCGAGCAATTCCAATCAGAAATGAACCTGTCTCTTGAAGGGATTGGTGCCGTTTTGCAAATGACAGATGACTACACTGTTATTCGTTCATTGGTAGTTGGTGGCCCTGCGTCTAAGAGTAAGCAACTTGGTGAAGGGGACCGTATCATTGGTGTTGGTCAAGACGGTGAAGAAATTGTCGATGTGATTGGCTGGCGTCTGGATGATGTAGTTCAATTAATCAAAGGTCCTAAAGGAACACAGGTTAATCTACAAATCTTGCCAGAAGGTAATGACGCAAAGAGTTACATTGTCACAATTGTGCGCGACAAAGTTCGTTTAGAAGACCGAGCGGTTAAGTCTGAGATCATTGAGAAAGACGGCAAAAAGATTGGTGTTCTTGAAGTACCAAGCTTTTACGTCGGTCTTTCACAAGACACAGACAAGCTACTTACTGACCTAAAAGCGAAGAATGTTGACGGTATCATCGTTGATTTACGTAACAACGGTGGTGGTGCTCTTACTGAAGCAACAGCACTTACTGGTCTCTTCATTAAAGAAGGCCCAGTCGTACAAGTGCGCGACAGCTATGGCCGCATCAAAGTTAATGCTGATACCGACGGACTGGTAAGTTACGATGGTCCTTTGACGGTATTAATCAACCGCTACAGTGCATCGGCATCTGAAATTTTCGCAGCTGCAATGCAAGACTACAACCGCGCCGTCATTCTTGGCGAAAACTCGTTTGGTAAAGGTACGGTTCAGCAGCACCGTTCATTGAATCATATCTACGATCTTTTCGATAAAGAGCTTGGCTATGTTCAATATACGATTCAAAAGTTCTACCGCATCGATGGCGGCAGTACTCAGAACCGTGGTGTAGCGCCAGACATTGCGTACCCAACACCAATTGATCCGAGTGAAACCGGTGAAAGTGTTGAAGACAATGCTCTGCCTTGGGATAGCATCGATAAGGCGACTTATCAGACATTTCCAGATAACGACAAGTTGATTGCAAACTTGACAGAACTTCACAATAAGCGAATCGCTGATGAGATGGAATTCCGCTTCATTAACGAAGACATTGAGAAGTATCGTAAAGAAAAAGACGACAACATGTTGTCTCTAAACGAGAAAGTCCGCAAAGACGAGTCGGATAAAGCAGAAGCATTACGTTTGAAACGTATTAATGAACGTCAAACGGCTTTGGGTAAGAAAACATTCAAATCTTTGGATGATGTGCCTAAAGACTACGAAGCACCTGATGTTTATTTAGATGAATCTGTTGCGATTATGGTTGATATGCTTAAAGCACCAAAACAGTCATAAGCACTGGCAATTCAGTACAAAAAGGGCGAGTCCTAAGGGTTCGCTCTTTTTTTATGCCTTTTAACCTGCAAAGTTGACGGCACAAAGTCGGTTGTGCGCTTATTTTACTGCAATAATTTACGTGATATAGATCAAATATTTCGCGAAATAGAGCACCAATGCCTAAGCTAAAAGAAAACGATAAGGATGCCGATATGAAATGGTTCTTTATTTTGCTTAGCTTTTGCTGCTTAAGCGTATTCGCTGGAGAAAACACAAAGGAAGACGATCTTAGTCACTTTGATACGCCGTTTCTGATTGGGGATTGGTATTTAATGAATCCGAGGCCTGACGAATCGGCTGAAAACTTCCGAGCGATCAAACTTTCTTTAGGCTCTGATTACACATTCTCCATAGATATTCAGAAAAAAGATTATTCTGTCGATCACTGGGAAGGTATGTATAACGCCAATGAAGACACAATTGTTCTTGGATTGAATACCGATGAGCCCCAAATTTACGCTTACCGAAACAATCACAATACCTTGGATTTAAACGGTGTCACTTTTACTAAAGGGTTATCGAACGCTCTAGCCGGTATTTGGTCAAGCTCTCATGTCTCTGGCGATGGATTGATGGCAAATAACATTAACCACATGGATCTGATTTTGCAGCCTGACTTCGTGTTCTTGTTCCGTGTCTCAAACGAAGCAGGTGAAGAGTCCGTTAAACAAGGCGTGTTTTACACAGAAGACGAGTATTTAGTTCTTTTGTATGAAAACGGCGAGCAGGGCACAACGTACAAACTTAAAGAAAATGAACTCACCATCCAAGATAGTAGTGGTGATATGTATGCTGTACTCAACCGAGTCACACAATGAGTAATTCATATTGTTGATTCTATAAATGAGTATTCATACGGTAAACTTCTAATGTTGAGTAAATGTTAATCAGAAAGCGGAGCTAACCATCAAAAAGCTCCGTTTTTTTATAGAAAGACTTGTATTCTGATACCACAACCCATACAAATAGCTTATATCGTGATACCAGTTAAAGGGTTTGAGACCTGTAAACTGGTATTTTTTAGTTCGACATACAAGGATTTATGGACATGTCTCAAGCTCCCCAGGCAAAATATCGTAAAGATTATCAAGCGCCATCCCACACAATTACTGAGATTGATCTTACGTTTGATCTTTACGACAACGACACCATCGTTACTGCACTATCAAAAGTAGTTCAAAAGGGTGAATCAACGACTCTAGAACTGGATGGTGAAGGGTTAGAGCTTCGTTCAGTTAAGGTGAACGGCGAAGATTGGGCGCATCATGAAGTAAAAGAGGCGTCCCTAGTACTGTCTGACTTACCTGCTGAGTTCGAACTTGAAATCATCACTAAAATTGATCCTGAAGCCAACACCGCACTTGAAGGTCTGTACAAATCTGGTGGTGCATTCTGTACACAGTGTGAAGCAGAAGGCTTCCGCCGCATCACGTATTACTTAGATCGCCCAGACGTACTGGCAAAATACACAACCAAAGTCATTGCAGATAAAGCAACATATCCATACTTGCTCAGCAATGGTAACCGTATTGCACAAGGCGAAGCAGAGAACGGTCGTCATTGGGTGCAATGGCAAGATCCACATCCAAAACCAGCTTATCTATTTGCGCTTGTCGCTGGTGACTTTGATGTTCTTCGCGATAAATACACCACAATGTCTGGTCGCAACGTTGACCTAGAAATCTTTGTCGATAAAGGCAACTTAGACCGAGCGGGTCACGCGATGACATCGCTAATCAACTCAATGAAGTGGGACGAAGAACGCTTTGGTCTAGAATACGACCTCGATATTTACATGATCGTGGCGGTTGATTTCTTCAACATGGGCGCTATGGAGAACAAAGGCCTAAATATCTTTAACTCTAAGTTTGTTCTGGCGAATGACGAAACGGCGACAGACCGAGATTACTTGGGTATTGAAGCTGTGATTGGCCATGAATACTTCCATAACTGGACAGGCAACCGCGTGACTTGCCGTGATTGGTTCCAGCTGAGCCTAAAAGAAGGTTTGACGGTGTTCCGTGATCAAGAGTTTTCTTCTGACTTAGGTTCACGTGCGGTAAATCGAATCGACAACGTGCGCATTATTCGTGGCCCTCAGTTTGCTGAAGATGCAAGCCCAATGTCACACCCAATTCGTCCTGACAAAGTTATTGAAATGAATAACTTTTATACACTGACCGTTTATGAGAAGGGCAGTGAAGTGATTCGTATGTACCACACTTTGCTTGGCGAGGAAGGCTTCCAAAAAGGTATGAAGCTTTACTTTGAGCGTCACGACGGTACAGCGGCAACATGTGAAGACTTCGTTTCTGCAATGGAAGATGCAACGGGCGTTGACCTTAAGCAATTCCGTCTATGGTATAGCCAATCTGGTACACCAACACTTCGTGTAAACAGCGAATACAACGCTGAAGCCAAAACTTACGCGCTAACAGTTGAGCAATTTACTGAAGCAACGCAAGACCAAGCAGAAAAACAAGCACTGCACATTCCATTCGATATCGAGCTTTATGATTCGAAAGGTCAGGTTATCCCACTGATCATTAACGGCGAATCAGTTCACAATGTTTTGGACATCAAGCAAGATAAACAAACATTTGTGTTCGAGAATGTCGTAGAGCAACCAGTGCCTTCATTGTTACGCGAGTTCTCTGCGCCAGTTAAATTGGAATACGATTACAGCGACGCAGAACTGATCTTCCTAATGAAGCACGCAACCAACGATTTTGCTCGTTGGGATGCAAGTCAAATGCTATTAGCGAAGTACATTCGACAAAATGTCACCAATGTCCAAACGGGCAGTGAGGTTCAACTTTCAGAAGATCTTATCGATGCATTCCGCGGCGTATTATTGGATGAAAACTTAGAGCCTGCATTTATCGCTCAAGTCTTCTCATTGCCATCTATCAATGAAATCACAGGCTGGTACAAACAGATTGATGTAGATGCAGTTGATACGGTTTTAAATAGCATTACAGTGTCACTTTCTGCCGCATTGGAAGACGAACTAAGTGCCACTTACCACACGCTAAAACAAGCCGAATACACCATCGACCATGCAGCAATCGGCAAACGTGCGTTGCGTAATCAATGTCTTCAGTTCTTAGCTCATACAGACAAAGGTAACACGTTAGTTAAAGCGCAGTATGAAGCTGCCAATAACATGACCGATACCATTGCAGCTATGAGTGCAGCGAATAATGCTCAACTGGAATGTCGTGAAGAGCTGATGGCTGATTACAGCGATAAGTGGAAACATGACGGTTTAGTTATGGATAAATGGTTTGCACTGCAGGGGACTAACCCAGCAGAAGATGCACTTGAAAAAGTGAAAGCAACCATGAATCACGAAGCGTTCAGCTTGAAGAACCCGAACCGTACGCGCAGCTTAATTGGCTCGTTCTTGGCAGCAAACCCAGTTCGTTTCCACGACAAATCGGGTTCTGGTTACCAATTTGCCGGTGAAATTCTTCGTCAGTTGAACGACTCCAACCCTCAAGTTGCATCTCGCATGATTGATCCTCTGCTGAAGTTCCGTAAATACGATGAAGCTCGCCAAGCAATGATTCGTGCAGAACTTGAAAAACTAAAAGCAATGGATAACCTTGCCAAAGACCTGTTTGAAAAAGTGACTAAAGCACTAGACGAATAGTCGTCAAAATAATAGGGTGGTCGCAATGACCACCCTAATTGTATCTACTACAACGTTTCTAGTTCATGAAGCACTATTACTTTACGCTGAATATTCCTTATCAAACATTTCTGTCCCATTACTCGGGCGCCGCAAGTTCCGTTCAAGTCATAACAAACAACGGCTTAAGGCTACAACTTCCTGCAGCCAAATTTAGACCATTTCTTAGCCAATTAGGGGTGAGAGGGCAATTTAGGCTAACAACTGACCAAAATAACAAGTTTCTAAAGTTAGAAACTCTGTGATGCTTTGTATTTGCAGAGAGTTAAATAGGAATCTTAGTCACAGAATCAGACATTTCACCTCCTACCACAGCGAATAGTTGTTAAACATTTGTAATTATGCTTTTACAATGAGTGCATGCATTACCTATGCTTAGTTTCTAGGGTAACAACCCTGTTACTAAGTCCCCCTACAAAACAACAATTCTAATGTGGAGTGTGAATATGACCGCGCGTGAAAATGTAGTGCCGGTTCTGCTTGAAAAGGTTTACCAACTGATTCAAGACAAACTCGAGCTTTCTCACCAAACGCTTGTAACTAAACTTGCTCAACACTTATTTAGTAACATTGCTGATGATGACTTGATTCAGCGAAACGAATCCGACCTCTATGGTGCTGTTGTCAGCCTCTGGCACCACATAAACGAAAAAAAACCAGAAGATATCTCGGTCCGCGTGTTTAACCCGACCGTAAGTCGTCAAGGCTGGCAATCCACACACACAATCGTAGAAGTTGTTGTTCCAGATAGTCCATTCTTAGTGGATTCAATCAAGATGGCGCTAGCGCGCTTAGATCTTGTTTGCCATTTAATGCTCAATAATCCAACTCAGCTAGAGCGTGATAAAAAAGGCCAAGTAACAGAAGTGAACGGTGAGGGTGGTGTTCTTCAATCACTATTCCACATCGAAGTTGACCGCCTAACAAGTAAAGAAGAGATGCAAGCTCTTAAAGAGGAGTTACTGAACATCCTGTCTGATACACGTCTAGTCGTAAATGACTGGCAGCCAATGGTCGACAAACTCAAGATCGTTACAGATGATCTTGAAAAAAACAAAGATCGTGTTTCGATGAAAACCGATCGTTTGGATGAAACCATCGCATTTTTACGTTGGCTTGGTGATCATAATTTTACCTTTATGGGTTACAAAGATTATGACTTAGCGGAAATAAACGGTGATACGGAACTACGACCAGCAAAAGAAAAAGGCCTAGGTCTGTTTGCTGATGAAAAGCGCATTCGCAGCGTTAAGTTGTCTGAGTTGTCTGATTCTGCAAGACTAGAAGCGAAAAAACCTTACGCTTTGATCATTACGAAAGGCAATCAAGCGTCTCGTATCCACCGTCCTGCTTACACTGACTACATCGGCATCAAAAAGTTCGATGAAAATGGCAAAGTAATTGGCGAGCACCGCTTCACTGGTTTGTACACATCCGCGGTATACAACCAAGCTGTTCACAGCATTCCTTTAATTCGAGAAAAAGTAGATCGTATCTTGGAAGCAAGTGGTTACCGCCGCGGCTCATACTCCTACAAAGCTCTGCATAATATTCTTGAAAACTACCCACGTGATGAACTACTACAAGCGAACGAAGAAGATTTGCTTGAAGTCGGCATGGGCGTAGTACAAATGCAAGACCGTGACTTACTACGTTTGTTCGTACGTAAAGACCCGTTCGGTCGTTTCTTCAGCTGCATGGTGTACGTGACGAAAGACCGTTACAACACAGAACTCCGCCGCCAAACTCAACGCATTCTTAAGCAGTATTTTGGTTGTGAACAAGAAGTTGAATTCACGACGTTCTTCTCTGAAAGCCCATTGGCAAGAACGCATTACATTGTTCGTGTAGACAATAACAACATTGATGTAGACGTGAAAAAAATCGAGCAGAATTTAATGGAAGTTTCTACCTCTTGGGACGACAGATTAAAAGAGTCGATCATTGCTAACTTTGGTGAAAGCAAAGGTCTACCACTATCGAAAGAGTACATGAGCGCGTTCCCTCGTTCATACAAAGAAGACATGATGCCTGGTTCTGCTGTTGCAGACATTGAGCGCCTTGAAGCACTGAGTGACGACAACAAACTTGGCATGCTTTTCTACCGTCCGCAGGAAGTTGCAACGGATTCGAAAGCGGTTCGCTTAAAACTTTACCATCGTGACGAGCCAATCCATCTATCAGACGTAATGCCAATGTTGGAAAACTTGGGTCTACGCGTGATTGGTGAATCTCCTTACGAGATCGAGAAAAACAATGGCCAGACATTCTGGATCCTAGATTTCTCAATGCTGCATAAGAGCGAAAAAACCGTTGATCTTCGCGAAGCTCGTGATCGTTTCCAACAAGCATTTGCAGCGATTTGGGCAGGGGATCTAGAAAGTGATGGTTTTAACCGTTTGGTACTGGGTGCTTCGTTATCTGGTCGTGAAATCTCGATTCTACGTGCTTACGCGCGCTACATGCGTCAAGTTGGTTTCCCATTCAGCCAACAATACATTGAAGATACACTAAGCCATTACCCTGATTTAGCTACTGGCTTGGTTAACCTATTTGCTAAACGTTTCGATCCAAAACATAAAGGCAGCGAAAAAGGCCAAAGTGATCTGATTAAGAAGCTGACTGAACAACTGGATCGTGTAGAAAGCCTAGATGATGATCGTATTATTCGTCGTTACATGGATATGATCATGGCAACGCTGCGTACTAACTACTACCAGTTGGACGAAAACAAGCAGTCGAAGCCTTGGCTATCTTTGAAGATGAAACCAAGCGAAATCCCAGAGATTCCTCAGCCAGTTCCTGCTTTTGAGATTTTCGTCTACGCGCCAGACATTGAGGGTGTTCACCTTCGTGGCGGTAAAGTTGCACGTGGTGGCTTACGTTGGTCAGATCGTCAAGAAGATTTCCGTACAGAAATTCTTGGTCTTGTAAAAGCTCAGCAAGTTAAGAACACCGTTATTGTTCCAGTTGGGGCGAAAGGTGGTTTCGTTTGTAAGCGTCAGCCGTCTCTGACCACTCGTGATGAAATCTTTGCAGAAGGTCAACGCTGCTATAAACAGTTCATTCGCGCGTTGCTTGATGTTTCTGACAACATCATTGAAGGCGAGGTGATTCCACCACAAAACGTAATTCGTCACGATGAAGATGACCCATACCTAGTGGTTGCTGCCGACAAAGGCACGGCGACATTCTCTGACTTGGCGAACTCAGTCTCAGCAGAATACAACTTCTGGCTTGGCGATGCGTTTGCTTCAGGTGGTTCAAACGGTTACGACCACAAAGCAATGGGTATCACTGCAAAAGGTGGTTGGGAATCAGTTAAACGTCATTTCCGTGAAATGGGCATCAACTGTCAAACGACTGACTTTACCGCAATCGGTGTAGGCGATATGGCTGGTGATGTGTTTGGTAACGGTATGCTGCTATCTAAGCACATTCGTTTACAAGCTGCGTTTAACCACATGCACATCTTTATTGATCCAAACCCAGATTCAGCCACCAGCTGGGAAGAGCGTAACCGCTTGTTTAATCTTCCAAGATCAAGTTGGGAAGATTACAACGCCGAGTTGATCTCGCAAGGTGGTGGCGTGTTCTCACGTCGTGCAAAATCGATCCAACTAACGCCTGAAATCCAAAAAATGTTGGGCACCAAGAAGGCATCCGTAGCACCAAACGATCTGATTAAGATGATCCTAAAAATGAAAGTGGATCTACTTTGGAACGGTGGTATCGGTACTTACGTTAAAGCTTCGACTGAAACGCATACAGACGTTGGCGACCGAGCAAATGACCAGCTTCGTGTTGATGGTCGTGAGCTGCGTGCAAAAGTGGTTGGTGAAGGTGGTAACTTAGGTATGACTCAGCTTGGTCGTATCGAGTACGCACTAAACGGTGGTCGAGTTAACACCGACTTTGTTGACAATGTTGGCGGTGTAGACTGCTCGGATAACGAAGTAAACATTAAGATCTTCTTGAACGGACTGGTTTCAAATGGCGATCTTACCGTTAAACAACGCAACCAAATTCTTGAATCTATGGAAGAAGAGGTCGGTGAAATCGTTCTGGATGATGCATACCGTCAATCTGAGTCCATTTCAGTGACAGAGCAACAAGGCGTTGGCATCGTTAAAGAACAGATTCGTTTCATCCACACAATGGAAAAAGCAGGGTACTTGGACCGTGCACTTGAGTACATTCCTGATGATGAAACGTTGCTGGAACGCGAAAAACAGGGCCTAGGTCTTACTCGTCCTGAGCTATCGGTACTTGTCGCTTACGGCAAAATGGTTCTGAAACAGCAGCTCGTGACGGATGACATTGCAAATGATGAATTCCATGCGAAACAACTGGTTGAGTACTTCCCAAGTGAGTTACGCCGTAACTATAAAGATCAAATGGTTAACCATCCGCTACGTGCAGAAATTATCGCGACTGCGCTAGCAAACCAAATGGTTAACGAAATGGGCTGTAATTTCGTCACTCGTCTTCAAGAAGAGACGGGCGCAAGTGTTGTTGATATTGCCAATGCTTACAGTGCAGCTCGTGAAATATTTGATCTTGCTGAAATTCTTAAGCAAACTCGCGCGTTAGACAACGTTGCAACGGCAGATGCACAGTACGAGATCATGTTCTACGTACGCCGCGCACTACGTCGTATTGCTCGTTGGTTACTGCGTAATCGCAGCGGTAAATCTACCGTTGGTGAGTTGATTGCAATCTACAAACAAGATGTGAATGTTATTGCTGAAACTCTTGATAGCATGCTGGTTGAATCTGAAGTGGAAGAGCACAATGAGTTGGCTCAAACATGGATGGAGCGTGGGGTAGAAGAAAAACTCGCCCATCAAGTAGCACGTCTATCGAGCCTTCAATCGGCACTGGATATTTCATCGGTTGCAAGTGAAACTGGCAAAACAGTTGAACAAGCATCGAAGCTATACTTCAACCTTGGCGATCGCTTGTCGTTGCACTGGTTCTTGAAACAAATCAATAGCCAAGCTGTCGACAACAACTGGCAAGCTCTAGCTCGCGCGGCATTCCGAGAAGACCTAGATTGGCAACAACGTCAGTTGACAGCGCAAGTTCTCAACTGTGCGTGTGCAAGCGAAGATCTTGATGTAATGCAAGCGCTCGAAGAGTGGATGGAAGCAAACGAACAATCACTTCATCGTTGGGAAAGCATCCTTAATGAGTTCAAAGTCGGTTCTGTACATGAATTTGCCAAATTCTCGGTAGCTCTTCGTGAACTGGTACTGCTTAATTTAAATTGCTCTTCAAACGAGTAGGTGAGTTAACTTATTAGAAAAAGCCTCGTAAATGCGAGGCTTTTTTGTATCCGCAATCACCAATTCCGTGACATTGTAACTGGATTTTAAAACTTAACTTCTGTTGAAATCGATTGCTTTTCCATTAGATACTGGATATTTCAATGCGGCAAAAAATCTCTAATTCTTTGTTTTTATGAAAAAACTTCTAACTCAATATGCAATTTTACTTAATTCGTTCATTTTCATTGAATTACAATAAAAAACAGTAAATAATATTGACCCGTTTACACGGGGCTTTTTTCTTTCGGAGGCACAATGCTTTACCGTCTAGCCAGAACTGGCTTTTTCCAACTTGATGCCGAAAAGGCACATGATCTTGCAATCAAGAACTTCCAACGCTTTAACGGCACACCACTCGATCTTTTCTATCGTCAGCAATTACCTAACCGTCCAGTAGAATGCATGGGGTTAACATTCCGTAACCCAGTGGGTCTTGCTGCTGGTTTGGATAAAAACGGGGAATGTATTGAAGCATTCGATGCGATGGGATTTGGCTTTGTTGAAGTTGGCACAGTGACTCCTCGTCCTCAGCCAGGTAATGACAAACCGCGTTTGTTCCGCTTGGTTGAAGCCGAAGGCATCATCAACCGAATGGGCTTTAACAACTTAGGTGTGGATCATCTGGTTGAGAATGTGAAAAAAGCAAAGTTCAACTGTGTTCTTGGTATCAACATTGGTAAAAACAAAGATACACCAATCGAGAACGGGGCAGAGGACTACTTGATTTGTATGGAGAAAGTGTACGAATACGCTGGTTACATCGCTGTAAACATTTCTTCTCCAAACACTCCGGGACTTCGCTCTCTACAATACGGTGAAGCACTCGACGAGTTACTATCAGAGCTTAAAGCGAAACAATCAGAGCTTGCAGAAAAACACGGCAAGTACGTTCCACTAGCACTTAAGATTGCCCCTGATTTGAGCGATGATGAAATCACTCAGATTTGTGAATCACTACTGAAAAACAATATCGATGGTGTTATTGCAACAAACACTACACTGGATCGAACAGTAGTTGAAGGTATGAAACACGCAAATGAAGCGGGTGGTTTAAGCGGTCGTCCGGTGCAATCTCGTTCAACAGAAGTTGTTCGCAAATTGCACGAAGCATTGGGTGACAAACTTCCTATCATCGGTGTTGGCGGCATTGACTCTTATGTTGCTGCAAAAGAGAAAATGATGGCAGGCGCTCAACTCGTACAAGTTTATACTGGCTTTATCTACCATGGTCCTGGCCTAGTACGCGATATTGTTAAAAATCTGTAGCACTCATCAAATAAATCGCTGAGAATTCAACGCTTATTTCAGAAAAAAGAGGAACTCGTTTCCTCTTTTTTTTTGTCCGTTCGTTTGTAAAATTTAGAAAATCATGAGTAGGTAATTAAGCGTCTTACCTCTTTACCATTGATTCACTAGTCAAGAGAGAACGGAATAATGCTTAAACCCAGCGACAAATGGAATTGGTATTTTGACGAGCACAAAGCTTGCTTAATGCTGGATCTGGGGGAGGAAATGATTTTCCAAACCAATCTATCCCGTAAGCTGTTGGTCAACTGTGCCTTCTCAAAAAACGAATTTACAGTCGACGATGCTAGTGCGTTTCAAACGTTTAATGAACGCATTCGCTGTCTCGATATCAATGAGTACCGTCAGGCCGAGCTAACACTTTACTGTGTAGCTGCGAAACGCTTCCATAAACCAGTCCAGCCTAAGAGTTGGTTCTTCGATGCTCAATCAACAGGGCACGAACCAGAAGAAGGGGACATGGTATTTCTATCTAACCGCTATTCTGAAGGGGTTTTCATCGTTTTAGAACCTGGCGAAGCTTCAAGCTTATGCGCGTATGTCGGTCAAGAAGAGTTCATTCTGGATGGCCATAAAACGCTGCAGTTTGGACAACCAATAAAAGTTATGCACGACAGAATGGTTTGTGCGAATCATTTATTTGTCATGGCTCCAATGGCTATGGTGGGTTAAACCTCTTTAAGTTTTCTTTATTTCGTTCCTTTGTTTGCCTTAATCGACCGCCTCAGGTCGATTTTTTTTATCCTTCTCCTTTCAAATACCTTTATTAATCGGCTGAAATCACTGCGTTGTTAAGCACATAACTATGAAGCTGGTCACTTTTATTCCACTTTTTTAATCTTAGCGATCACTAATATTAGGCAACTTATCGCCTAACATTCCCCCATTTCTTCCCCAATACATGCAATTGGTAAGTAAATTACAACATAATTTTACTATTGGTATATACCAATTTTAAGGTAAATAAGTATTCACTTCTTCTTTAAGGCAAGGTTTTTGGTTAGCTAAAAGAATGGGAAAAGAAATGCTCAGCTCGAAATGTAGGAAGTTTCAGATCAAGTGATTGGTGATTGTTTGCTCTGGTGAAACTAAAAACGCCTTTAAAAACGAGGCATTGATCGTAAAGTCAGGTATAATTAAGGCCATTTTTTATTAACGAAAGAACACTATGAATCAATATCTCGCGGTAACTTCAAACGGCATGGAAAACCTGCTTGTTGAAGAACTGACTAAACTAGGCATTGAAAACGCGAAACCAGTACAGGCGGGCGTAAAATTTAAAGCCACGAATGAGCAAATCTATCGTTGTTGTTTGTGGAGCCGCTTGGCATCACGATTTGTACGTGTTTTATCTGAATTCACTTGTAACGACGACATGGATCTATACCTATCTACTTCGTCAATTAACTGGGTGAATCAATTCCACAGTTCTAAGCGTTTCGTTGTGGACTTTAACGGTACCAACCGCGAGATCCGCAACAGTCAGTACGGCGCGATGAAAGTAAAAGATGGCATCGTTGATTGCTTTGAGAAGAAAGGCTTACCTCGACCAAACATCAGCAAAGAACGTCCTGATATTCGCGTTCATGTTCGCCTTCACAAAGATAAAGCTATCTTAGGTGTTGATATGGTAGGCAGTGGCCTTCATCAACGTGGCTACCGTCCGGAATCTGGCCGTGCACCACTTCGTGAAACATTAGCAGCGGCGATCATTATGCGTTGTGGTTGGGACGGTTATCAGCCACTTCTCGATCCAATGTGTGGTTCTGGTACGTTACTGATTGAAGCGGCAATGATGGCTGCAAATATGGCTCCTGGTGTAAAACGAAAGCAATGGTGCTTTGAATCACTTGAAGACTTTGAGCCAGATACATGGGCTGAAATCAAATCAGAAGCAAACGTTCAGGCTAGACGCGGCGTCAAGAAAGTTGACGCTAAGTTTTTTGGCTTCGATAACGACCCGAAAGTTCTGAAAGTTGCACAAGAGAACGCTCGCAGAGCAGGGGTTGAAGAACTGATTGAGTTTGCTCAAGGCGATGCGGCAACTATTACGCGACCTTCAGGTTTTGAAAATGGTGTGATTGTATCTAACCCACCTTACGGCGAACGTTTGGGTACAGAGCCAGGTCTGATTGCGCTTTACACCGCGTTTGGTGGCCAATTGAAAGCAGAATTTGGTGGCTGCAAAGCGTCTATCTTCTCTAGTTCAGATGAGTTGCTGAGCTGTCTTCGCATGCGCGCAGATAAGCAATTCAAATTAAATAATGGTGCGTTACCGTGTCACCAAAAAAACTACAGCATCGCAGAGCGTAGTGCCGATGAAGTAAAAGGTGCAGATACCAATACTCAAATTGCTCCTGATTTTTCAAACCGTTTGAAGAAAAACATTGGCAAAATTGGCAAATGGGCTCGTAAAGAGAAATTAGATTGCTACCGCATCTATGACGCAGACCTTCCTGAATATAACGTAGCGATTGACGTATATGGCGATCAAATCGTGATTCAAGAATACGCAGCACCTAAAAATATCCCTGAAGAGAAAGCGAAACGCCGTTTGACGGATATCATTCGTGCAACGATTCAAGTGACAGGCGTAGAAGCGAACAAAGTTGTCCTTAAAGTTCGTGAAAAGCAGAAAGGTCGCAGCCAATATCAAAAGTTGGGTCAGGTATCTGAAACGTTAGAGGTGAACGAGTACGGCGTGAAGCTGATCGTGAATTTGCACGACTATCTTGATACGGGACTATTCCTAGATCATAAGATCACACGTCGTCGCTTAGGCGAAATGGCTCAAGGCAAAGATTTCTTGAACCTATTTGCTTACACAGGTAGTGCAACAGTACACGCGGCAGTTGGCGGAGCTCGTTCAACAACGACAGTAGACATGTCAAACACTTACCTGAACTGGGCAAAAGACAATATGCAGTTGAATGGTTGTATTGGACGCCAACATCGCTTTGAGCAAGCTGATTGTCTGCAGTGGCTTGAAAATGCAAAAGGCGAATACGACCTTATCTTTATTGATCCACCGACGTTTTCAAACTCAAAACGTATGGAAACGTCATTCGACGTGCAACGTGACCATATCAAGCTAATGACTAACTTGAAACGTTTGTTACGAGCAGGCGGTACGATTGTGTTCTCGAACAATAAACGTCACTTTAAGATGGATGAAGAAGGGTTGGCTGAGCTAGGACTAAAAGCTCAGAATATTTCATCGCAAACTTTGCCTTTGGATTTTTCTCGAAACAAACACATCCATAACTGCTGGTTAGTGACACACGCAGAGTAAAGAAACGATGGAGTATAAGGACGTATAAGTGCTGACATTGTATAGCACAGAGGGGTGCCATCTTTGTGAGATGGCATTTGCTCTAGTAAGCCAGGTCGGCCTGGCGGAACAAACAGATATTATCGATATCGCATTCGATGATGAACTGTTTTCTCGTTACGGTGTAACGGTTCCCGTATTAAAATATCAAGATTCTGAGTTGAACTGGCCGTTCGATTTAGATGAACTCAAAAATTGGTTGGAAAATAATGGCATTACTTACCATTCATAACGCGCAACTTGCTTTCGGTGATCATCCGCTATTAGACCGCGCAGAGTTTGCTTTGCAGGAAAATGAGCGTGTTTGTTTAGTAGGGCGAAACGGTGCCGGTAAGTCAACGTTGATGAAAGTACTTGCTGGCGACATCTTACTGGACGACGGCAAAATTCAAATAACACAAGACGTTATTGTTTCTCGTTTGGAGCAAGATCCACCGCGCAACCAAGAAGGTACTGTTTATGAGTATGTCTCTGGTGGCTTAGCGGAAATTGGCGAACAGCTTAAGATCTACCATGATCTTCTTGATCTTGTTGCGCAAGACCCAAGCGAAAAGAACATCAACCGCTTAGCAAAAATTCAAGAGCAATTGGATCATTCAAATGCGTGGCGTTTTGATGACCGAGTTAAAAACGTACTTAGTGCCCTAAAGTTAAGTCCAGACACCTTACTTCGTGACTTATCTGGCGGCTGGCAACGCAAGGCGGCATTAGCTCGCGCTCTAGTTTGTGACCCTGATGTATTACTACTTGACGAACCAACCAACCATTTGGACGTCACAACCATTGAATGGCTAGAGAACTTCCTGAAAGATTTCAAAGGTTCGATTATCTTCATTTCCCACGACCGCGCATTCATTAAATCTATGGCGACACGTATTGTCGACTTAGACCGCGGGCAACTTTCCTCTTTCCCTGGTGATTACGACAATTACTTGCTTGAGAAAGAAGAGATGCTTCGTGTTGAAGAGATGCAAAACGCTGAGTTCGACAAGAAACTGGCTCAAGAAGAAGTGTGGATTCGCCAAGGTATTAAAGCGCGCCGTACTCGTAATGAAGGACGAGTGCGTGCACTTAAGAAACTTCGTGAAGAGCGTCGCGACCGCAGAGAAGTGCAGGGTAAAGTTAATCTCAATATCGATGATGCTTCACGCTCAGGCAAAATCGTCTTTGAAGCAGAGAATGTGTCTTTTGCTTACGACGGTAAGCAAATTGTTGATAACTTCAGCTTCAACATCATGCGCGGCGATCGTATTGCCCTTATTGGTCCAAATGGCTGTGGTAAAAGTACCGTACTGAAGTTATTACTAGGGCAACTCGAAGCTCAATCGGGTCGCTTACATTGCGGTACCAAGCTTGAAGTCGCTTACTTCGATCAATACCGTGAGATCCTCGATCCTGAGAAAACTGTTATCGACAACTTAGCGGACGGTAAGCAGGAAGTAATGGTAGGTGGTCGTCAGCGTCACGCTTTAAGCTATCTTCAAGATTTTCTGTTTGCACCAAAGCGTGCCCGCACTCCAGTTAAAGCCTTATCTGGTGGTGAAAAAAACCGATTGTTGCTCGCTCGTATCTTACTGAAACCTAATAACTTACTTATTCTTGATGAGCCAACCAACGATTTGGATATAGAAACGTTGGAACTTTTAGAAGAAATGCTTGCCAATTATCAGGGTACGTTGCTGTTAGTAAGTCACGACCGTGAATTTGTTGATAATACAGTAACGACTAGCTGGATTTTTGAAGGTGACGGTGTAATCGAAGAGTTCGTGGGTGGTTATCATGATGCGAAGCAGCAACGTGATCAAGCACTTGCAGTTCGTTTTTCGACGGAAAAACCAGCGAAAAAAGAGAAAGTGGTTGAGGAAACTCCCAAAACAACTCAACCTAAGAACAACTCTAAGAAGTTATCGTATAAGCTGCAAAGAGAATTAGAAGCTCTTCCAGCTAAGCTAGAACAGTTAGAATCGGATATTGAAACTCTGCAAGAACAAGTGAATGACCCTGAGTTTTTCGCTAAGCCAGTAGAGCAGACTCAACCGGTATTGGAACAACTTGCTGCTTTAGAGCAGGAGTTAGAAATCGCATTCGAGAGATGGGAAGAACTCGAAGCAATGCAACAGGATAGTTAAGAATTCAATGAATTGTAGTAACAAATTCAAGTTAACCGCTGTCGCTTTGATGGTGGGTACCGCAATGAACGCAAACGCAGCATTGTATCAAGTCATCGAAGTATCGCCAGAAGTGAACGGCGATGTTGTTGATTATCAAACCGCTTATGGTGTTGCCATTCAACAGGGTGATGTAATCGATGCGTCAACAGACTCTCCATTTGCCCTAGGTTGCTTTGATGCGACGGCAAACTGCACTCCAGAGCAATTTAAGCTTGCTGTTGAAACACGTACGACACCAATATCTGCAAGCCAAGAAGTTGATGGTAATAGCTACCGCGAAGAAATCCCTTTTGCGATGGATGCTGGGTTTTACTACATCCAAGAGTATAAGGACTTTGAGCGCTACTGTTTTAACCAACTTCGCTATTCTACCTGTGAATCATGGGCTTCAGTAAACTGGACTCCATGGAGTAAAGAGCTAAGTAGAGATTTCACCCCAAATGCTAAAGCATTTGTCGAAAATGACAGTAGCGCGTACGTAAACGAATACAACAATATCATCAATAGCCTAACTGCTGACGGTAAGGCGGTCGGTAACCAGAGTATCAAAGAAGACTCATCTTCTCTAAAAACTCGCAATACCATCGTAGCTCCCGTTCTTCCAAATATTGTTACTGCAGATGGCGAAGCGAGTGTAGTAGAAAGCCACGCATGGAATACGGATGGTGTGTTTACGGTTGGAAGCGTATCCAGAACTGCAAGTAATACTAATGGCACTCACCATACCTCTAAAGCCGCTATTTGGGATCAAACTAAAGTTATCAGTGAAGTTCCTTGGCAAAGTGGGACGTCAAAAGACGGCGAAAGACTTGCTCAAGGGAGCATGCGTGATCTCGTAGTAGATGGTACGACAGTGTATGGCGTTGGTTACAACACATATGCCAATGACAATTATCTAAACGCGACCGTATTTGTTGGCAAGTTAGAATCGGAAACCTCCATTGCCAACGTCACCTGGGAAAGCAAAGTGGTTGCAGGAGCGAGACAAAAAGAGGGCGATGAAACAGTTCACCTCAACTCTAGACTTACTGATGTAAACTCAAACTTCGTAGCTATCGGTGAAGCAAAACGTTCCGGTGGATACTTGATGCCAACGGGTTCTGCGCCAAATCGTTTGTTTATTGTTGATGATGTTCGCTCTGCATCTCTCAGTGCTATTTACCCAACGACGGGCATCTTCTTCAACGGTGCGGGCGGTAAAATGGGTGGTATAAACGCTTACAACGAAATTGTGGGTCAGTTAGATGTGGAATCTACCCGTGAAGATGATGGCAAACCTCGTCGTAAGCGTGGATTTATCTATCCATATGCTCAAGGTGGAACAGTTAGTGAGCGTGCTAAAGAAATCTTCGATGGCAAAGCGTGGTTCCTCGACGATCTTACCAACGGTGCAAACGATCAGAGCGCAAGCGCTAGAGATATTTCTGACAGCAACAACGAGTTCCGTATCATTAATGCTTCAGATATCAACGATGCCGGCGTTATCTCAGCGACAGCAATGAAGTGCGCAGGCGGTTACGACACAACGGCTCACAACTCTTTCTGTAGTAGCGGTGAAGAGAAAATCGTTGCAGTCAAGCTTAAGCCGATTCCAGGTGCAACTAAAGCTAATATTCAACCACGAAGTGTTGAAGAAGCAGCAGCGGAACGTCAAGGCGCAGGCCTTGGTTGGTTAGCTTTGACCATGCTTGGTTTGTTTGGGTTCCGTAGAAAATAGTCAGTAATTTTTAATTCAAGCAGAGGCTCACAGAATTGAGCCTCTGCTTTTTTTATGCCTTGAGAAATCGCGCAATTTGATCGATTCTTATAAGTGGAGTCATAAAAACTCCATTAAAGTTTCACAATAACAGCTGTACGTTAGTAAATGGACCTGTATGAGGAATTAACTATGAAGAGACAAAAGCGTGATCGCCTAGAACGAGCTCAATCTCAAGGCTATAAAGCTGGGTTGAATGGAAGGTCTCAAGAGGCTTGCCCGTATCAACAAGTAGACGCTCGGTCGTATTGGTTAGGTGGTTGGCGTGATGCCAGAGATGAAAAACAATCTGGTCTCTATAAATAACTCTCCACATACAACAGAAGGATTCGAAAGGGCTCTTAGAGAGCCTTTTCTCGTAATTACCAAGCATAAAAAGCCCCAGATAGGGGCTTTAAAAATTTATAGAGAAGGGGAACTAGAAGCTCGAAGTATCTTGGAACAAGCCAACTTTAAGATCCTTCGCAACATAAATTTCTTTGCCGTCAACGCATACGCGGCCATCTGCTAACCCCATCACTAGTTTACGGTTCACAACGCGCTTCATATGAATTTCGTACGTTACTTTCTTAGCAGTTGGCAGAATTTGGCCAGTAAACTTCACTTCACCAACGCCAAGAGCTCGACCTTTGCCTTTGCCGCCGACCCAACCTAAGAAGAAGCCTACTAACTGCCACATGGCATCTAGACCGAGACAGCCTGGCATTACTGGGTCACCAGGGAAGTGACAATCGAAGAACCAAAGATCTGGAGTAATATCCAACTCTGCAAGAATTAAACCTTTACCAAAATCACCTTCTGTTTCAGACATTTTAGTAACTCGGTCCATCATTAGCATGTTTGGTGCAGGAAGCTGTGGGTAACCCGGACCAAAAAGCTCGCCTTGGCTAGAAGCAAGAAGATCATCACGGTTGTAAGAATCACGTTTGTTTTGCATTATCAATTACTCCAATTTTTGACAGATGCATGTTAGTGAACACGTGTACGCTAAACAACTCCGATCAGTACTAGACAAACCAGTTTTTGATGCGCTGCACAATTCCTTCTGGATGCTCATGTCTTTCAAAATTTTCAATACGTTCGGCGATCTTGCCGATGACGCTATCATCTTCGCCTCTGAATGGTTTGCCCATTAGAATTGGTATTGCTTCATCAACGGTAGAAACAGACCAAATATGGAACTCACCATTCTTAATGCTTTCTATGACATCTTTATGTAAAGCAAGGTGCTTCAAGTTCGATTTAGGCATAATAACGCCTTGATGACCAGTGAAGCCTTGGTGTTTACAAACTTGATAGAAACCTTCGATCTTCTCATTTAAACCGCCTACCGCTTGTACTCGACCAAATTGGTCCACCGCGCCAGTCACCGCGATTTGTTGATTAACCGGTGATTCAGAGAGTGCACTTACCAAACAGCATAACTCTGCCAATGAAGCACTATCACCATCAACTTCACTATAGGATTGCTCGAAAACAATAGACGCAGAGTAAGGCAGTGGCTCATCCAAATTCAAAGCAGAGCTTAGAAATGCTTGCATGATCATCATGCCTTTCGCATGAAGATTGCCTCCAAGTTCAGCTTTGCGCTCAACATCGGAAATGTCACCATCTCCAAAGTGAATAACACATGAAATTCGCGCTGGCTCGCCATAAGAGACAGGATGCCCGGCCATATCAATAACCGTGAGTCCGTTAATTTGGCCGACTTGTTCGCCAGTAGTCTCAATGATGACCTGACCATCAAGAATGTCATAAACTGCACGTTGAGGAAGGTAAGACTCTCGATAATATTTATCGTCGATGGCTTTATCTATCGCCACATAATCAATGATATTTTGATCGCTAAACTGAGCAGCTAAGCTAAGTAGTTGGCAATGCCACATCACACCTAAAGGCAAATAATGTTGGTCCTCAGTTAAACGCATGCCTGCTAATAGTAACCGTTGAAAAGCACCTTCATCCAACGATGGGAAACCGTACTCCGAACAAATCCAATTCACCAAACCTACATACAACTCTAAGTTACTTGCAGATAAGTGGATATCTTCTTCAACTTCGGTATACATCGTTAGGCCGGTTGAAAAATCTTCGTCAACATACTCAAGGTCGGCCAATTGATTACGATCGCCAGTAACAATAATCTTAACGTCAAATTCTTTTTCATCGGCCGTTAAAATAGGTAGTCGAGTAGGGCTTACATTCAAGGGTTTTACTGGCTTTCCTTGAATGGCAGACTTAATGCTCGGCCAATATCCGTGATTCGCCAAAATGAGGTTCGCTGGTAAAATCAAATACCCGCCGTTAGCCTTGGAAAGTAATCCAGCTTCAACTACAGCATCGCCTTTTAAATCAACACTGTAGCGATCAAACAAGAGCTTTGCGTCCAAAGACTCTGTCACTATTGCGGGCTCTGAACCATCAGTGACCACGTCACAAATAAACTTACGATAAACCGTATTATCTGCACAGTTTATTACCAATACTCGAGTCAAGCCCTTGATTTTCTTAAATCGTTCAACAGTAGCGAGGAGTCTTGGTTGAAGTTCTACGAACTTCTTCTTAGGTAGAGAGGAGGCAGATTTTAAAATGTCGTCGTACTGTTCGAACGAAGGAGTCACGTCTTTCCAATTAAGTTGATTCATTTAATTTCATCATTATTCAATATTGCGGTCATTATAACGAAAGGGCTCTGAACTCCCTAGCGCCAATTGGTGTAGTTGTAAATGCAAATAACTCATTGAGTATCATTTGGACAAATGAGTGATCAACATCGATACTTCAAAGAGTTTTCATTGATGAATAACTATAACTGGGTTACGCTGTCACCAGGTTAGCTTTATGAGTCAGAAAGAATGAAATATCAGCAACTTGAAAATTTAGAATGTGGATGGAAGTGGAAGTATCTAATCAAAAAATGGAAAGATGGTGAAGCGATTACCAGACATATTGATACAAGTGAAGCTGATGCAGCTGTCGCCGAGTTACGACGCATAGAGCACGAGCCTACATTAGTGCTAGCTTGGATTGAAAAACACATGTCTGAAGAGCTAGAGAACAAACTCAAGCAGGCTATTCGCGCAAAACGAAAGCGTCACTTCAACGCAGAACAAGTTCATACCAAAAAGAAATCGATCGATCTTGATTACCGTGTTTGGGAAAAATTATCTAATCGAGCCAATGAACTGGGGTGTACGCTGTCTGATGCCATTGAATATTTACTTTCAGAAGCCTCAAGAAGTGAAAAAGCAAGCCAGAAAGTTACGTCCATCAAAGAAGACTTGAGTAAGCTACTATCCAGCTAAGGAGTGTTAGATGCTATATGTGATATTAATTGCTGCAATCGTCATATTCTGGTTGATCGCCGTGGATAGACCCGTGTTAAAAGTGAGTTTTGATGACGGCCACTTGAGCAAGGTAAAAGGGCATATACCTCCATCTTTTAAACATAACTTACAAGATATTGGCGAACATGACCCATTTACTGGTGAACTCAAAGTGTACAACCAACGCTCCGGAATGAGGCTGGTCTTTTCTAAAGACGTACCAAAGAAAGTTCAACAACGAATTCGAAATGTTTTCCCTCATCAAGGTTTCAAAGCCAATAAAGGTAAGAAACAAGCTTAGCCGACATATCAATTACTTATCTACGTTAAACGGGACGCAAAATTGCGTCCCGTTTTAGCATTTGACGCATAAAAAATTACAATCAGTCCATTTATCAAAAATGGATTTACGAATGCGATACGTTGTCACTTTATTTTTATTATTGTTACCCACAGCATCAACATTGGCCGATGATTCAGAAACAAATCCAGTGGCTAAGAAAATCAAATCGACGCTACAAAAGAAAGTCGATAAGCAGTTCGACCAATATGATGGTTATTGCGATTTAATGATTGAAATGGAACATAAAGGAAAAGTAGCAATAGTAAAACGAGTTACTGGAAGCGGAGATACAAAAGTTTGCCGTTTTGCTCGTTCAAACTTAAAAACCGGTAAGCGATATCGTTACAAACATCCTGAAAAATATATCCGCATACATATAACAACTGGTTCGTGAACCTTCAGCTTACAGTAAGCAAGACCGAGTTATCGCAAATCAATTGGTTTTCTATAATCCGTAGATAGCAGATAAAGCAGTATGGAGAGGAATTGCAAAAAAGTTTGATGGGCTTGGAATCTCTGGATTTTCAATGGTTTGTGCGGGATTTGCTGTAGTGTTTACAAGCCCATTAGAACCACTACATCAGTGCGCATTATGTATATTATGTTAAATATAGTATAACCATACGCCAGATTCTTTCTACTTTGCTCTCCTATCTCTTTCAGGTTTTAAATTTGAGCTAACTTTAGGAAGCTGATTAAACATAATCGGTATTTACCATAAAATACTTAATATAGATCTTAATAATCTATCGATTGTTAAGATCTATATTAATGGTTACACCGTTTCTATTAATGATTGTATAGCTTCATAGATATCTTGCCTGCGAACTGGCTTTGATACAAAACTATCCATGCCAGCATCTAAGCACTTATCTTTATCACTTTCTAGCGCGTGTGCTGTTAAAGCGACGATTGGAATTGTGATTCCTTTCTTTCTAATCAGCCTAGTTGCTGTTATTCCATCCATTACTGGCATCGAGACATCCATCAAGATCATATCAATTCGGTTATCGTTTTCTTCAAGAAATGTAAGCGCCTCTGCGCCATGGCTTGCAATATGCACATTATGGCCAAGCTTGTTAAGAATCAATTTAATGACAAGTTGATTTGATTGAGTGTCTTCGACGATAAGCAAGTTTAGAGCTTTGCTTGGTCTATTATGCTCAATTTTTACAGGACTGCTTTGGTTGTAACGTGTTAGAACTGGAATTCGAATGGTGAAGTCAGAACCCTCGTTCTCGCGGCTTTTTACATAGATTTCACCTCTCATCATTTCAACTAAGTGCTTGGTAATAGCAAGCCCTAAGCCTGTACCACCAAACCTTCGAGTAATTGAGCGATCACCTTGATGGAATGCCGTAAACAAATGGGCTTGTTTTGCTCTCGAGATTCCAATTCCGGTGTCAGATATAGAAACTACAATTTCGTCATTTTCTTCAGCGACAGAAACAGACACACTTCCTGAGTCCGTAAACTTAATGGCATTCCCAATCAAATTAAAGAGAATTTGTGACAGCCTCGTCGAATCAATCCAATACTGTTTGTCTGATGAGATCTGACAATCAAAGTTAAAAGAAAGATTCTTAGTTATAGCTATTTGTTTTTGCTGAGAAATCACAAAAGTTACAGTGTCATTTAAATGTATCCACTGTTCGTTTAATTGGAAGCTACCAGATTCAATTTTTGAAAGATCGAGAATGTCGCTAATGATGGCTAAAAGAAGCTCAGCGGAGCATTCCATTTGATTGAGGGCATCAAATTGTTCATCTGATAAGGTAGATTGTCTCAGGATGTCTAGCATTCCTAAAACTGAGTTAAGAGGCGTTCTGATCTCGTGGCTCATCATTGCCAAAAACTCAGATTTTGACTGGTTGGCTAGTTCTGCTTCTTCACGAGCTCTTGCAAGTTGAGTCGTTCTTACCTCAACAATACGTTGTAACTTTTCCTTTGTTTCTATGTCGATAACAGCACGTTCTATAAGAGGTCTAAAGCGCCTTAGAGTCTCTTTGTTTTCAATACTAAAATGCCCTTTTTGAGATCCAATTAATAGTATGATGCTTTGTGTTACTTCCGAACGAATGCCCGTTAAAATCACGGAGTTAACATGTGTTTTAACAAAGCTATTTAAGTTCTCAAACTCTAACAATTTCGTTGGCTCGAATAATAGAATACACTCGCCGTTTAATGCGCGCTCCATCGTGTTACCGTGTAACCACTCTACCTTATCAAACACGCTGTTGGTTGAGATTAACGTTTTGAACGGATAACGGCTGTCATCGCGCGTGATAACAATAAAGTCTTCAAAACTGATGTACTTTTTTAGAACGCTGTTTAGCCCCGAAAAAATTTCATTACGATTTTTTGCCTCGCTCATTGCAGAGATTGCTGAAAGAATCGCTTTGTTTTCATCGGCAAGCAATTTTTCCCGTTGTTTGGTCTGCTTTAGCTCAACTAACGCTTCTTGTAATGCTTCTTGTTGGTATGTGTCTAAATATTTATCTTTCATAAGGTTTATGGAAAATCGCTGATGAGATCATCAAGTTTCCATGTCCATTTTCGCCGCCGATAAATCTTCCCTGCTCACCAAAGGTAAATGGGCATATAAATGGCAAGTGTTCCAGTTCCTGATTAATTTGTTCGCAAACGCTATTCATGTCTTGCATTAAGTGCAACATCGGTCCTGCACAAAATATATTTATGACCCCAATTTTTCGAGATTCTTCTAATTTTTGGTTAAATGCAGCATTCACGACTTTTGCCGCTCGAGCGATTAAATGCTCCCTACTCCCTTTCATCAAAGTAAGCTCTTCCCCTACCGAAATCTGGGTAAATAGCTCAATCCCCCCATCTTCGGTCTCACGTATTGGATGGGAAAGCTTGTAATAAGGTCTATCGTACAAATGCCCTGCAACTCTTCCCAAGGGATAAGCGCTGGAGTTGGTAAAAAGTAGGTTTTCTTTGCTAGTTAGGTTTTCTTGATGACGAGTCCACTTTCGATAAGTATCTAGTGCTGATTCACCATCTATTTCCAGTAAACACCGTCCTTTTGCTTTGGAAACAAGGCCTTTGATGTTGGTTGGTGTGTGACCTGCACTAAAAGCAATATCAACGGGATTAGAGGAGTAAAATAGTGTGAGGCTAATCCCTTGCTTTTCATGACCTTGCGCTGTAATCACTGACCATTTCCCCTCGATGTGGTTATCTGCTGCAGAACCGCCAATGATAGGAACAAGTGTGCCGAAGCGTTCGTCGATCGATTCGATAATCTTTTCTTCTTTCCCAGGAGTTGCATGAAGAAGAATTAAGTTCGGTACTTCCCCAATTCGATTAGCATTTTGAAGAGCCATATCTAGAGCGACGGAGACACACTCATTTTCTTCACAATTAGAAATACCAGTTCCATAAGCATGTGGGCCTGAGTCATAGATAGCCATAGCCGCTATGACAGGCCCAACGTGAAAACCCTGATCGGTCATAATGGCTTGGCATGAACTTGAACCGTGGAATGGAACACCAGGGAAATATCTAAGAAAGGCAGAGCGAATGGCTCTGAAGTCGTATTCTTCTGTGTAATAACAGATGATATAAGACAAGTGTTCTTGCCTCAGCTCTGAACGAAGCCTCTCTACTGCTAAATATTCGTCGGTAATATGGGTAAATACTGATTGGCACTGCATACGCTTTTATTATTGTTTGTCACGTTACTGTTATACCATTACGACAAATTATCGTTAGGCTAGAAGGTTCGAATTTCACAAAGAAGATGCCATTATCTCGTGTCAGATCTAATTTATAAATGCACTAAGACAATATTTTGGTTTATTTTGAGCTTAATCGTTTTGGTTGCAGATATAGCATTCCATTCAGCTCTATAATGATAGTCGCTTATATTATCAAACACACCAGATTGATTCAGATCAATTTTTAGACCTGTACTTTCAGTTGTTTCAATCAAAATCCCACTCGAATCACGATTAATCGTGATTTTATCTTCACCAATTGTTACATCGCATCGCTCTTTTTGTGAACAGTCAACGCTTGTGCTGGTCTCGTGCGTAAAGGTTCTCCAGAAAAACGCACCAACTAAAAGACTGAGCATGATTAAGATTTGTGCAAGTCTCGCCTTTGTTAACTTTTGTGCAGGCATAATTACTAATATCCTTGTTACAAACTTCAAACTTTTTAAATAAAAAATGATTTCCAGAGCTCCAGTAAGGTTACTACTCTGTCATTGAATTGTTAATTCAAGTATAGTGTCACGCTGAAAATGCCACTTTTTATTAAAGTCAGCAATAGAAATAAGGTGATGATAACACTTGAGTTCTAGAGTTTACTTGGGTGGTGTTACGACGCAAGTCGTGTTGGAAGTAAAGTGTAGTTAATTAGAAATTGGAAGCATGCAAATGAGCCAAGTAAAGCAGCTTGAACAAAACTACAACTATACAGTCGTTCGCCAATTTACCCTTGTGACCATTTTATGGGGCATAGTTGGTATGGCTGTTGGTGTTTTGATTGCCGCTCAATTAGTTTGGCCACAGCTAAACTTTGATACGCCGTGGTTGACGTACAGTCGTTTACGTCCACTGCATACTAATGCGGTAATTTTTGCGTTTGGTACTAGTGCCCTGTTTGCAACATCTTATTATGTTGTTCAGCGTACATGTCAAACACGTCTTTTTGGTGGCCCACTCGTTGCCTTCACCTTCTGGGGTTGGCAAGCAATTATCCTAGCCGCAGCGATTTCTCTACCTCTAGGTTTTACCTCAGGTAAAGAATATGCTGAACTAGAATGGCCTATTGATATCGCTATCGCGATTGTATGGGTTTCATATGCAGTGGTGTTCTTTGGAACGTTAGTGAAACGAAACACTTCCCACATTTATGTGGCGAACTGGTTTTTCGGTGCATTTATCATCACAGTAGCAGTACTTCACATCGTGAACAGCATGGCTATCCCTGTATCACTGGGTAAATCTTACTCGATTTATTCCGGTGCGGTGGATGCAATGGTGCAATGGTGGTACGGACACAACGCGGTAGGTTTCCTACTCACCGCTGGTTTCCTAGGTATGATGTACTACTTTGTACCTAAACAAGCTGAACGTCCTGTTTATTCTTACCGTCTGTCTATCGTTCACTTCTGGGCATTGATCTCTCTATATATTTGGGCAGGTCCTCACCACCTTCACTATACTGCGCTACCAGACTGGACACAGTCTCTGGGTATGGTGATGTCTCTTGTTCTATTTGCTCCTTCATGGGGTGGTATGATCAACGGTATTATGACGTTGTCTGGTGCTTGGCATAAGCTTCGTTACGACCCTATTCTACGATTCCTAATCGTTTCATTGTCTTTCTATGGTATGTCTACTTTCGAAGGTCCGATGATGTCGATTAAGACAGTAAACGCACTATCTCACTACACAGACTGGACCATTGGTCACGTTCACTCTGGTGCGCTAGGTTGGGTTGCAATGGTTTCAATCGGCTCAGTTTACCACTTAGTCCCTCGCCTGTTTGGCCAAGAGCGCATGTACTCTGTGGGTCTGGTCAACGTCCACTTCTGGTTAGCAACAATTGGTACGGTTCTTTATATCGTAGCAATGTGGATCTCTGGCGTGATGCAAGGCTTGATGTGGCGTGCAGTTAACTCTGACGGCACCCTGACTTACAGCTTCGTAGAGTCAGTTGAAGCATCTTACCCATTCTACTTTGTACGTTTCCTAGGAGGTTTCATCTTCCTATCAGGTATGTTCTTAATGGCATACAACACGTACAAAACGGTAAGTGCGCCAAAAGAAAGCCTCAAGGCTATCCCTCATCCGGCATAAGGAGATTTAAGAATGAGTAATAATTCTAATAATCGCCATGAAATTCTAGAACGTAATGTCGGTTTGTTGGCTATTTTTATTGTTTTTGCAATCAGTTGGGGGGCTCTTGTTGAAATCACTCCTTTGATTTTCCAAAAGCAAACCACAGAAAGTGTAGAAAACTTACGAGTCTACACTCCTCTGGAAATGGAAGGTCGTGACATCTATATCCGTGAAGGTTGTAACGTTTGTCACAGTCAAATGGTTCGTCCTTTCCGCTCTGAAACGGAACGCTACGGCCACTACTCTGTAGCAGGTGAAAGTGTGTGGGAACATCCATTCCTATGGGGTTCTAAGCGTACAGGTCCTGATTTGGCTCGTGTCGGTGGTCGTTATTCTGATGAGTGGCACCGCGTACACCTACTTGACCCTCGCGAGCTAGTACCTGAATCAAACATGCCAGGTTTCCCTTGGCTTGCTGAGAACGTATTAGATGGCAAGCTGACTCAGAAGAAACTTGAAGTGTTCCGCGATCAGTTTGGTGTTCCATACGAAGATGAAACAATCGCGAATGCGGCTAAAGAAGTAGAAGGTAAAACAGAGATGGATGCAATCATCGCTTACCTTCAGTCTCTTGGTCATGCAATGAAGTAAGGGGATCATATGGATTTCGGTACAATTCATAGTATTTATACCGTAGTGCTCTTCGCGAGTTTTATCGGCATCGTATGGTGGGCATTTAGCAAGAAGCGTAAAGCACGCTTCGAAGAAGATGCCAACTTGGTGTTTGCTGACGAAGAACAAACGACCCCAAATAACCAAGGAGTGAAGAAGTAATGACTACATTCTGGAGTCTCTGGATTATCGTGATTACTATCGGTACGCTAGTAGGCTGTGCGATCCTCCTGACTTGGTGCGCCAAAGATAAAATGGGCGTCGAGGAAGGGGAAGACATGGGCCACGAGTACGATGGTATTCGCGAGCTAAACAACCCTCTACCGAAATGGTGGACTTACCTTTTCGTAAGCACGTTTGTGTTTGCAGCAGTTTATCTAGCCCTGTTCCCAGGTCTAGGTAGCTTTAAAGGCTTTTTAAACTGGCAAAGTTCGGCTCAAACCGTTCGTTCGCTTGAAGAGTCAAAAGAAGCTATTGCACAGGCACAAGAAAATAAACAACTCAACCAATACGCAAAAGAACTGGATGATGCGGATGCCTACTTCGGCGAAGCATTCCGTAAACTTGCTCATAATGCGAATGGTCTACGCCCTGTTCCTGAGATCGCACAAGACCCAGAAGCATTAAAAGTTGGTCAACGTTTATTCTTGCAAAACTGTTCACAATGTCACGGCTCAGATGCTCGCGGTCAAAAAGGTTTCCCTAACCTAACTGATGACGCATGGCTATATGGCGGTGAGCCAGCAGCAATCGTGACAACCATCATGCATGGCCGTATTGGTCAAATGCCAGCATGGAAAGATGCGCTTGGTGAGCAAGGTGTCCAAGAAGTAGTAAGTTACACATTAAGCCTATCGGGTCGTAAAGTTAACGCTCGTGAAGCTGCAGCAGGTAAAGCTCGCTTTGTTGTGTGTGCAGCGTGTCATGGTACAGATGGTAAAGGTAACCCAGCAGTTGGTGCCCCTGACCTAACTGACCAAGACTGGCTATTTGGTGACTCGCGTGCTGCCGTAACTGAAACCGTAATGAATGGCCGCTCTGGTGTTATGCCAGCATGGAAGGACATTCTAGGTGAGGATAAGGTTCAACTTGTTGCCTCTTATGTCTGGAGTTTAAGCAACTCAGACAATAAGTAACATTTCAATAACAGCCCCTTTCACAGGGGCTGTCTTTCCTTTAAATTTAATGCCTTACATTTTTTCATTTAGCTGTTGAGAACTTTTTTATGGTAAAGCCTTGGTATAAACAATTCTGGCCGTGGTTCCTAATCATCCTTCCTCTTACGGTAGTCGTTTGGACAATCGCCACGGTAGTCGTCTTTTCAAACAACTCTGTTTCTCTTGTTGCTGAGGATTACTATAAAAAAGGCAAAGGCATAAATATCGACATCAGTAAAATGAACGTCGCTCGTGACCTTGGTCTTAATGCGAACATCTCTTCTCTAGATAACAATATCGTAATTGGCTTTACGAAAGGAGCGCTAACGCACTACCCAGCGCTTACAGCAACGTTTACTCACCGTACATTACCCGATCGTGATTTTACGAAGCTAGTTACCGCAGATGCATCTGGCAATTATCGTTTTACCACTGAAGACGCTATACAAGGCCCGTGGTTTGTTGAACTTCAACCACACGATAAGCAATGGATGATTCAAGGCAAAGTCGAATTTCCAGCAGTTTCAGTCTCATTAATGAAGTAATTTTATGTGCAAATCCTGTTACCACTGTGGTGAAGATGTACCAGCAAACACGGATTTTAAAGTAGAAATACTTGGCGAAGTTCGTGAGATGTGCTGCCCGGGGTGTGAAACTGTCGCACAAACTATCGTAGATAGCGGTCTTGTTTCTTACTACCAGTACCGAACCGCACCCGCTGAAAAAGCAGACCTCGTTCCAGAACAACTTCAAGCTCTGATCCACTATGACAATGAAGACGTTCAATCAGAATTTGTACGTAACCATGACAATGTATCTGAAGTAACATTATCTCTCGAAGGTGTATCCTGCGCCGCTTGTGCATGGCTTATTGAAAAGCAAGTATCCAGCGCTAAAGGTTTAGTCTCCATACGGGTAAATACGACAACAAACCGAGCTTTGCTTGCGTGGGACAAAACTCAAGTTAAGTTAAGTGAACTGCTTTCAGTTATTCATAAGCTTGGTTATAAAGCCGCGCCATTTGAAGCAGACAAACAAGAAGCATCTTATCACCGAATGATGAAGCAGTACCTTTACCGATTGGGTATTGCTGGCTTAGCGACGATGCAAGTGATGATGCTTGCTGTGGCGTTGTATTTAGAAGTGTTTGGCGATTTGGAACCCGAATTTAAAAACTACTTCCGATGGGTAAGTTTGATTTTCGCTACACCAGTTCTTCTTTACTCTGCCCTACCATTTTACCTTAATGCTTGGCGAAGCATTAAAGGGCGAACTCTAGGCATGGACGTCCCAGTTTCGATCGCTTTGATTTTCGCTTATGTTGCGAGTTTAGTTGCGACAGTAACTGAGCAAGGCGAAGTATTCTTTGAATCTATCTCGATGTTTACCTTCTTTTTGTTAGTGGGTCGATTCTTAGAAATGCGCGCTCGCCGCAAAGCGGCTGCTGCAAGCGGTAACTTGCTCAAGCTTATCCCTGCCATTGCAACAACATTAGACGGCGAACAAATTCCAGTTAAAACGCTGAAGATTGGTGATCGCATTCGCGTTCTCCCCGGCGAACATATCCCTGCCGATGGAAAAGTTATTTCTGGCCGTATTCATATTGATGAATCAATGCTGACTGGTGAGTCTGTTCATGTCGTAAAAAAAGAAGGCGATGCTGTTTATGCAGGTACATTAAACGGAGATGAATCGTTTGAGTTGGAAGTCACCAATTCAAAAGCAGACTCGATGATTTCAAATATTGTGCGCCTTCAAGATGAAGCACAGCATTCGAAGCCAAAAATTGCAGAAGTTGCTGACGTCGTAGCACGCTACTTTGTTGGTGTGATTCTTATTATCTCAGCTGGAACCTGGTTTTATTGGCACCAAACCAAACCAGATGATGCTTTTTGGATTATGCTTTCGGTTCTCGTCGCTACATGCCCTTGTGCATTATCCCTTGCTACACCGACCTCACTAACTTGTGCGACTTCACGAATGGGCAATTTTGGCATTCTGTTGCGAAAAGGCCATGTATTCGAAACGCTTTGCAAAGTTAATCATCTCGTCGTCGACAAGACGGGAACATTAACGAAAGGTGACATCGAGATTAGCCGTACGAGTACATTCAAAGAGCTTTCCGAAACGGAAAGTCTTGCCCTTGCATCTGCTCTTGAAGCTCACGCAAACCACCCTATCGCGCGTTCATTTGCCTGTTTCAGTAATGACGAGATTATTGTAACAGATGTTAAAAACGTGATTGGCTCAGGAATCGAAGGGGTTTGGAATGGTAAGACGGTAAAAATTGGCAGCTCCTCGTTTGTGCTAGATTCGAGCACTAAAGAAAGCAATGCCATTTACTTATCAATAAACAACGAACACGCTGCAACTTTTTATTATCACGACCCTATTCGCAAAGAAAGTCAGGCGTTTATTCAACGTTTTGCTGAAGCTGGCATCAAAACAACCTTACTTACTGGTGACTCTATTCAAAACGCACAGCCTGTTGCTGACGAAATTGGTATCGAGCATGTGATCGCATCTGCAAAACCAGAAGACAAACTCGCGTATCTTAAGAGCCTTGATAGCAGTGATATCACCATGATGGTTGGTGATGGCATAAACGACGCGCCTACTCTAGCCGGAGCCCATTTATCCGTGGCTATGGGCGGTGGTACTGACGTTGCAAAGGCATCAGCAGATATGACGCTTCTTGGAGATAACTTAGAAAAGCTATTGGAAGCTCGCCTATTGGCTCTTCGTACAAGAAAGATTATCCGTGAAAACTTAGCTTGGTCATTAGGCTACAACTTGTTAATTTTGCCGTTAGCGGTTGCAGGATTAGTTGCGCCTTATATCGCAGTTGTTGGGATGTCAGCAAGTTCAATCATTGTTGTATCTAACTCACTGCGACTTCTAAAAGAGAAGTAAACAAGAGAACACTTATGGAAAGCCTTTATATTTTAATTCCAATCGCGATTGTTCTTGTTTGCGTTGCTGTCGCTATTTTTCTTTGGGCGGTTCGAAGCGACCAGTTTGAAGATCTTGAGCGACAAGGACACAACATTTTATTAGATGAAGAAGAACAATCAGACAATAAGAAACCGTAGTATGTTTTATGAATCCTGATTTTTTAGGTGCTTTGCTTATCGGCCTTGTCGGGGCCGGCCATTGTATGGGGATGTGTGGTGGTATCGCATCCCTACTTTCCTTAGGTAGTTCAAGCTCAAAATCCTCCCCAACCATACCTTTATTCTACAACCTTGGACGACTCAGCAGTTACGCCTTAATAGGCGCACTTGTCGGAGGTGCAATATCAGGGTTATCGGAACTCAGCGGCTTAGCTCAATCTCTTGCATGGCTGCGTTTTGTTGCCGCAATCTTCATGATTTTGGTTGCGTTATATATTGCGAAATGGTGGCAGGGTTTACTCATCGTAGAAAAGATGGGCCAGCACCTTTGGAAGTATATCTCTCCAGCTGGAAAAAGCCTTTTACCACTTAAAAAGCCAATACACGCACTGCCCTTTGGTTTTGTTTGGGGGTGGTTACCATGCGGGTTAGTTTATTCGGCATTAACATGGTCGGCGGTGTCCGGTAGCGCAGTAAATGGTGGCCTAATCATGCTCGCTTTTGGTTTGGGAACGCTGCCATCCATGCTCGCTGTTGGTTACGGAGCAAGCCATTTTCAGAAACTGCAAAAATCATTAATATTTAGAAACATCTCAGCATTAATCTTAATTGTCTATGGCGCGTATACTGCCGCGGGTGCCATGCAGATGCTTGGTTTCATATAACGCAAAACTCTATACCACCGATATTTTTGCTATCCTTTAGGATTAAGCGGTGCTAAAATATTGATGTATATCAAATAGTGAAAGGTTGTTATGATTTCTGAAAAACCTGCAACAAAGCGTATCCAATCAGGCGGTTGCGCGATTCATTGCCAAGATTGTAGCATTAGCCAACTGTGTATCCCATTCACTCTGAATGAATCTGAACTTGACCAGTTGGACCAAATCATCGAGCGTAAAAAGCCTATCCAAAAAGGACAAGAGCTATTTAAAGCAGGTGATGAGCTTAAATCTTTGTACGCTATCCGTTCTGGCACGATTAAGAGCTACACAATCACAGAACAAGGTGATGAGCAAATCACAGCATTTCACTTAGCTGGTGACTTAGTTGGTTTTGACGCTATTACTGGTGACTGCCACCCTAGTTTCGCTCAAGCTCTTGAAACATCAATGGTTTGTGAAATCCCTTACGAGATCCTTGACGACCTATCAGGCAAAATGCCTAAACTTCGTCAGCAAATCATGCGTCTAATGAGTAACGAAATTAAAGGCGACCAGGAAATGATTCTTCTGCTTTCTAAGAAGAATGCTGAGGAGCGTCTTGCTGCTTTCTTGTACAACCTGTCAACTCGCTTCTCTCAACGTGGCTTCAGCCCAAGAGAATTTCGTTTGACCATGACTCGTGGCGATATTGGTAACTACTTAGGCCTAACGGTTGAAACCATCAGCCGCCTATTAGGTCGTTTCCAAAAATCTGAAATTCTGAGTGTTAAAGGTAAGTACATCACCATCTTAGATCATGATGCGCTAATGGAACTTGCCGGTGTAACAAAAGAGTAATCTCGCTTACTTATTGATGTAGCTCGAAAATGAGCTACATCATGTTTCTCATAAAATCCCTTCGAAAGTCCTCAAAAAGTTCCCCAAACTAAGCTACAGTAAAAATATACGAAGAGTCTCCAATTTACTGATTTAACTTGTTTTCAGTATTTGGTTTCGCAACATAAGTGGGCTTAGTTATGAGTATATACAGTAAGATTCTTGTTGTTGCTGACATCAATAATGATGAACAGCCTGCACTCGCTAGAGCGGTTCAATTAGCTCAAAAGAGTGTATCCAGAAGCCGAATCACCTTCTTCTTATCCATCTACGATTTTTCCTATGACATGACCTCAATGCTGTCAGTCGATGAAAGAGATGCCATGCGTCGCGGTGTTATCCATCAACGTGAGCAGTGGATGCGTAAGATTGCTCAACCGTACTTAAACGATAGCTTCGATTTTGATGTTTGCGTTGTGTGGCACAACCGTCCTTACGAAGCAATCATTGCTGAAGTGTATGCTGGTGGGCACGATCTTCTAATCAAAGGGACACGTAAACACGATGTTTTAGAGTCTGTGATTTTCACGCCGACAGACTGGCATTTATTACGTAAATGCCCTATTCCTGTACTTTTGATCAAGAACTCGGATTGGCCGGAGCAAGCTAATATTCTCGCTTCTGTACACGTGGGGTCAGAAAACCCAACTCACATTGATTTGAACGACGCAATGGTTGAACGCCTCAAAGAGATGTCAAACCGTCTTGATGCTGAACCGTATCTCGTCAACGCTTATCCTGTTACACCGGCTAACATTACGATTGAATTGCCTGAATTTGACCCAACGACCTACACGGATGCGGTTCGTGGCCACCATCTCACCGCAATGAAAGCATTGAGACAAAAACATGGCATCGACGAAGAACAAACCATCGTTGAACAAGGTTTACCAGAAGACGTCATTCCTGCCGCAGCGGAGCGATTAAATGCAGCAATGGTGATTTTGGGTACGACTGGTCGTACGGGGCTTTCAGCGGTCTTTATCGGCAACACGGCAGAGCATGTGATCGATAAGATTAACTGTGATGTACTGGCATTAAAACCAAAAGGTTATATCAGCCCTCTCGATCCAAATACCGCAACGTAGAGCAAATAATCAAATATAAAAACGCCCCTCTTTTGGGGCGTTTTATTTTCGGCTTCAGCAAGTACAAAATAGGAGGCATCGTTGCCTCCTATTTACTAGATGTTCGTTACATCGATGAATAGAGATTCATCGATGTTAGTTGAAGAAACGACTGCTTCACTAAACTCATACTCTTCGCGGCTACCGTCACGATCTAGCGGCAAGTTTACAAAATCAAACAACTCTCGGTCTGCCAATTGGCTTGGGCTTACGTTTTGGATTGATTTGAAAATCGCTTCTACGCGTCCTGGCGTCTTCTTATCCCAATCAATCAGCATTGCCTTGATTGCTTGGCGCTGCAAGTTCTCTTGAGAACCACATAGGTTACAAGGAATAATTGGGAAATCTTTGTGCTCTGCGTATTTGATCAGGTCTTTTTCGCGGCAGTAAGTCAGCGGACGAATAACCACGTTACGACCATCATCAGAGCGTAGTTTTGGTGGCATTGCCTTCAAACGAGAACCATGGAACATGTTCAAGAACATCGTTTCTACGATGTCATCCATATGATGACCAAGTGCAAGTTTTGTTGCGCCGATTTTCTCAGCAAATGAGTAAAGCGTACCACGACGTAGACGAGAACATAGACCACACGTTGTCTTACCTTCTGGCACTTTTTCTTTAACTACTGAGTATGTGTCTTTATCTACGATGTAGTAAGGAATATTCAGCGTCTCAAAATACTCAGGCAAAATATGCTCTGGGAAACCAGGTTGTTTTTGGTCTAGGTTAACAGCAACCACTTCAAATTTGATTGGTGCCGCTTTTTGTAGATTCAACAGGATATCGAGCATCGCAAATGAGTCTTTACCACCGCTTATGCATGCCATGACAACATCGCCTTCTTCGATCATGTTGTAATCAGTAATGGCATTTCCAACATTTCTTCTCAAACGTTTTTGAAGCTTGTTGAATTCAAGGGTTTCTTTTCTTGTATCTTTCTGGTTCATTGCGGGCTCTCACATCGCCGATAAAATCGACAGTAGGACTTCCTAACATGGGTTTCTTTGGGGCGTGGATTATACGGGCTTTTGCAGCAGGATTAAATGTTTGTATTGAAGGATAAGAAAATAAGTGCGCTGAATTATCATCATAGAATAGAAAAAGAACCGCGAATGCGGTTCTTTAGTGGAGATAGTGCTATTTCTTTGCTTGGGGCAAATAAGGAAGCACTCTCATCGTTGGTTCCGGTAACGTTATTGTTCCACCTTCGCCAATTTCACTCAAAGCAACCTGCACTTTACCGTTAACAATCGCCTTCTCTTGTCCATTTGAAAAAACGATCTTACCGTTAAGTTCGTTGGCAAACTCCATTGTGACGCCTTGTACTTCAGGTGTGAACCATCCAGCAAACATCCCCCCTAAATCCTCTAACATGCTCTGCATTTGAGGCATTAATGGCTTCAGTTGCTCGTAAGAAACGCTACCCTGTAACGGTTCTTTCGTCATAACAACTAAAGAATAATCACATCGGCTATCTTTAGGGGTATGTACGAATACCAAAGGATTTGCGGATTTTAGATTTTTGTCGATCGGTAATGGTAGTTCTTTCGACGCTGGAATCACAAACTCTTCGTAGTGTTCTTCCTTTTCCATCCACGCTTTTTCGATCGCACACAGCTGCTTAGTTCTGGCATCGACGAAGAACACACCGACTTTAACGTCATCATGCCCTTCTTTAGTGTTATTTTTTAACTGAGTATACAGTTTGGAATACGTAAACATATACTCTTGAGCATGCGTTATCGGTGACGAGAGCAAGAGTGCTGCACTTCCTAAAATTAAGCTTAACTTTTTCATTCGATTATTATTTTATTGAGTCCAGTAGGCGTTATTGTGACGAATCATCGAGCGTAAGTCATTAACGTATGCAATGCCCCTCTCTGAGTAAGACAACAGTCCATGAGTGAGTTCTGATGCTGTCGCCACGGATAACAAGTTTTTGTGCTTATCTGCCAACATAGCTCGAATATCACGTAAGTCAGCGTAAGCTGGATTGCGATTCACATTCATAAAGTAGCCATGAATTGACTGCTGAACTGAATCGAATTTTTGAACTTCGTGAGTTTTTCCTACAGCACGCTGAGCAGGCACAATTCCGCAACCCTGTTTATAACACCATTGACCGAACAAGTTGTTTGCTTGAGTAGCAAAACGAGAGGTACCCCACGCGGATTCATTGGCAGCTTGAGTTAGCACTAATGCTTCTGGTAAAACATTGACTCGCTTTAACATTTCAGTCAGCCAAGCTTCATCAACGTGACCATCATGAAGAGGAAACCCATATAACTGCGCTAATCTTTCTGCGTAAGCTTCTTCGTCCGGCGACACTTCTCCAATCTCAAGAGAGCTTAGAAAAGCACGTTCTTTTTCAATCCTGTGATTTTCTAGTGCGATTTTAGGCCGTAAGAAATCGAAAAATGCCGCCTTTTTTTCTTTGGCGTCTTTGATAGAGTTAAAGTCTGGAATGTCCCCAATGTAGGGCAAGTGCGACAAATCAGGATGTTTCACCGGACCTTGAACAACATTAGGATCATTCGCGCTTTTGAACTGGCGGTCGTAATGCAAATATGGACCTACCGAAATAAAAGTGGCGGCTATACAGGCAGCCGCCACTCGTAAAGTCATTAATTTTAAAGATTTAGGCATTAAACACCTGAGATTTACCATCGTGATCGTTATCATTTTTTTGTGTTGCTACGATCTTAAGTTTGATGCCAAACATTTCTCGATAAAGGATGCCCTTCAAATGGAAGAAGAATGGCAAGAAAAAAATAAAGCCAATACCGTAGAACATAGCCGCAACAATAAACATCAACATAACGCCCATGTAAAGCCCTGCCACAACAAAAATCTTCTTATTGATCGCACGTAGTGATAATAATAACGATTGCATAGGTGGCACTCTTTTCTCGCAAATCAGTAAGATAGAGTGACTAAACGCCATTGCTAAATATAATGAAAGCGGTGGAAGGATCATTCCCGCGACACCTTGCAACGTTAAACTGAACAGCGTTGCAATAATAACAGGAACGGTAAATTGCAGACCTTTACCGACATGACGAACTTTGGTTTTTAGCCCTGCTACGTGACTCATTGCCATCAAACTGATCCCAGCATAAATGGGGGCGCTGATCACTTCATAACTAAAGTTAGCGATATAAATAGCAGAAACGATATTAGCGGTGAATGCTTCCGGATTTTCTATCGCATCGAGAATGACACTTGGGTCGCCCAATTGAAGTTGAAGTGCAATGTAGAAAATCCCCAACTGGACAAAAAGCAAAAGAATAATCGCTGGTGAGAACGATAAAAAGTGTTGAATGGTTGCGCGCCAAGCTTCACTAAATACAGCACTCGCTTTTAGTTCGTAGTCGCCAGACAAAGCTCGCTCTACACTCCCCCCAAGATTGAAATCTTTTTCAAAATCGTTATTCATATATTATCCAAGATTAACTTGTGAATTTTTTACTGGTATACCAGTCAATTAAAGTGGCCAACATTATAAAGAAATCTTTCCACGTCTAAAATCAGAACTGACGTTCTATCCTTGCAATATCTACTATTTGGTTGATAATTGACCACTCACAAAACTATGAAATTGAAAGCAATTGTTGCTAATGACAAAGCCCTACCAAACTGTGTTTAAAAGGCAAATAACCTCTTAAAAACAGTATGGTAAGGAATGATTACTTTTGCCTGCAAAATTTTTTCTGTTTCAAGATAAGAAAATGCTTTAATTTCACAATTTTGGTGATTATGATGCGCGCCTCAAAAGTGAATGACTTATGTCACACTAATTGGCGTAAACCCAATTTTAACGTGGGAGAAATACAGACGTTGAACGCTAAACAGCAAGCAGGAAAGCCAGTTATTCGTTTATCTGGTATCAGCAAAAGTTTCGATGGAAAGGAAATCATCGGTAATTTAAATCTTGATGTTAATCATGGTGAGTTTCTGACGATTCTTGGTCCATCTGGTTGTGGTAAAACGACGGTTTTACGCATGATCGCTGGTTTTGAAACGGCAGATAACGGTCAAATCGTATTAGATGACCAAGATGTAACGCAAGTTCCTGCAGAGCATAGGCACGTCAACACGGTATTTCAGAGTTACGCATTATTCCCTCACATGACCGTATTCGAAAATGTGGCATTTGGCCTACGCATGCAAAAAACGCCTGCGGCAGAAATCGAACCACGCGTAATGGAAGCGCTACGTATGGTCCGTCTAGAAAAAATGGCGCAGCGTAAGCCACACCAACTTTCTGGTGGTCAGCAACAACGTATCGCGATCGCGCGTGCGGTTGTAAATAAGCCAAAAGTACTGCTACTTGATGAATCGCTTTCTGCTCTTGATTACAAACTTCGTAAACAAATGCAGATTGAGTTGAAACAACTTCAGCGTCAACTTGGTATTACCTTTATCTTTGTTACTCACGATCAGGAAGAAGCTCTATCGATGTCTGACCGCATTATCGTTATGCGCGATGGTGTTATCGAACAAGATGGCTCACCACGTGAAATTTACGAAGAACCTAAAAACTTGTTTGTTGCTCGCTTTATCGGCGAGATTAATGTCTTCAACGCAACAATGCTTGAACGCATTGATGAAAAACGCATCCGTGCGGAAATCGAAGGTGTTGAGTCCGTCGTTTACTACGACAAAGAAGCACAAGCAGGTGACAAACTACAAGTGCTGCTTCGCCCTGAAGACTTACGTATCGAAGAGATCAAAGAGTCTGAAGAAAAAGGCATTGTTGGTCACGTCACTGAACGTACCTATAAAGGTATGACGCTAGACTCTGTTGTCCAACTGGACTCAGGCATGCGCGTGATGGTTAGCGAGTTCTTTAACGAAGATGATCCAGATGTGGACCACTCTCTCGGCCAAAAAGTCGCTATCACTTGGGTTGAGAGCTGGGAGGTAGTACTCAATGATAAGCAAGAAGATTAATCTTCAGAACGCAATCATTACCCTAATTGTTGGTTGGCTAACACTTTTCGTGTTGGTTCCAAACCTAATGATTATCGGTACAAGTTTTTTAACGCGTGATGAAGCGAACTTAATTGAACTGACTTTTACTTTCGACAACTACCTTCGCTTACTTGATCCATTGTACGCAAAAGTGCTGATGCACTCTTTCTACATGGCAATCATTGCGACGTTGTTGTGTTTAATCATCGGCTACCCATTTGCTTATATCGTGGCGAAAATGCCTGAGAAATGGCGCCCGTTTATGCTGTTTCTTGTGATTGTACCATTTTGGACAAACTCACTTATCCGTACTTACGGTTTGAAGATTGTTCTTGGCACACAGGGCATCTTGAACAAGTCATTAATGGCAATGGATATTATCGATAAGCCATTGCGTCTTATGTATACCGAAACAGCGGTAATGATTGGTCTTGTCTACATTTTGCTTCCGTTTATGATTCTGCCTCTGTATTCGGCAATCGAGAAGCTAGACAACACCTACATTGAGGCTGCAAAAGACTTAGGCGCAAGCAAACTGCAAACCATCACAAAAGTGATCTTGCCGTTAACGATGCCTGGCATTATTGGTGGCTGTTTGTTGGTACTTCTTCCTGCGTTAGGTATGTTCTACATCTCCGACCTTCTAGGCGGAGCGAAGAACCTATTAATTGGTAACGTAATTAAGAGCCAAGTATTAAACGCTCGTGATTGGCCATTCGGTGCGGCAACCAGTATCGCACTTACTATTGCAATGGCAATCATGCTGTACGCCTACTACAGAGCAGGCAAACTATTGAATAAGAAGGTGGAGCTAGACTAATGGGACGTACAGTTAGATTTAGCTTTATGGCGCTGGTATATGCATTTTTGTATCTACCAATCATCGTATTGATCGTGAACTCATTTAATGCCAACAAATTTGGTATGAAATGGGGCGGGTTTACAACCAAGTGGTACGAAACCCTAGTGAACAATGACAGCCTTATGCAAGCAGCGTGGCATTCACTTAATGTCGCGGTGTTTTCTGCAACAGCTGCTACTATTATTGGTAGTTTGACGGCCGTTGCCCTATTCCGTTACTCCTTTAAAGGTAAAGGTGCGGTAAACGGCATGCTGTTTGTTGTAATGATGTCACCAGACATCGTGATGGCAATTTCATTGTTGGCGCTGTTTTTAGTTTTAGGCGCGCAGCTTGGTTTCTTTACTCTATTGATTGCACACATCACATTCTGTTTACCGTTTGTTGTGGTAACCGTTTACAGCCGCTTGAACGGCTTTGATGTGAAAATGTTGGAAGCAGCAAAAGACCTTGGTGCAAGTGAATGGGTTATCTTAAAACAGATCATCCTTCCTCTTGCGAAGCCAGCGGTTGCTGCAGGTTGGTTACTAAGCTTTACTCTGTCTTTAGACGACGTAATTATCAGCTCGTTTGTAACAGGCCCAACATACGAAATCCTACCATTGAAAATTTACTCGATGGTTAAGGTGGGTATTTCACCGGAAGTGAATGCCCTAGCAACGGTCATGTTGATTGTATCTTTGGTTCTTGTAGTAATTTCTCAGTTGCTAGCAAGAGAAAAAGTAAAGTAAAATCCGCATCCGTTAACATCACGAAACAGAATGGTTACATGCCATTCTGTTTTTCTATCTACCGTCCAAAATGATTTGGACAACGTTTGGTTTGGAGCTAACGTCAATGAAAAAATGGGCTACTCTATTAGCTGGTAGTGCATGTGCGCTTTCTCTGTTCTCAGGTTCAGCGGCAGCGGACGATAAAGAATTGGTATTTATGAACTGGGGTCCTTACATCAACAGTAATATCCTAGAGCAATTTACTAAAGAAACAGGTATCAAAGTGATCTACTCGACTTACGAGTCGAACGAAACTTTGTACGCAAAGCTAAAAACTCATAACCAAGGTTATGACCTAGTCGTACCTTCAACTTACTTCGTAGCAAAAATGCGCGATGAAGGTATGCTACAAAAGATCGATAAGACTAAGCTGAAAAACTTCGGCAACCTAGATAAAAACTACCTAGATAAGCCTTACGATCCAAATAACGACTACTCTATTCCACACGTTGTTGCGATTACAGGTCTAGCAGTTAACGCTGATATGTACGATCCAAACGACTTCCAAAGCTGGGCAGACCTATGGAAGCCTGAGCTTGAAGGTCAAGTAATGCTAATGGACGATACTCGTGAAGTATTCCACATTGCCCTACGTAAATTGGGTTACTCAGGTAACGCTACAGATCCAAAGCAAATCGACGAAGCATACGCTGAATTGCAAAAGCTGATGCCAAACGTTCTAGTATTTAACTCTGATAACCCGGGTGCACCATACATGTCTGGCGAAGTTGGCGTTGGTATGCTTTGGAACGGCAGTGCGGCTGCGGCGCAAAACGAAGGTCTAAACCTTAAGCTAGTCTTCCCTAAAGAAGGCGGTATTGGCTGGGTTGATAACTTCGCAATCTCTTCTGGCGCGAAAAACGTAGAAGCAGCGCACAAAATGATCGACTTCCTACTACGCCCTGAAATCGCAGAGCAAATTTCTCGTGACACTGGCTACCTAACCGCCGTTACAGAATCAAACTCGAAGTTTAAAGACGTAGCACCGCTGTTCCCTTCTCAAGAAGATCTTGACCGTGTTGAATGGCAAGACTCGGTTGGTGATATGACAGTGAAATATGAAGACTACTTCTTGAAACTGAAAGCGGGTCAATAGTCTGATCTTGCCTACTAAGGCATCGACTAACTGAAAATAGGCAGCGATACGCTGCCTATTTTTGTAATTGACTGATATAATTATGCGTTGCTAGGTTTATTTAGCTCAGTTTCACAGAATTATCGCTTCTCTAAAATAGGCTCGGTATAAATTGATTTAAATAAACGGGATTGTGCTTATTGCGATTTGGCTCAACTTAATAACTGCGACTAGTATTGACTTGTCCAATCGCTAAACAAAACGGAAAACAAATGAAAAGTAAATTCTACGCAAGCGCTCTATGTGCAGCGACGCTAATCGCTACCCCTGCAATGGCGGCTGATCAAGAACTGTATTTCTACAACTGGTCGGAATACATTCCAAACGAAGTTCTTGAAGACTTTACAAAAGAAACTGGCATCAAAGTTATCTACTCTACATACGAATCTAACGAAAGTATGTACGCGAAGCTAAAAACGCAAGGTTCTGGTTACGATTTGGTAGTACCGTCTACCTACTTCGTTTCTAAAATGCGTAAAGAAGGTATGCTGCAAGAGATCGACAAAAAGAAACTTTCTCACTTTAGCGATCTTGACACCAACTTCCTAGATAAACCATTTGATCCAAACAACAACTACTCTATCCCTTACATTTGGGGTGCGACGGGCATTGGTATCAACGCAGATATGCTAGATAAATCGTCTGTTTCTAAATGGGACGATTTCTGGGATAGCAAGTGGGAAGGCCAACTAATGCTGATGGATGACTCTCGTGAAGTCTTCCACATTGCATTAACAAAGCTTGGTTACTCGCCAAATACAACGAACCCAGATGAAATCAAAGCAGCTTATGAAGAGCTGAAAAAGCTAATGCCAAACGTATTGGTATTCAACTCTGATTTCCCAGCAAACCCTTACCTTGCAGGTGAAGTATCTCTTGGTATGCTTTGGAACGGCTCTGCTTACATGGCTCGTCAAGAAGGTGCGAATATCGACATCATCTGGCCTGAAAAAGGCACCATTTTCTGGATGGATAGCCTAGCAATTCCAGCTGGCGCGAAAAACGTAGACGCTGCTCATAAGATGGTCGACTTCCTACTACGCCCTGAAAACGCCGCTAAGATCGCACTAGAGATTGGTTACCCTACTCCAGTTAAGACGGCACATGAGCTGCTACCAAAAGAGTTTGCTAACGACCCAAGCATCTTCCCTCCGCAAGAAGTAATGGACAGCGGTACATGGCAAGATGAAGTTGGCGAAGCGAGCGTAATGTACGATGAGTACTTCCAAAAGCTAAAAGTAAACAACTAATTCGTTAGTTTTAAAGATGTGAAAAAGCGGCTCATGAGCCGCTTTTTTTTGTATCTAATAGTTAGGTTAAAGTTTTATGCTTTCGCGTCCAAAGCAAGAATTTCATCAACAAGCTTCGGTACTTCAACGCTTGCTTTACCATAGCGTTTTTCTTCAAATTCACTTTCAACCGCACTTGGCTCAAGGTTAATTTCTATAGTATGAGCGCCATGCATTTTAGCATCATGCACAAAGCCAGCGGCCGGATAGACGACGCCCGAAGTGCCGATAGAGACAAACAAATCAGCTTCTTCCAGTGCTGCGTATATCTCTCCCATTCTCAGTGGCATTTCACCAAACCACACAATATGTGGGCGCATTTGTGATGGGATCTGACAACAATGGCAAAGCTCACCAGTTTGTATATCTTCGGTATGTTCAATAACTTGGTTAGATTCACTACATCGCGCCTTAAGTAACTCACCGTGCATGTGAATCACATTTTGGCTACCACCTCTTTCATGCAAGTTATCAATATTCTGCGTAATAACCGTCACCTTTCCCTTTAATTCCGCTTCAAGACGGCCAAGAGCAAGATGCGCAGCATTCGGTATGATCGCTTCATCTTGAAGCTTTTGACGGCGCTGATTATAAAAACTCTGAACAAGGTCTGGATCTCGAGCAAAACCTTCAGGTGTTGCTACATCTTCAATTCGGTGATTCTCCCACAGGCCATCTTGGGCTCGAAATGTTTGAATACCAGATTCAGCCGAGATACCTGCTCCAGTAAGTACTACAATATTTCTATAAGGGAAATTCATAACTTATCCTTGTTGTTCTTTTTCATTAGCTTAACACTGAAAGAATAGCAACTGTAGTAGTATGGATTAGACCATGGTCGTAATGGTCACTATTAGAATTACATTTTGAGAGGAATCGCAATGAGACAAGTATCTCTGGCGCTTATATTACTTACGACTTTAGCAAGCTGTCAGCTGACAAATGTGGAAGGTGAAATTGACGACGTAAAAGTAAAAGTCAGCACAAATGATGACAATCATGGGCCGCACGGCAATGGTGGCTTTTGCCCTCCTGGTCAAGCTAAAAAAGGCAACTGCTAAAACGGCTTGTATATCGGTTTGAAGCAAATAGTTCGAAAAAGAGCGGTTTGATGCCGCTCTTTTTTCGATTAAATTAGTCTTCGTTAGTAGATGATATTTTATGAATCGCTAAATCCGCACCATTAAACTCGTCTTCTTCTGAAAGCCTTAAACCTGTTAGAGCGTTGATTGCGCCATAGACCACAAGAGCACCTAAAACCGCAATGGAAATGCCAAGAAATGTCCCTAAAACTTGAACCGCGAAGCTAACACCGCCCATTCCACCAAATCCACTTTGACCAAAAACTCCTGCAGCGATCCCGCCCCAAGCACCACATGCTCCATGCAAAGGCCACACACCCAGTACGTCATCGATTTTGGTTCGGTTTTGCAGATATGTAAACAGATACACAAACAAAACCCCGGCAACGGCACCTGTCACTAATGCACCAAGCGGATGCATTAAATCTGACCCCGCGCAAACCGCAACCAAACCGGCCAAAGGGCCATTGTGAATAAAGCCAGGGTCATTTTTACCCGCAAGTAATGAAGCTACGATACCTCCAACCATTGCCATCAACGAGTTCATCGCCACTAAGCCACTGATTCCAGAAAGAGTTTGAGCGGACATAACGTTGAAACCAAACCAACCAACACAGAGAATCCAAGCCCCAAGTGCCAAAAATGGGATATTAGATGGAGCGAAGTTCGTATGCTTTCCTGCGCGGATACGACCTCTACGCATCCCTAAAAAAGTAACGGCCACCAGCGCAATCCATCCACCAACGCCGTGCACAACGACCGAACCTGCAAAATCGTGAAAACCATAACCAAAGGTACTTTCAAACCAAGCTTGAACACCAAAGTTTCCATTCCAGATGATTCCTTCAAATAGCGGATATACTATGCCGACAGTGAAAAATGTTGCGATTAGAATCGGATAAAAACGAGCTCGCTCCGCGATACCACCAGAAACAATAGCAGGAATCGCCGCAGCGAAGGTCAGTAAGAAAAAGAACTTAACCAACTCGTAGCCATTATCTTGAGATAAGGTTTGAGCATCAGAAAAGAACGTGCCGCCATAAGCAACCCAATAACCAATAAAAAAGTAAGCAATCGCAGAAATACCAAAATCGGCAATAATTTTAACGAGTGCGTTTACTTGGTTCTTTTGGCGCACGGTTCCCACTTCAAGAAAAGCAAAACCAGCATGCATCAAAAAAACCATGATGGCACCCAATAATAGAAAAAGTGTATCGGAACTTTGTGTGAGAGTTTGTACAACGCCATGTACCTGATCAGCAGTTACACTCATTATGTTTATCTCCGTTATTTGTAGCGCACTCATCCTGTGCATCAAAGTTAAATTCATCACCAATTTGGTGAATGAAATTTACAAAGCGTCTAATACAGCAATTACCGTTCCATAATTTACTCTTCTAACAATTAGGGTTTAATTCATTGTTTTATAAAGCCTTAAATGAAATCAAAAACTTTTATTTGTATTGATTTTATCTATTTAAATGCACCAATGTAGGGTTTATGCACCAATATAATGCGCACAACATGTACGCGTTTAATTAGTAAACTCTGACCATAAACGCAAAAAAGCCACCTCATATAGAGATGGCTCATACATTAAATTTCTAACTAAATGATAATTTATCGCGTGATCTTGTCTGCTTTTACATCTTCTAGCCAACGTCCTTCAACGAGATATGGAGGAAGCTAACTAAGCAGCAAGGTTTAAAATCTCTCTATAGGATATAGTACGTTATTTTATATTTAGGACTAGCACTTGCAATTCTGTAGCTCCCATACAACATCGCTTTAAAACTCTTCTATATCTGCCTCGTCGATCCTACCTTTTTTGAGTGTCTTTAAAGCTTTTTCTGACACTACAAGTCTATAGTCTTCAGCTATCCAAAAATCATCCTTTTCCACACTACCTACTACCTTCAACCAATAGAATTTAGGCAATTGTATTCCTGGATATAGTTCGCCAAATTGCTCAGATGTTGATATCTCCACATCACTCAGTTTGTAACCTGTTAAATTTGCTGATCCAATTTCTTTTGCTAATGACTCGGTAACAATGTAGCAAGGAAACGTCGCTAGTAAATCATCTCCCAACCAACCATCAAATTGATAGTGTAACTTAAACACTTTAGGTGGATGAGTTGATGTATCAAGCAAAGAATGCCTTCCCAATCCACCACTAACCTCAGGTTCAATATAAAAATACATATGCTCCTCCGGACTAATTATCTAATAGGTGGGTTGAATTGTGCACCAAACATATCATCAATTTCTGTCGCCTTATTAAGTAACTGTTGCTTATTCGGGTTAGGGTTCTGCCGATAAAACTTGTCCCACTCTTTCCTGATCTTACTCAAATGAAGTTTAGAGTTTACTTCTTTTGGTATCCCACGCAAATTTTCAAGAGAGTGCATTTCGGATTCCTTTATTATCCCTGGGTATCGCTCACGAACTTGTTGCTCGACTGCATGATGCACAACCACTTTCCCTTCCGTTAAAGGGTTGGCTTCAAAGAACGTTTTTCTATAGTTTATGGTTGTAGACTCACCAAATTTAGCTGATTCGTATTGGCCAAAAACATAAGTCACTCTAGATTCTTTGCGCGGGTGTAAAAGAACAAACTCCTCAATCCCAACAACATACTGAACTTCGTGTCTGCTGCCATCTGAATGATTGATATGGCGATAAAAAGTAATCTCGTTTTTCTTGCAATCAATATGGTCTAAATCGTATTCATATCGAATATTGTTTTTACCATTGGGTTTGCGGATTTTGACTTGCGAGCGAACACCATCTTCTCCGACGGATGACTCTTTTGCAGCTTCTAAAATCTGATCGCAAACCTCTTGGGGGACATCGCTTTGCGCCTGATACTCAGCCAGCATTTGCTGTAAGCGTTTTAACCCTTCTTCACAAAGGAAACCTGTTGGGTCAATCCACTGGATAGGATTGACTGCATATTGGTAATGGTTAATGCCACCAGCAATAGATATCGGGTCTTGTTGGATAAAACGTCCTAGCTTAGGGTCGTAATACCGAGCGAGGTTGTAATGTAAGTTGGTTTCTTGGTCGAAGTACTGACCTTGAAAACGTAGGGGGTTTACCACCTCTTCAATGTCAATATGGGCGAAGCCGTACACATCATATCTCGCACTCCAAACGACATGACCACTGCAATCAATGAGTCGTTCCGGTTTACCTACCTGATCACATTCATACAAATAAATTGAGCCATTTTCTAACACAGCCAATGGGATGTAGGTTTCTGGTTGATATAAGTACCAACGAAAGCCATCGGCGGTGCGTTCTCCGAGCAAACGCTCACCTTCCCAAAGAAACTCCGTGATACCATTTTGAGTAATTTTCTTTGTTCTACGGCCTAATGCATCATATTCATAGTGACTAATACTCGAATCACCATGTACTTCTACCAGTTGATTTAATGCGTCAAACACACGTTTTTGAACCGTGCCATCGCCTTCTCGTTTAACTTGATTACCTTGTTGGTCGTATTTGTAACGAACACCTGCATAAGCTTCAATGCGGTCACTCATTACCTTAGAATCAGCCAAAGCGGGATTTCCAAAGCTATCTGATTCAAATGTTGAAGTCGAACCGGCTTCACTAACCTTTGTAACGTACCCGAGGGTATCGTACTGATAGTGAGTTGCCCCTGCAGTATTATCTAAAATTGAAGAGATTCGGTTCTGTGCATTGTATATGTATTTTTTTTCTCTACCTGACCATTGCTGCTCGACTAATCGACCGACACCGTCATAAAGTTTGCTCTCTCTGAAACTCTCATTTTCAGTGACAGAAAGCCTCCCCATAACATCATATTGGAACTCAATTTTTGGTAATGAGTCATCGCTAAACCGGATTTCGGAAAGCCTACCATTGGTGTCGTATGAAAAGTTAAGTGACGTCTTGTCTGGTAAGGTTTGCGAAACACGCTGTCCGGCTCGGTTAAACTCTTCACCGATTTCAAATTGACCTTGAATACGCTTAGTTAAATGTCCAAATGAGGAATATTGATACTGTAGAGTTTGATGACGATTAGAGGCTAAAGTCAGTCTTCCACCTAACGTATAGTTAAAGTGATTCTCAACAATATTTTTTCCATTTCCCGCTTTAATATGCTGAAGAAAGCCAGCATCGTCATAGCTGTATAAAACGGTCCTATCTGCAACATCTTTTCGGATGATTTTTCCCATAGAGTCGTATTTGAATTGGCTGTGTAGCCCATCAAATCCTACGGTACCTGATAGTAAACCTTCACTGTCGTACAAAAACTCAAACGCTAGACCATCACTTCGAACTAATTTCGTTAGGTTACGTTGTTGATCGTACTCGTAGGAAATATGGCTGCCATCAGGGAAGATTACCGCTTCTTGTTGAGCCAAAGCTCCCCATTGATAAGACGTGACACCTTCTGGTGTCTGTATCTGTGCAACACGACTAAACTCGTCATAAGCGTATTCTTCACTGTAACCGACTTTGTCTTCGTCGTTGAAATATCTTATCGATGTGCGGCGTCCGTAATCATCATAGGAAATCTGGGCAACACATCCATCGGGATACGCAATCCCATTAACTAAATCGGTAGCGCCATAACTGTAACGAAGTAAAGTGCCATCTACTTCATGAGCGACTAATCTTTGTTGTTTATCCCACCACCAACGGCTCTTCTTACCATCTTCAGACTCTCTCTTTACGACTTGACCATGTTTATCGTATTCATACTCCGTTACGCAACCTAGAGCATCGATATCCCACACTCGTTGGCCAAGACTGTTGTAATAGGCCTTTTCAAGATCACCATCAGGAGATACCGTTTTTACAAGCTTACCTAAGCTGTCATAACCATATTGAATTTGAGCACCGGAAGAGTGCAGTTTGGAAATTAATTGGCCTTGCTGATTGTACTGGTACTGTGTTGTCGAGTTATCTGGGAATACCGCTTTCTCTTTACGCCCTAAATGATCATAGTGCCATTGCCACGTTCTTCCTGTCGGGCTCGATTTTTCAAGCAGATGACCTTGCTCATCATGAATGAAAGTCCACTCATTATCTAAAGAGTCAGAATAAGAGGACTTTGCCCCCTCATAATGGAATCGATAATCATAAATACCTGAGTCACCAAAGTTTCTAATGCACTTAGCACTCGAGCCTTCTCCCGACCATTCAAAGTGATGCGTAAACCCTGTTGGTCGAACACGTTTGGCTATCAAATGTTGGTTTTGATACTCATATCGCTCAGTCAAACCCAAATCATTCGTCGCACCAACAAGATCGTCTTGCTCGTCATAGATATATGTTGTTAATACTTGTTCTGTCTTTGCGTTCAGCAATTCAACAAGGCGCCCTTGTTTATCATATTGACACTCAATAACTGGTCGCTTGTTATGTGCAACTTCAACTAGGCGGTGGTTTCTTGAATAACGAAGTTGGAACGTCGAAAAGATTCCATTGCGGATTTGTTTTAATAGCCAAATGTCTTCTACCAACTCAAAACGATATTGATCACCACTAGAGAGAGTGACAATTTGTGTATTTGGGTTTAGGAAATGACAGCTTGCTCCGACATAGACTTGATAACTTGTTGAACCATGCTCAACTGGTTCAAATTCAATCTCGTCAGCAGAATCACTTACAAATTCCCATGAGGTGACGTTGTGCTTTTCATCTGTGACTTCTTTCAGTTCAAATTGAAAAGCATGTCGCCAACCGTAACCAAGACCTTGATTTCGGTAAGCTTTGGATGAGCGATACGTTCTTGACCAAACGAAGCCATTGGGAAGCTCTACATCATTGAGTGTTAATATTTCTTCGCCCGTTACTAGAGAAACCGGATCTCCCGCTTTTTCATGACATTCGCTGCCCGTCTGTAAAGGCTTTGCAGAGGCTGAATTCTTAGCTTGGGTTTTAGAAGATGTATGTGCTTTGTTCTGCTTAGACTTTGCTTTTACTTGCTTAGGTACCGGTGTTGGCTCACTGGATATTGTCGCGTTTTTCTTTGTTTTAGGGAAACTAGCGACATAAAGAGAACCATTCACAAGTGCTTTTGCAAATACAGGCGCATAAAGCTCTGGTGTCAGTTCTTCATCCGGTACGTTTGGGGGAAACTGACCAAGTAGATGATACAACTCTTCAACACGGCTTGAGCTAAGCGGTACGAAGTCATCTAGAAACGCCTTCGCACTCTGTTCTGAGTCAAACTTTTTGTGTTCACCTTTTGGGATTGGCTGACTGGAAAAATGATAGCTTTGACCAAGGCAGTTGGTGAGAGGGATAACAAATTGAGGAATCATAGTTGTAACGAGTGTGTCCTTTCCTATTGCCTACCACTGACTTCACAAGTTTGCTTTGTTTTCATCTAGCAGGCACTGAGAATACAAAGCAAACGTGTGAAAGCCGGATCCTTTTCAGAATTCGACTATTCCTTGACTTGAATGCACTAAGGCGAATTTGATGCTCTTTAAAAAGCTGAGCGTCGCGTACTCTAGCGGCTAAAAATGCCTTGAGTAAATGAACAATAGTGTGAGTGAGACTGAGGTCTCAGCGATTTGCCTTTTAGAGAGCAATTTCTTTTGTTAATTTGATTCGCTCCCCAGATAACAAAATTCACCAAGAAAATTCACAATAGTCGCATGACTGAGATACCGTGTCTCACACAAGAGAAGTTGACTCAAACTATAGAACGTTATGCTCATGTCCAGCGTGTCACGGCAAGCTTCAGGCTTTCCATTGCATAATCGAAGCAATAAAAAAGCCGCCCTAAATAAGGCGGCTTTTGATGCTGTTAAGGTTCAATTATAGGTTTGGACCTGTAGAGGGAGTATGAGGTTGATTGTTACGCAGTTGCTGCATGCCTTGGAACATACGGATGAACCAGACAAGAATAGCTAACGCAGCGAATACCATTCCGACCCAAGGGATGAAGTAAGCGATGTCTTCGATCAACGTACTTTTCACCCAATAGTCACTCACCCCGACGAGCACACCGTTAGAGGTCGCTACGGTGACAATCAGCACCACAAAAAACGTCAGGTAGAGGAAGAAGGTACGAATCAGACCGTAGTAATGAGAAATCACTACGTCGCTGTCTTCCCCCTTATCCAAACGGTAACCCGCATAGATAATTGCGATAACGCCTGAGATCAAAAACGTAAACGGGGTAAAACAACTCAGGATATACGCAATCCAAATCCCGTTATGATGTTTGTTCATTCGCTTTCGCTCCTTTCTCTGTCGTTGGTTTTGATTCTGCTTCGCCCATCGCTTCTTTAGACTTCACTTCTTCATACCAAAGATCGTGATGCTCTTTCGCCCATGTTTCATCGACTTCACCAGTCACCATGCCTTCTAACGCACCTTCCATACCGAATAGACCGATATAGATGTGGAAAATAAAGCCACAGATCAGAATCAGGGCTGAAATGGCATGAACTAGGTTAGAAAGTTCCATATCTCGTCGAGTTTGCCCAAAGATTGGGAAATCCAAAACTAAACCACTTACCGCGACAATAGCGCCAAAGAAAATCAACAACCAGTAGATGGCTTTCTCACCACCGTTTGAGAACCCTGCCGATGGATGTGTTCCTTTGTGCTTACCAACCATGCCGCCCATTTTCATGAACCAACGGATATCTGTCATGTTTGGAATCGACTTGCGCCACCATTTCAAGAGTACAAACATCAGCAAAATGAAGAACAGTGGTCCCATGTAGTTGTGGTATTGCTTCGCCAACATGACGATAAAGCCCCAAAACTCGGTAGGAACATACGGTTTTAAAAAGTGCTTACCGTAAACCAGCATCAAACCACTGAATGCAAGCGTTAAGAATGTAAACGCCATACTCCAGTGGAGAGCGCGATCCAAGCGAGACCAGCGCTTCATCTTTTTGCCTGTACGAGGCTTACTCAGCATCAAAGGGCCAACAAATACGTAAGCCATGATAACCATCGCGATACTGCCGAAAATCGCGACAGCACCAGCAGGAGACATCCATTTCTCTTTTAGAATGTACCAAGTCTCACCAGGTTTACTGATTAATACGCCATGTTCTGGCGATTTAGACGTGGTATAACCTTCTTGCCCCTCTCTGACTTCACGCCAATAATCTGCACCTGCAAGTTGCGTTATCTCCTGTTGAACCACTTTAGAAGATTGCTCCTCTGCTGAAGCAGGCATTGCGAAAGTCAGCAGCAATGCCGTCATCATTGACAGCATTGCTAGAGACGCACGTTTAAGAGTGTTTAGCATGTGCCTCTCCTTACTTAGCTTTTCGTCGCATCGTAAGAAAGATCGTTTCCGTCTGTCCAACCTGCGTTTTTCGCGCCGCGCTCTACCACACGTTGACGGAAAATATCAGAGACTTTCTCTGCGTCACCCGCAAGTAGTGCTTTTGTTGAACATAGCGATGCACACATCGGTAGTTTGCCTTCTGCGATACGGTTCGCACCATATTTTTGGCGTTCTTCTTCTGAACCTGGTTCAGTGTTTGGACCGCCTGCGCAGAATGTGCATTTGTCCATTTTGCCACGTTCACCGAACGCTTCTTGTTTCGGGAACTGCGGAGCGCCAAACGGACAAGCAAACAAGCAGTAACCACAGCCGATGCACAGATCTTTATTGTGAAGTACGATGCCGTCTTCTGTATGCTCGAAACAGTCAGCTGGACAAACCGCCATACAAGGCGCATCTGTACAGTGCATACAAGCAACAGAGATCGAGTTTTCACCCGGTTCACCGTCATTAAGTGTCACAACGCGACGACGTTGGATGCCCCATTCAAGCGCATCGTCGTTTTCGTTCTTACATGCAGTAACACAGCCGTTACACTCGATACAGCGTTTGGTGTCACATAGGAATTTCATTCGTGCCATTGTCAGACTCCTTACGCTTTACGAATGTTACATAGGGTTACTTTAGTTTCCTGCATCAAAGTAACAGGGTCGTAACCGTAAGTGGTTGCCGTGTTGGCGGCTTCACCAACAACATAAGGTTGCGTGCCTTCTGGGTATTTAGGACGTAGGTCTTCACCTTCGAACTTACCGCCAAAGTGGAACGGAATGAATGCCAAGCCAGGTTTCACACGACGTGTAACCATCGCTTTCACCTTGATTCGTCCCTTCTCTGCACCTTCAACCCAAACATCATCACCATCTCTAAAGCCAAGATCGTTCGCGTCTTTCGGGTTTACTTCAACAAACATTTCTTGTTGAAGCTCGGCAAGCCAAGGGTTTGAACGCGTCTCTTCACCGCCACCTTCGTATTCAACCAGACGGCCCGAAGTCAGAACGATTGGGTACTCGCCCGATTTGTCTTGCTCTTGAATTGATTTATACAACGTAGGAACACGGAAGATTGCATCTTTGTCGTCCCAAGTTGGGTAATCCGTTACAAGGTCACGACGTGGTGTGTACAGTGGTTCACGATGCAGTGGTACGCGGTCTGGAAACGTCCAAACAATCGCACGCGCTTTCGCGTTACCAAATGGAATACAACCGTGCTTGATCGCGACACGCTGAATACCGCCAGAAAGGTCTGTCTTCCAGTTTTTACCCTCTGCTGCCGCTTTCTCTTCAGCGGTTAGATCGTCCCACCAACCAAGTTGTTTCAACAACTTGTCAGTGAATTCTGGGTAACCGTCTTTGATTTCACAGCCTTTCGAGTAGCTGTCTTCCGCAAGAAGGCTCTTGCCTTCGAATTCCACACCAAAGCGCGTACGGAAGTTACCGCCACCTTCTGCAACCGTCTTAGACGTATCGTACAGAATGTGTGTGCCTGGGTGTTTCATTTCCGGTGTACCCCAACATGGCCAAGGTAGACCGTAGGTTTCACCGTTGACAGGGCCACCTTCCGCTTCCAATGTGGTTTTGTGGAACGTATGCCAGTTTTGTTGGTGCGCTTTCAAACGCTCTGGGCTTTGGCCTGTGTAACCAATCGTCCACATGCCTTTGTTGAATTCACGCGTTAGGTCTTCAATAACCGGCTGGTTGTTTTCAACACGGATGTTTTTGAACAGAAGATCTGAATAGCCCAGTTTCTTCGAAAGCAGGTACATGATTTCGTGGTCTGGTTTTGATTCGAACAAAGGTTCAATCACCTGATCACGCCATTGTAGAGAGCGGTTAGAAGCGGTAACACTGCCGTATGTTTCAAACTGCGTTGTTGCAGGAAGCAGGTAAACTCCGTCGGTACGGTCGTTCATTACCGCAGCAACAGTTGGGTATGGGTCCACAATCACCATCATGTCCAACTTCTGCATCGCTTTTTTCATCTCAACACCACGTGTTTGAGAGTTCACTGCGTGACCCCAGTAGAACATTGCACGGATGTTTTCGCGTTGACGAATGTTGTCTTTGTTTTCCAGTACGCCATCCACCCAACGAGATACAGGAATACCTGCACTGTTCATTGGTTTTTGACCACCGTAAGCGTTGTCATCGAAACGACCTTTAATCCATTCGTAATCGATTTCCCACACTTTTGACCAGTGACGCCAAGCACCTTCAGAAAGGCCGTAGTAGCCCGGTAGCGTGTCAGAAAGTACGCCTAGGTCGGTCGCGCCTTGTACGTTATCGTGACCACGGAAGATGTTTGCACCGCCGCCTGATTTACCAATGTTACCAAGCGCTAGCTCAAGCACACAGTAAGCACGTGTGTTGTTGTTACCAGTAGTATGCTGAGTACCACCCATACACCAAACAATACAGCCCGGGCGATTTTCAGAAAGCAGTTTTGCTGTTTGGTAAACGTCTTCTTCGCTTACGCCTGTTACACGCTCAACTTCTGCTGGCGTCCACTTCGCTACTTCAGCACGGATTTCATCCATACCGAATACACGTTGACGGATGAACTCTTTATCTTCCCATTGGTTTTCGAAGATGTGCCACAACACACCCCAAATGAATGCTACGTCAGAACCAGGACGAAGTGAGACATAGTGATCCGATTTTGCTGCCGTACGTGTACGACGAGGATCCGCTACGACGATCTTACAGTTGTTCTTCTCTTTCGCGATCAGAATGTGCTGCATCGCTACTGGGTGTGCTTCAGCTGGGTTTGAACCAATGAACAGCATCGACTTACAGTTGTGCATGTCATTGAAAGAGTTGGTCATCGCACCGTAACCCCAAGTGTTCGCTACACCCGCCACGGTTGTTGAGTGACAAATACGCGCTTGGTGGTCAACGTTGTTAGTGCCCCAAAGTGATGCCATTTTGCGGAACAAGTACGCTTGTTCGTTGCTGTGCTTTGCGCTTCCCAAGAAGTAAACCGAATCAGGGCCAGACTCTTTGCGGATATCCATCACCTTGTTACCGATTTCTTCGATCGCTTGATCCCAAGAAAGCTTTTTCCACTTACCGTTTTCAAGCTTCATTGGGTATTTAAGACGGCGCTCACCATGACCATGTTCACGCAGTGCTGCGCCTTTTGCACAGTGACCACCGGCATTAAATGGGTGGTCGAATGCAGGCTCTTGACCCGTCCAAACACCATTTTGAACTTCTGCATAAATACCACAACCCACTGAACAGTGAGAACAGATAGTACGTTTTACTTCTGTTTTCGCTTCTGGATCGACTGATTTTGCTTGCGCTTTTTTCATCATTCCCGGTGCGAATAGACTAGCACCAACCACTGCGCCACCAGCGGCAAGCGAAGTGTTTTTCATGAATGCACGACGAGATACGCCAAGCTGGTTCGTTTCTTTGCTCACACTGTCGGAGCGTTTGACAAGTTTCATCCGTTATCTCCTAAAGTGTGTCGTAGTAATCGCGAATGTGTTGAGTTTCACGATACCCTTTCTTTTTCACGTCTTTTTCAGAAGGCTCAACCGTTTCTGAAGCAACGGCCACTTTCGTGGTTCCCGCAACAACAGCACCAGCAACGGCAGCGGTTGTGAAGCCTTTTAGGAGATCCCTACGGCTTGTGTTTATTTCTTTATTATCTTTCATCATTGCTTCCTTACCTTACGGTAGATCTTTGGAGACTCATGCCTCTCTATCGATATGACCAAGTACTGCTCGATTACTCGTAATCAGTGACGTTTTTCACATCAATTTTTAATTTGCTCTTACTGCTTTTGGTGTTCACGCTAAAGCGCACTTGCTCTAACGTTAAAAATGCATCGCAAAGCTGTGCAGCTGGCTTGTAGAAGTTCACGCTTTCTGCGTTCTCTAGTTGGCGCGTAAAAGATTGGAACCAAGGGGCGATGTGTTTGTTAAACACCGCTTGTTGAAGTTCTTCCTCTTCACCCGTCAGCATTGCCATCACTTCGCACAGTGCAGAAATATGGTCTTCAGGCTCTTTCACGTTCTCTTCTCGTTCGATGCCTAAAAGATCCAAATCGCGACGAATTTCCGCTAACGGTTTTTCCATCATCGAGCCAGTGCGATGCCAAGATCCGAATGGCACAACTTCACCACGTCCAATGCCAATAAACAGATCTTGATATTCTTCTTCTAACGCTTCACGTTGCGCTTCGTTCGCGGCTTGTTGCAGTGCGAGCCAAGCTTTTTGCATCGCGCTCTCAGACGGTTCAATTTCTAGCGATTTCAAGAACGCCAGCATTTCATCACTAGGCGCACTACGAAAAAGTGCGGATAGAACGAGATAAATGTCCGTTCTCAGTGTTTGTTCTTGTTGTGTATCCACTGCGAGCTCCTAGTATTTCAATTGATTCATTGGATCAGCAGCCATCGATTCAAACATGTCGATCACACGACAGTCTTCACACATGGCGATGCGATTAATGGCGGCTTCATCAGAGAAATGAGAATGACCACGAAGCTTGTTTTGCAGCATGTCGATCATCGATTGCGGAGCAAAAGGCTTGTGACAACGAATGCACTCGGCTGCCTTTTCTTCATGAATCACAACCGCTTTCTGGCGTTCTTCTTTCACCCAGTTCATACGAGGAGTAAGCGTCAGCACTTTCTCTGGACACGCTTTCTCGCACAGCCCACATTGAATGCAGTCTTGCTCGACGAATTTAAGTGACGGAGATTGTCCGTCCGTATGCAATGCACGCGTTGGACACACCGCCACACAGCTCATGCACAACGTACAATCTTTGCTTTCACAAGAAACAGTGCCGTAAGGTGCGTTTGCTGGCAGTTCAACAATGTTCTCAACTGGAATACGCGATGCTGACAACGCATCCAACGCCGTAAATAGGCGCTGACGCTTGTTACCTTGCAAGTCTCCTAATGCCAAATCAAAAGACTCGGTACAAAGTGTCGGAGCACCTTCACGTAGTGACTCTAGATACAGAATGTCGATGGTTTCTTTGGCGATACCAAGTTGGTCGAGCAGCTCTTGAGCAATACCGACTTCGCTATTAAGCACACGAATAATGGTTTGAGGCATAAAACGCGAAGCCGCAAACAGCACCTGAGTAGCACCGTTCACAAGCGCGGCAAACCAAGTATCTATACCAACCGAAGGCAGTTCTTCCACCACAATTGGAATTACATTATCTGGCAGCGCTTTTAGTGCCATCACGTTGTAGCTCTCGTGGCGAGAACTACAAATCAATACGATAGGATCTAAACCACCCGCTTGCTCATAGTTGGCTAGCGTACGTTCAATAAACTTTTGCGTATCTTCGGGGTTTGGCAATGCGTAATGAATAGCTTCTGTCGGACACGCTGTAGCACAAGTACCCACGCCTTGACATAGGTATGGGTTGATCTCGATGCGATGGCCCGTTTTGTCGCTGCCTTCACTCGATAATGCACCTGCCGGACAAGCATCCACACAACGTTCGCAACCTTTTACGCCACGAGAGCTGTGTGCACATAGATCGGTATCTAAACGGAAGAATTTCGGTTTATCGAATGTCCCCATCAAGGTTGGAATTTCTTCCAACGCTTCAGCCAGTTTCGGATAGCCACGACCAACTGGGTAGTAGCCCGGTACTGGTACTTCTTCCGACATGCAGCTGTTTAGGCAAAGATCGAGTACGATATCGAAACAATCGCTATTGATCGCGACCTTGGCAAGATTGTTGGTCGAACCATGATTTTCAATGAGAACTTCAAACGTACCTAAGAACCCTGAAACCTGAACCGAATTGGCGTAGTAAAGCTCGGGATTTGTTCCCTTTTCGCCATCGGTAGAAAGCAGCGTTAGGCTGTTCATTTGCGACAATTGCGCTGCCGCACTTTCGATGATTGCCGTTGGACCCACAATCAAAGTATTACCGCCGCTTTCATAGCTTACGGTTGGTGGAATAAGATTGGTCAACTCTACGGTATTTTCGAAAGCGTACAGCCTCGCTTTACCGTTATTGGAAGTTGCTTGTTCTAATAATTGTTTCAGCATTGCTCAATTCCATTTATGAACATGGATAGTCTTTTCCATCTCTTAGTGTAGTTAGCGCCGGAGATTCTGCTGATTAACTTATCAATGAGCATTCTTATTCCGCCATCTATAGGCGATGAATACTACGCAGTGCGTCCGTACTAACTTCAACCAGATTGGTATTGAGCAACAAATAGCAAATGTCATGCCAATAAAATATCAATTAAAATTCAACCACTTAGATATTTTACCGACAAATAGTAGGGATAAAAAAACCAGTTGAGACATTTTGTCCCAGCCGGTTCATTGAGTGTTTAGTCAAAATGTACCTATTCTTTGTGTGGTATATTTTGTCTCACCTCGTTAGGCTGTGATTCCTCAGCAAAAGTATCACTTTCACCGGATACTGTATTTATATACAGCTCATTTTCATCTTGGGTAATTCCGGCACTTTTTTCGGCGTTTGGTTCTGCGTCTTCAACCACTTCAGATGCGATATCGTCGGCGTTAAGTTCAGATCCTTGCGCCGTTTCAGCGTCTGGTTCTTCTTCCACTTTTTCTTTAACCCAATCACGCAGCGTCTCTGCGACGTCTTTAGAAAGTGACTTTAAGTTACTGTAATCATCATCGTAATCGTCTAGGCCATCACGCACGTTAAATTCTTCGGACAAGAACATTTTGCGCAGCGCGGCTTTCTTAACACTTTCTGCAGCTTCAGAAACCAGCAGTTGCGCCACAGACATTTCCTCGGGCTTTTCAGTCTCTACATTCGCGGTAATGTCTGAAGACTGACTAACCTCATTGACGTTCAAAGCGTCTGAGCTTTCGTCAGCGTTTGAAAGCGCTGTGACACAATCTTCGGATTGCTCCGTCTCTGCTATCGGCGTGATCTCTTCATCATGTTGGGAAGATTCTTCTAACTTACGTTTCGACCAACGGCTTAAAAAACTAGTTGCCATTTGCTCTGCCCGCTCCTTTGCGTTTCTTACGTCTTACTTCTAACAACTCACCGTGGCGACCGATGAAGGCTTCCATCCAAGCCTGAACGGCTAACGGCATATCGTTGGATAGTACAAGGTTGTCGCCATCCATATATTGCGCCGCGACAGATTGTGAAGCCGTTAGTAGCTGTATCGCTGGTTTTTCACCAGACTCGACGTTATCCATCACTAAAAAAAGTTTAGGTTGCTGAGAGCTTAAGTTAAAGCGGTAGTCTGTACGCTCGTCTTTGTGCAATTGCAACAGACAAACATCTGGAGTCTCTTCCGTCGGATTTAGCGCAAATCCCGTCAACTGCCATTGGGTTGTCACCCAAATCCCTGTACTGATCTCATGCTCAACAAGCTCTACGCCAATTGGCCATGCGTCTTCAGTCTTCTCGTAATTGTTCTCGAAATCTTTCTTATCCGACATAACTCACCCAGTTTTTCTATGTTGGTCTGAAAACTCACAGGACATTTTGACCTTGGCTTTCATCCATTTCATCGCTACAAAGCAATAACCGCGCCAAATCAATCCTATACACAGCGCTATACTCAAGTACCAAAGTAGTTGAAACTCAAATTTATTGATGTGTCATTACTGCGATATCGCAGTTTTAATGCATTGTTGACATAAAACCTCGCAATTTTTATGGGAACCGCTATTTTGGAACGAGATTTGCTTTGCTAACCACTTAGCAAGCTAAATGCGTAGCAACCTAACGCTCTTAATCACTAGGACACGACTGTGCTGAAACCAAATATTATTAAAACCAGTGAAAATCCCCTGCAAACCATTGAAGTCGATGTGTACGACGAGTACGGCGAAAAGCTCACGAAGCAAATCGCTTGCGAGCGTCCTCTTACGGTCATGCTGAACTGGAAAGAAGTGGTCACGCTCATGACGCTAGGTTCGCGTCCAGAAGCGCTAGTACTGGGTTATTTAAAAAACCAAAGCTTCCTGTCTGATCCAGCAGCGATTGAATCCGTCATTATTGACTGGGAAACGCATTCCGCAGCGGTGATTACTAAAGAAAATACCGAACATTTAGAAGGCGCTCTGAAAAAGAAAACCGTCACATCTGGCTGTGGTCAAGGCACCATGTATGGCAACGTGATGAAACAACTTGAGAACTACCAAGTGCCTCAAGTTCCGCTTAAGCAATCAGAAATCTACTCCGCACTTGAAGCGTTGACTCATTACAACGACACCTACAAAAAAGCGGGCGCGGTACATGGCTGTGCGGTTTGCAAAGGCAATGAGGTATTGTCATTTGTGGAAGATGTCGGCCGTCACAACGCAGTGGATACTCTTGCAGGTGAGATGTGGCTCAAAGAAGAGACAGGTGAAGATAAAATTTTCTACACAACAGGTCGCCTTACATCAGAGATGGTGATTAAAGTAGCTCAAATGGGCATTCCTGTTCTACTTTCTCGCTCTGGCGTTACTCAAATGGGGTTAGATCTAGCGAAGCAATTTGGCATTACGACCATTGCGCGTGCGAAAGGTTTGCGATTCCAAGTATTTACCGGAGCGGACAAGATTGAGTTTGATGTGAAAGGCGAAAACGCATCTCGTTAACGAGAACACATTACAAAACCGCCGATTAGTGTAAACTTATAACGATTGGGATAAGTAAATCATCACGTTATGAAGGCTTAACTAAGCGATATAAGCCAGAAATAGCAACGCTTGTTGTAGCAATAACAACACTTGTTTTAATTGATGCTAACTACAGCTCATTCACAAAGGATGTGAACTATGGACAATGACCAACTGTGGAATTTTTTGCTCACGCCCAGTGGCATTATGCTCTCAATGATCATTACATTTGGTGTCGTCGGCATATATGCGTATCTAACCGGTCAGTTTAAGGATTAAGACCAATTAAAAAAGCCTCGCTAAATAGCGAGGCTTTTACTTTTCAAGCGCTGTATGAGTAATTACGCGTCAACGCCACGAGATTTCAAGAACTCAGAGTAAGTACCTTTGAAGTCTGAAATCTTGCCATCGCGAATTTCGATAATACGTGTTGCTAGCGAGTCTACGAACACACGGTCGTGAGATACGAAGAACAACGTGCCTTTGTATTGCTCAAGCGCAGTGTTCAAAGATTCGATCGATTCCATATCCATGTGGTTGGTTGGTTCGTCCATTAGCAACATGTTTGGCTTGTGCATCATCAGTTTGCCAAGCAGCATACGACCTTGCTCACCACCAGACAGTACTTTTACTGACTTCTTAATGTCGTCTTGACCAAACAGCATACGACCTAGGAAACCACGAACTACTTGCTCGTCGTCGCCCTCTTGACGCCATTGACCCATCCAATCCGTTAAGTTCATGTCTTCTGCAAACTCATGCGCGTGGTCTTGCGCGTAGTAACCGATGTTTGCATTTTCAGACCATTTGAACTCACCCGCACGAGGTTCAAGTACACCAGCAAGCGTGTTTAGAAGAGTTGTTTTACCCACACCGTTCTCACCGATGATCGCAACGCGCTCACCCACTTCAAAAATTGCATTGAAGTCTGAGAACAAGTCCTCTTCAAAACCTTGGCTTAGGTTTTCAACAATCAGAGCGTTACGGAACAGTTCTTTCGACTGTTCGAAACGAATGAATGGGTTTTGACGGCTAGACGCTTTAACTTCGTCCAGTTTGATCTTGTCAATTTGCTTCGCGCGAGACGTAGCTTGTTTTGCTTTCGATGCGTTTGCAGAGAAACGCGCCACGAAAGTTTGTAGCTCAGCGATTTGAGCTTTCTTCTTCGCGTTGTCGCTAAGTAGACGTTCGCGAGCTTGAGAAGCCGCGGTCATGTACTCGTCGTAGTTACCAGGGTAAACACGTAGTTCACCGTAATCCAAGTCAGCCATGTGTGTACATACTGAGTTTAGGAAGTGACGGTCGTGCGAGATGATGATCATCGTGCAGTTACGCGCGTTTAGCGTGTCTTCCAACCAACGGATCGTATCCATGTCCAAGTTGTTGGTTGGTTCGTCAAGTAGCATGATGTCTGGGTCAGCAAACAGGATTTGCGCTAGAAGCACACGCAGTTTCCAACCTGGAGCCACTTCGCTCATCAAACCGAAGTGTTGTTCCATTGGAATACCTACAGCAAGAAGCAACTCGCCCGCTTTTGCTTCTGCCATGTAGCCGTCCATTTCCGCGAATTGAACTTCAAGGTCAGCCACTTTCATACCGTCTTCTTCGCTCATTTCTGGCAAAGAGTAAATACGGTCACGCTCTTGCTTCACTTCCCAAAGCTCTTTGTGACCCATGATTACCGTGTCGATAACCGTGAATTCTTCATACGCGAACTGATCCTGGTTTAGCTTTGCAACGCGCTCATTTGGATCGTAGCTTACGTTACCGCCTGTTGGCTCAAGCTCACCGCTTAAGATCTTCATAAAGGTTGATTTACCACAACCGTTAGCCCCGATTAAGCCGTAGCGGTTACCTTCGCCAAACTTAACTGAGATGTTTTCAAATAACGGCTTAGCGCCAAATTGTTGAGTGATATTCGCTGTGGAGATCAAAACCTTTACCTTAGCAATTTAAGTGTATTGAGAAAAAACCGGGCAACGGTACTGCTTCAAGCTACATACTTCAAGTTTTGTTTTTATTAATTAATGGGAAATATGTTTCGTTACCTGTGTTTTTCTGTACGAAAAGGCGAAAAATCCATGTCATTTGTCGTACTTAAAGTGGCAACGAAGGATAAGATGAGTAGATAAGAAAAAGGCCAGTCTTCACTGACCTTTTTTGATGGAACTGGCGTTGGTTTACGTTACGCGATGTTCGTCACTTCCAGCAGTAGCTCGGCTTTCTTCGGTAAATAGATGCTGAATGTACTTCCTTTACCCCACTCCGATTCGGCTTTCAGCTCGCCACCGGTTTGACTAAGAATACTTTGCGAAACCGACAAGCCTAATCCGGTACCATCGCGTTTCGTCGTGTAAAACGGTGAGAAAATTCGATTTAAGTTTTCTGGTTTGATACCACAACCATCGTCGATAACATGAATCGCCGCGCCCTTTATTTCACCTTCTTCAATCCAATCTTCACTCATTACGATCAGTTTTCCTTTACCGTTCATCGCGTGAATGGCATTCATTTGCAGGTTAACCAAAATTTGTAGCAAGTGATGGCGATTAATTTCGACTGGCGTATGCGCTTGTAAATCGGTAACAAATTCGACGTCGCGCTTCTTAGTACCGGTTTTGACCAAGGTGATGCTCTCATCAATGATCGGGTTGACATGTTGCCAAGTGATTTCATCTTGAACACCGCCTTGGCGACTGTATTGCAATAAACTGCGAGTGATATTGCGGATACGGTCAATTTGCGCGTGAATTGCATCAATTTCTTCTTGAACTCGACTCGCATCTTCACCCAACTCAAAGTGAATCAACTCAACGTTACCAAGAATTACCGCAGTTGGATTATTGATTTCGTGTGCAATCCCAGCGGTCAGCTCACCGAGCGCCGCCAGTTTTTCATGCACTACCAATTTATCGCGGGTTTGGTTGAGCAACTGAATGTGAAGTTCGAGTTCCTCAGTTTTTTCTCGCAAGCTAGCCGTTCGCTCTTGAACTTTACACTCCAACTGCGCCGCCGCATTTTTGAGTTCGATTTTGCGATCTTCCAAGGCGTCAAGCATATTGTCGAACTGCCTAGCCAGCTGCGCCAACTCATGATGATCATCCAGCCCCAGCGGACCAATACGTTTCTCTTTACCAAGTTGAACTAGCTTAACGACTTTATGAATGCGCTCTATTGGTCGGAACAAATCACGCGAACCGCGATAGACCATCACGCCAGAGACCAGTAATAGCATTAAGGTAATAAGGCTGATTTCGGCGATGTTGGTCATGTACGCTTTCACAAATGGCCACATCAGGTAGCCGGTATAAAGCATGCCAATGACGTTATCGTACTGGTCTTTGATTGGTTGATAAGCGGTGATGTACCACGCATCGTACACATACGCGCGGTCGACCCATTGCTGACCTTGAGAGAGCACTTGGTTATACACTTCAGCACTTACTCGCGTACCAATAGCGCGCCCTAGCCTATGGTCGCTGTCTAGAGGGACATTGGTGCTCACACGCAAATCATCAAGAAACACGGTCAACGTACCCACAGGACGAAGGCGGTCATTATCACTGAGATAAATGAGATCGCGGATTTGGTCCACCAGCACAGTACTGTTGTTGAGGAGCAAACCACCATCAAGGAAGCCGATCAAATCGTTCGCTTGGCTGTATACCGGAATAACGGTACGGCTCACCAAGCCGCGCGCTTCCATTCCACCATCAGCCAGAATGGGCACTTCGGCCCTTTTGGCGAGTTCCGGATCGAGCTGTTCGAGCTCTTCCCGATTGAGTACATCAAAAAACGATTCGCGCTTGGTGAGATCCATAAAACGGAATTTGTTTTCCATCGAATTAACGCGTTGGAAAGAGAGAAAGTCTAGGGAGTAACGTTTTTTCTGTTCAGTAACCCACTTTTGTAGCTCGTTTTGTGGTGTCCCTTGATTGATTCGGGTTCGGAAGTCGTAGGAGTCAGCAAACGCTCGCACGTAATTGGCTTGCTTTTGTTGTAACAACGTCACGCTGTTATTTGCCACACCCAAACGCTCTGACACATCCAGCAGCGCGTTTTGCCACGTGTAATGGATAGACCAATAAATCGTAATACCGATCAGCGCTATCAACGTAAGGAAGATCGGTGCAGAGGTTAAAATCAATAAGCGATAACGCACCATGGTTTTAAAACGGTGCGTCCATTTCGACAATCCTTTGTGCTGCTGCCAGTTAGTCGGCATATCCCTCATCCTCAGAATCCCATTCTTTGTATTTGCGTTCTAACGTCTTGCGGGCAACGCCTAAGTCGCGCGCCGCTGCCGATTTATTGCCTTCATGCAAATTAACGACTTGTTTGATATGCGCTTTCTCGACTTCTTTTAAAGTCCAATTGTTTGGGTAGCCTTCGCCAGTAAATTCTTTGCCTTCTCTAAAAGTTGGTAACTCGGCGGAGTGAGAAACGGTAATCGAAACATTAGGCAGAGAATGTCCACCGTTCAGCTCTCGCCAGTAATGCGCTGGTGGCTTACCAAGCAAAATGCAGCGCTCGATGAGGTTCTTCAGCTCACGAATGTTGCCCGGCCAATCGTACTCACTCATGGCTTCCATGTCTTCGTGCGCCCATTTTGGCGCAGGCATACCGAGCTCGCGCGTCAGCATGTTGCTGAAAAATGGCACTAACTCAAATAAGTCGGTTTTGCGCTCTCGCAGCGGACACACTTCAATTTTCAGAACGTTTAAACGGTAATACAGGTCACTGCGGAAATTGCCTTGGTTGACCTCTTCTTGCAGATTACGGTTGGTTGCCGCCACGATACGAACATCAATGCTGATCTCTCTTTCTGAACCGACAGGACGAATTGTACGCTGCTCTAACACGCGCAATAATGATGCCTGCATGGAAAGCGGCATTTCTCCAATTTCATCAAGGAATAAAGTGCCGCCATTCGCTACGCGGAACAAACCTTCGCGTGATTTTTTCGCTCCAGTAAACGCACCTGATGTATGACCAAATAACTCACTTTCGAGTAGCTCTGGCGCAATCGCCCCACAGTTGATAGGCACAAATGGGCCCGTTCGCCCACTTGCTTGGTGAATGCCTCGCGCGACCAACTCTTTGCCCGTACCTGATTCGCCTTCAACCAATACTGAGGCACGTGATGGAGCAAACTGCGTGATAAGTTGTTTGAGCTGACGCGTTTTTTCTGAACCACCAATGATCTCGGAAGTATTGTGACGCTGGTAATCACGCTTCATGGCGTACTGCATGCGCTCGTTCAACCGGCGATCCATACAGCGGCTGACCGCTTTTAGCATCTGCTCAAGGTTGAATGGTTTGAGGATAAAGTCGGAAGCTCCGAGCTGCAGCGCTCGAATGGCAATTTCTAGATCCGCATAACCCGTCATGAAAATCACATCGGCGCGTTTTTCATCATCTTCAAACGCTTCTTCCCACTCAATCCCAGAACGCCCCGGCAGATTAATATCCAGCAAAATCAAATCATAATGGCGAGAACTGCGCAGTTGTTCTGCTTCTTCGATGCTGCCAGCGGTGTCGACATGTGAGAAAAGCTTTCCCAATGCCTTTTTTAAAATGGCTTGCATGCCCAATTCATCATCAACGACCAGTACGGAAAAGGCGTTATATTGTTGGTTTGTACTAATATGGGATTGAGTAGACATATTTACCCCAGATGGATTCGGATGGGACAGAGTGTACCAAGTTTGAAACGATATACCCTACAAAAAGTGCGACATTTTGTACCAACGCAAACTTTTGTGCAAATAACTCCATGAATCCGCGCATAAATCAAACATTTCTGGCTTGTAAAATGTTGGCATCTTGTTTGCTATAAGGGGTATCCAAGTGATCTCAGGATGTTGGAGAACTTGCTATTCCAACACCCTAAGGCAACTTGTGATTTGAGCAATCAAGATCGCTCCGGAGACTTCGCTGTCACCTAGACGGATAGAAGCCAAAGAATCATTGGAAAGGAAACACATAAAAATGAAAAAAATTGCGCTAACATTGGCCGCAACGTCAATCACGCTTGTAAGCTACTCTGCATTTTCTGCTCAAGACGCTGAACACGTCCGCCTAGCAACTACAACCAGTACTTACCACTCGGGCTTGCTTGACTACCTACTTCCACAATTTGAAAAAGACACTGGCTACAAAGTCGATGTTATTGCTGCAGGTACTGGCAAAGCGCTAAAAATGGGCGAAAACGGTGACGTAGATTTGGTGATGACTCACGCACCAAAAGCCGAAGGCACATTCGTTGAGAAAGGCTACGGCGTTCTACCTCGTAAGCTGATGTACAACGACTTTGTGATTGTTGGCCCTAAAGCAGACCCAGCAAAAATCAAAGATGACGAAAGCGTGTTAGATGTGTTCAAAGAGATCGCGAACAAAAACGCAACGTTCATCTCTCGCGGCGATGATTCTGGTACGCACAAAAAAGAAATGGGCTTTTGGGCTCAAACTAAAATCGAACCAAACTTTGGTGGCTACCGCAGCGTAGGTCAAGGAATGGGCCCAACTCTGAACATGGCGTCTGAAATGCAAGGCTACACAATGTCAGACCGCGGTACATGGTTGGCTTACCAAAACAAGTTGGATCTAGAAATTCTGTTCCAAGGCGATGAAAAACTGTTTAACCCGTACCAAGTTATTCTTGTTAACCCTGAGCGCTACCCAACAATCAACTACCAAGGCGCGAAAGCTTTCAGTGATTGGTTGGTGAACCCTCGCGGTCAGGAACTTATCAATGGTTTCCGCCTGAACGGTAAACAACTGTTTGTTGCGAATGCTGAGAGCAAATAACGCAATATGAATCTTGCTGATACAACACTGGAAGCGCTTCGCTTGCTGGTGAATTTTGATGCAGACCTATGGGAGATCGTTGCGGTCTCCTTTAGTGTTTCTATCACGGCAATATCCTTGGTGGTATTGCCGGCTATTTTGATGTCCTTTGTGCTGGCGTATACCGATTTTCGCGGCAAATGGTTTTTGCTGTCGATCGTGAATACGCTGCAAGCGGTTCCTACCGTCGTGATTGGCCTTTTGCTGTATATGTTGCTATCACGCGCTGGCCCTTGGGGAGATTGGCAAATGCTGTTCACTCAGAAGGCGATGATCTTCGGCCAAATGGTGATCTGCTTCCCTGTTTTGGTATCGATGATGCATGGTGCATTGCAATCTAGCGACCGTCGCGCAGTGGAAACCGCCATCACTCTAGGCGTCTCCATTCCGCGCGTTGCTGCTACGATGATTTGGGAAACCCGCTTTCCTCTACTTGCAGCTATCATTGCCGGGTTCTCACGTATCGTAACCGAGGTGGGCTGCTCAATGATGGTAGGCGGAAACATTATGGGCGTGACGCGCAATATTCCGACCGCTATCGCAATGGAAAGCAGCAAAGGTGCTTTTGCGCAAGGAGTTGCATTAGGAATTGTATTACTATCTTTAGCGTTGGCACTAAACTTCTTCTTATCAAGCATGAGAGGCAAAGGCTACCTCAGAACATAGAAAATGAAGCAAACAAACGACTCACCATTAACCCCATGTAGAGGCGCATTATGACTATAAAAATCACCGCCGAGCAGTTATCCATGCGCTTTAAAGAGCGTGTGCTTTTTCACATCCCTGAGTTAGCCATCGGCCCAAATGATGCCATTTATCTCAAGGGTGACAATGGTGTGGGCAAAACTACCCTACTCAAAATCCTTGCTGGCTTGCTAAAACCTTCTACTGGCGATGTTGTTGCACCAAAAGATACGTGGCTGAAAAGACTGACGCGCCGCAACGGCCGTGTCGATGTGATTTATCTCCATCAATCTCCTTACCTTTTTGACGGCACTGTTTATGAGAACGTAGTCTATGGAGTGAAATATCAACAAGACACACCAAAAGATAAGCGAGCTCAAGTTATTCACGCACTACGCATGGTAGATTTAGAAACATTAGCGGACGAACATATCTCCGTGTTGTCCGGCGGTGAAAAACAGCGTGTTGCCATGGCAAGAGCTTGGATCTTAAAACCGTCGATTTTATTGATGGATGAGCCAAGTGCGTCTTTAGACAAAGAGTCCATTGAACGATTGGTGGTGATGGCGAAAGATCTTTTGGATCGTGGTTCCAGTATCGTGGTGACAAGCCATCAAACCAACGCACTAACCGACTTATGTAAAAAACAGTGGTGGATTAAAGACAAGACTTTGATAGAGTCTCCTCTGTTGTATGTCATACCAAAAGAAACATCCCAAGAGAATGCATATGCTTCAACCAACACAAACTAGTTGGGTCATTTTGGCTGGTGGCCAAGCCAGCCGTATGGGTGGAAAAGATAAAGGTCTGATTGAATTAAATCAGAAGCCACTCATCGAACACGTTATTGAACGTTTATCTCCACAAACACCACGCATTTTAATTAATGCCAACCGAAACCAAGATGCGTACAGCAAATTTGGTTTCGTATTTAGTGATCAATTCAAAGATTTCCCTGGACCTATGGGCGGTATTCACGCGGGTTTGATGCATGCTGAAACTGACTGGGTCGGATTTGTACCTTGCGATAGTCCACAAATTAACACCGACCTTGTCGAGCGTTTCTGCCAGGCCGTCAAAGAAGACAGCGATATTTTGGTCGCGCATGATGGTGACCATCAGCAACCTGTTTTCACGCTCTACCACAAACGCGTACTGCCAAAACTCACCGCATTTTTAGAACGTGGCGACCGCAAAATCATTCTGCTCTACAAAGAGTGCAACACCAGTTACGTTGACTTTAGCGACTCACCAAACTGTTTCGTCAACTTGAACACTCCGGAAGAACTGGCGCAATTTGGACAATTAGAATCATGAAACACACGCTAAACATTCCTATTCTTGGTTTTGCAGCTTATTCAGGCACAGGCAAAACCACGCTACTTGAAGCCCTATTGCCAAAGCTGACTGAAGCAGGTTTACGCATTGGCATGCTAAAACATGCGCACCACAACTTCGATGTCGATAAGCCGGGTAAAGACAGCTACCGTTTACGCAAAGCCGGCGCGTCTCAAATGCTGATTGCTTCTCGCAACCGTTTTGCGTTAATGACAGAAACGCCAGAAGCCGAAGCGGAGTTTGAATACCTCTTAACTCGTTTTGATGAAGACAAGCTCGATGTAGTTTTGGTCGAAGGCTGTAAAAACATCGCGTTTCCTAAAATTGAATTGCACCGTGAAGAAGTGGGTAAACCTTGGCTTTACCCTCACGATGAAAACATCATTGCTATCGCTTCCGACAGTGCGGAGTTAGATTCTGAGCTCCCTCAAATGAACATCAATGATTTGGATGCCATCGCTCAATTTGTTCTTCAATACGTTCAAGATGCAAAAGCACCAAAATCTAAAGAGAAAGACGCCGCATGTTGCGACACTCTTTCTCCGGCTTTCCTTTCTGTGGTTCAAGGCCAAGAAAAAGTCCTTTCTTTGGTGAACACGGTTTCGGAAATAGAAGCATGCAAGATTGAAAACGCCTATGGCCGCGTTCTCGCGGAAGATATCATTTCACCAGTAAACGTGCCGCAGTACACGAACTCCGCGATGGACGGTTACGCCATCCGCAGTGATGATGTAGACCGCGATAGCTACCAAGTGGTTGCTGAAGTGATGGCGGGCCATGCTTACGATCAGCCTATTGAAGTTGGTCAAGCGGTGAAGATCATGACAGGCGCACCAACACCACTTAACGGCGACACAGTGGTCATGCGTGAGCAAGCCTCTCAAGAAGGTGACAAGGTCACCTTTGACGGTGCGAATATCAAAGCAGGCCAAAACGTTCGTCAAGCAGGTGAAGATCTCGCTATCGGCAGTGACGTCTTTACCGCAGGCACTCGCCTAGCCTCTCCAGAAATGGGCATGATTGCTTCGCTTGGTTTTGGTGAAGCGAATGTGTTCCGCAAATTGAAAGTTGCCGTGTTCTCCACCGGTGACGAAGTACAAGCGCCGGGAACAGAGCAAAAAGCGAATTCTATCTACGATTCCAACCGTTTTACCATCATGGGCATGCTTGAAAAGCTCGGCTGCGAGATCTTGGATTTCGGTATTCTGGAAGACAACGAACAGTTAATGATTGAAGCGTTGGAAAACGCATCGGCGCAAGCAGACGTGGTTATGACTTCTGGTGGCGTATCCGTTGGTGATGCGGATTACATCAAACTTGCCTTGGATAAACTTGGTCAAATCGATTTTTGGCGAATCAACATGCGTCCGGGACGTCCACTAGCGTTTGGTCAAATCAACAACAAGCCGTTCTTTGGTCTGCCGGGCAACCCTGTTGCCGTGATGGTCTCTTTCATTAACTTTGTCGAGCCTGCACTGCGTAAGATGCAAGGCGAACAAGGCTGGAAGCCTCTGAAAGTGAATGCCATCGCGACTGAGAATCTTCGCTCTCGCCAAGGTCGTACCGAGTTTAGTCGAGGAATCTATGAACTGGATGACACTGGCCGTTTAACCGTTCGTACAACAGGCAAGCAAGGCTCTGGCATTTTGCGCTCAATGAGTGAGGCGAACTGTTTGATCGAAATCTCCCCAGCTATTGATACAGTAAAAGCGGGAGAAAGCGTGACAATTATCCCACTTCAAGGCAGAATCTAGCCCAAACTAGAAATTCAAAGGTCAGCGAGTCTGGCCTTTTTGTTTAATACAGAAACCTTTTCAGAGAGACAGCTATGGCTCGCACCATTCTTTACACTTACAAAGACCAAGACAAAGAACTGACGTTCTCATACCAGCAGCACCGCAACATTCAAGAAGCGGTTGCCGAAGCAGAAGGTATCGATATCACTGAGTTCCTAAAGATGGAGCAACAAATCGAAGCAGTGTCTGACACTAAAGCGGTGCGCAACTACCGCGATAACTACTTCAGAAAATTAGGCTTTAGCAAAATTACCCTAGCTCAAAAAGAAAACCTAGGCGTAGGTAAAAAGAATAAATAAGCTTAGCTACAAACAGAAAACTCGCGATTCGTCGCGAGTTTTTTTATACATGCTATTTTTGTTCGTGCTCTATACCCGAGCATACCGAAATTACTTAGGTATATGAGTTACTTGGGTATATGAGTTACTTCGATATATAAGTCAAAAGCCCCGTTTTACCTTGATGGTCTAAACGGGGCTTTAAATTTCTTCTTACTTTATATCGAGTAAGGTTTCAGTCACTACTTGATGTTTAGGAACGCAGCGCCACGTACACCACCTGAATCACCGTGTTTTGCTTTGATGATCTTCGGACACTTCGCGACAGAAAGCAGGTACTTAGGAATACGTTTTGGCATCTCTTCGTAAATCAATTCGAAGTTGGAAAGACCACCACCCAGCACAACAACATGTGGGTCAGTCGCTGTAAAGATGTTTGCAAAACAGATAGCCAGCAACTCCATAAAACGCTCAACGTGCTCAACAGCTTTCGCCTCACCTTCTGCGTGCGCTTTAATGATGTCGATCGCTTTCTTCTCTTCACCGTAGTAATGGGCATAAAGAAGTTCGAAGCCTCGGCCAGAAAGGTAACTGTCTAAACAACCTTTCTTGTCACAACCACAGCCCAACAGAGGTGCGTTTTCGCCTAGGTGGAACCAAGCATCGATAGGTAAACGAGTATGACCCACCTCACCTGCTACGTGGTTACGACCAGAGAAAACTTTACCATCGTAGATAAAACCACCACCAAAACCAGTACCTAGGATCAAACCAAGTACAGAAGGCTCATCTTGAAGCTCTTCGTCCCATGCTTCTGATAGCGCAAAACAGTTCGCATCGTTTTCAATCTTTACGCTGCGACCGATTTTCGCTTCAAGATCCGCGCGCAGTGGTTTGCCTTTCGCCGCAGGAACGTTAACTGTTAATACCGTTGCATCGTCTGCGTCTTCCATGCCTGGTAGGCCAAGACCAATTGTGCCTTCGCAACCAAACTTTGCATCGTATTTGTTAACCAATTCCGCAATGGTATCAACCAGCAGCTCGTAGTTGTCTGTTGGTGTAGGTACACGTTCCGTCGCTACACGCTCAAGCTTCTCGTTAAATGCACCAAATTCAATTTTAGTGCCGCCGACATCAAAGCCGTAATACATGTATTTCTCTCCTAAAAAATGCTTAAACGACTCCAAAAATGGCTGGAGTCAAAAGTATAAACTAGTGGCATTATCCATATCTGTACGCCTGCAAACCGTGACCGAATGCAGATTTATCCCCTCGCTGAAGTCAGTTGAACAACATGCCATCAACAAAAGTTCATTCCTTAGAGTCAGCTCTCGGTTTTCACCCACTCTTTGAAACGTTTCAAATGTGGTCGATTAGGATCGTTTTTGACTCGGGTCTTGGTTAGCATGTAGGTTTCTCTAAAGGCTTCAAACCACAATTGAAGGCATTCCGATGCTTTGTTCTCCCCGGCTTGTTTCAAAACTAAAGTCGCAACTTCAGCTGTCGAAAGATGCTGCTCGTTCTCAGAACGGCGCATGATGTATTCAGATAAACACTCCGGCTCGATAGATAGGACTGGTAGAGACTGTAAAAACTCAGAGCGACGGAAGATTTTTCGCGCCTCACGCCAACTACCATCGATAAAAATCAACAACCACTTTTTGCTATTACCATCAGTGCGATGTAAGTACTCAGTGTTTAATCCATCTAGCAATCGCTCAGGTTGATCAACGTAATCGGCAGGAAAGACAATGACAGGCTGGTAGTCATCGTTGGACAAAAGATCAAGCATCTCTTGTGAAGGTTCAGTGCGATTCCATTGATACACGTAAGTCTCTTTCACCGTATCAGCAATCAAACGGCCTGTATTGCTTGGCTTAAACACTTCGTTCTCAGACACAATCAGCATGCACGCGACATTGCTATTGATATCAGGTTGCAATTCACATAAACAATGCTGCTCTGAAACCTGACAGAATGGGCAGCGCTGAACTTTGCATCCACGAGCATTGAAAGGCTTCGTTGAGATGGATTGACGATACTGATATAAACGATGGAAAGCGTGGATTCTCATGAAGGAAATGCCAAATAAAAACGAGAGCGCGATTCTACTGGTATAACCGCTCGCTCACAAGGCGGCAGCGTTATTACTCTAAAAACCAAACATTGAAAGAATCTCACGTTAGTTAAGGTCTATTGCGACAAATACGTAGAAGAAGGAAAGATCAGTGACTGAAAACACGTTTACCGACCCATCTTGGTTGCGACTTAGCTGTTTTATTGGCGTATTGTTGCTGTGTACTCTTTGGGAAAACAAGCTCCCAAGAAAGACACTCACCGTCAAACGTTCCTTTCGCTGGTTAAACAACCTCTCTTTGGTCGCCCTAAATAGCGCGATCATTGCATTAGTGATGCCTATCGTTGCGTTTCAAGCTGCGGCCATTGCTCATGATCAGCAATGGGGACTATTCAATCTTCTGTCCCTGCCCGGTTGGTTAAATGTGTTGCTTGCTGTGATTGCTCTCGATCTCATCATCTATGTTCAGCACTTGGTTTTTCATCGCGTTAAACCGCTATGGAAAATTCATCGTATGCACCATGCCGATTTGGATATCGATGTCACAACTGGCGCGCGTTTTCATCCAATTGAAATCATCATCTCGATGGTCGTCAAAATCGCCTCGGTATTCATTCTTGGCGTTTCACCTCTCGCGATTGTGGTGTTTGAGATCATTCTAAATGCGAGTGCGATGTTCAATCACAGTAACGCAAAACTTGCGTTATCTATCGATAAAAAACTGCGAAAAGTCATTGTGACACCAGACATGCACCGCGTGCACCATTCGGTGATGGTGAAGGAAACCCATTCGAACTTTGGTTTTTTCCTTTCCGTTTGGGATAGGTGGTTTGGAACGTATCGCGCACAACCAGCGCTTGGACATAACGATGTCATGATTGGCGTGCCTGAGATCAGGGAAGCGAGAGAGCAAAGATTGGATAAACTGCTGACACAGCCTTTTCGTTATCGCGAAGGCAAGGGCAAGAACGATGATTAAAAGAAAAACGTAGATGGAGTAACCAACAAAAAACAAATCACAGAGTTCATTATAGAGTTTTGGAGACCCCACCCACCGAAAAGACTTGCCGAATTAACTTTCGACTAATTGGCGTTTTTTATTTAATTGCGTAATGCCAATAACCAAGCCTATGACTCCAAAAACAGCACAAACTAAAGCACTAGTGTTGACGTGTTGCTGCGTTTCGAAGGAGCTGTACACAAAAGCGAGACTGAAGAAAATGGTGCCAAAACTCAAACCTGTTAACGCACTAAAACCGGCAAAACTCGCCAAGTCTTTAAAATCGTTCATAACGAATCCCTGTTGATAATCCTTAAATGTGTGAGTAGATAAAGTTAACGAAATATCTGACGCGATTGCTGGTGCTTTCGCGCATTCCAAAGCCAGATGGAAACGCCCAACGAAAAGCCCAAGAACAGCGTTTTCATTTGCAGAGCCACATTGTTGTCCAATACTTCTAATGTATAGTGAGCGTGTGAACTAAAAATCACGTTTGTCATTAAAATCAATAGCATCAACACCAAACCCACTCGGCGATGTTTCACTAATAAGTACACCGCTAACAAATCTAAAAGACCTAATGCGCTCCAATAAATGTTTAGCCAACGCGGAGCAAAATCGTAAGGCAAAAAGCCATCAACGATGTTGTCATACAGGTGAACCACGCCACCTATCATCATAAAAAGGCATAAGAGAAACACTACGAATTTATCCATTATCGTTTCCTTATCTGAAAGAATGCGCAAAGCATATAGAAGTCAGTTAAACATTTGTAATCCCATAGCCATTTTTGAGATCGACAGTGCCTTTAAACCGTACACGAGGCGTGCGAAAAAAGAGTAACGGATGCTCTCCCTTATCTATTCGCTTCTGATAGAAGCATAGTGTTTGCTTTGGCACTTCGCTCAAATCCGCTAGTTTTCCCTCGAGATTAGGTGAGAAAGGTTGTTGGGCTCGCGATGATAAAGATATGTCACACTCAACACTCCTTCGCGATCTCAGATACAAAAACAAATTTTTTCGACGGCGGAAAGATACAATCGTCCGAACATCTAAAGCCTCGTAGCCAGAATCCGTCGTCGAGATCCCGTAGATACAAACCACGAGGATAAGCTTTGTCATTCGAAAGCGGGGAAGACACCACAGTAAGGTACTCTCCCTTCGCCAAGTCAATTTCTTGTAAACGGAGGTATGGCGCAACAACTAAAGGGCAAGGTGATAGATTTTGTGTCGACGCCGCTTCAATCATTTCTCCAAGGGTCGCGCCAAAATAAAGTCCGAAGTCAAACGGTGTTTTTATCGTTAAAAAGAACGATTGAATCTCATCTGCGCACTCGACTTTGTCATCATCAAATAGTTGTTGGGCGAAGGCATTCAATTGAACACCTTTTTTACTCAGGTGCTTTAACAAGTTCTTCTTTGTTAAACCTCCAACTTGCAACCTCACATACACCACCCCTTGGTCTATCAGTTTTCGAACTTTTTCCAGTGCGTGCTGAAAAACAGTATGCGCCAGTGAGGAAATATCGCTCCCTATATAGTGCCAAAAAAACGCAAAATCATGTCCGCCATCGTCTTGCGTATGAAACGTCCATGAATCCTCTAGGTCTGCACACTCACACAAAACAAAATGCCATGCTTGATTTTGAAAGCCACTGTCCCATGAACATAAATACCGAGCGGAGATAACGTGCGTAATCCCAGATTCTTCAGCCAGCTCCCGTTTTGCAGCCGTGATGTAACTTTCATCAAACGTCTCAACCGTTCCCTTGACTAACTGAATACCCGCTAAGGGATGCTGAAAAAGTAGGATCTCTTGGTTTTGCTTACGCAGAACAACGGGGCAAACTTTATCGATCATAAAACCACTCCTCGTTGTCTAAACAGAAAACTTTGGCTTGCTCTGGATATAAAGGAATCGTATGAAGTTGATCTAAACGCACCCACTTTAAATGATACTGGTTAACGTCTGATTGTCTGGTTTGTTCCGGCCCCACCCCCAGTTTCACTTTTGAGTTCCCTACATAAGAAAGAAAATAGGTTTCTAAGCGACCTTGGTTTTCGATCTCAAAAACCTTTTGGACTCGATTGAGTTCCAATGAGGTTTCTTCCAGCGCTTCTCTTTTCGCAGCTTCAACAGGCTGCTCTCCAACTTCAACACTACCGCCGGGGAAAACCCAATAATGTCTATCGTTTTGAAAACGCTGGATAAGCAAAAGTTCTTGCTGATGATTAACCAGTATAAGGCTGGCTCTTTGTAATAGTTGCATGATTCATTCCTTTGAATTCGGACAACATTCTAGCCATCTTGTTTTACCGACATAGCATTAACACCACGTAGTGATAACTCAGCCCTTAAGAAATGAGCAAGATGCGATATAACTCACTTTTGCGATTTTAATAGCAATGAGAAGGTGCGTAGAAGCAACAAAAAAGCAGAACCGAAGTTCTGCTTATAGAAAATAAAAACATGTCACTTAGGCGGACTGATGTAGCTCGTATTTATGCAACATCGCTTGTTGATGCCCTGCAATTTCTGCCACTTGTTCAGAGCTTTCAACCATGGATTCAAGTTGTAGCTTTGTACGCTCTCCAAGCTCGGAAATATTATTGATGGATTGAGACACGTCCGCCGTCGCACGTTCTTGCTCTTCCGTGGCAACAGAGATCTGCTCAACACGCTCTTGAATATGCTTAACCGCGAGGTTGATGTCAGAGAACGTCGATTTCACTTCATTGCTGGAATGCAGCGCGTGGGTCATTTCTTCTCGCGAATCATTTACCGCTTGGCGAGAACGCTCTGCCGCAGTAATAAGCTCGCTCATCATTTCACGAATATTGGTCGTTTGTTGGGAGGTATCCTTTGCTAGTTTACGGACTTCATCCGCGACGACCGCAAACCCGCGCCCTTGTTCACCTGCGCGAGCAGCTTCGATGGCTGCATTCAGCGCAAGTAAATTGGTGTTTTCCGCAATACCACTGATCATGTCGACCATTTCACGAATCTGCTTAACACGCTGGTCTAGCTCTAACATTGATTGTTCATTCACATCCAAAGAGCTTTCTAATGATTCCAACCGCTTGCGGTTTTGCTCGACAACTTGGACACCTTTTTCGGTATGTCGTGTAGCAAGTAATGAATCTTCTGACGAAGCATTCGTTACTGTCGCAATTTCACGTATGGACGCCTCTAGCTGAGTAATCGTAGTCACCATGCTCGCTAACGCTTCGTTTTGCGTCGTTAGACCTTCATTGGTTTGCTCAGCTGCATCGTGGCTGATTTCTGCGGTTTGATAAAGCGTCTCACAGTTACGTGTAACCGTTTGGATAGAGTCGTGTGTTGAATCGATCACCTGATTCAATTTGCGTGCGACCTCTTTTAGCTCAAAGGGGCCCATCTCATCTGCTTTGGCACGAAAATCGTGGTCAGTTAATGCGGATAAACGTACCAGCACATTCTTCAAGCCTCGGTTTGTCCACGTTTTTAGCCCGAACCAAGAGACCAAAACAACCAGAGAGATAACACACGCCGCGACAAGAACCATCATGCTGACGTTGCCTATGGTGTTATTGACCATGGCTTCGCGTTCATCAATCAAGTTCGATGCCGACTGCGAAATGCTATCCAAGAGCCTCATGGTTTCATCAGCTAATAACGACGCTTGATGAAACTCACGCTGTTGTTGTTCGCTTTGGGCCAACTTGGCAAGAATGAGTTGCAAAATGCCCTCTTCGTCAAAGCCTGATTTCACCATCTCATAAGGCGCAGTCAAGCTGGCGTAGTCACTGACTTCAGGGTGTAAGGCTTTGAAATCTTCGTAAGCAAGGTTAATCCCCGCAATTCGATTTCGCATCTCCCGATATTCTTTCTCCGCTTTAGGTAAATCGGTATGCATCATCATTACAAGGAAAGTGCTTTCCATCGAACTCGCAGATGCAATAAAACGGTTTGCCGCGTCACTCGACTCAGGATCATCCAGGCTTAAAAATGAGCTAATTCTGTTCATCTCTGGGCCGATGGAACTCAGTCCATAGCGAAAACCACCAACATTCGCGTCGATGTGCCCTTGCATCTGAATCACTGCGGATTGCTTGAGTAAAATGGAGTTTGTGATTTGGTGCAATGTCTCCACTTTATCTTTTAACTCATTGGAAAGCTGTGGAGCGACTTCGGATGTTTTCTCGATCAGACCTTCTGTCTGTTTCGCCAGCGCTTCAATTTGCGCTTCTACAAGCGGCAACTCTTTCGCTTCCGTTACCTGCATTCCATAGTTGAGCAGTTTCACCATCTCCAACACATTTCTGGTCAGAGTCGCATTGGCCATCGCAATCGGTAATGCTTTTTGAGACAAATCTTCAAATTGTTCTCCAACCTGCCCCATTCCTTTGAAACTTGAGACAGAAAGGGCTATAACAAGTGCGATGATAGTTAAAAATGTTGCGCTGATAGTCTGAATCAGTGAAAGCGATGTGCGTGAGCGTTTGCGCGTTGCCATAATCAATTTTTATTCTTTCTTGAGGTTGAGTCGGCTTTGTCGTGAATCCGTCACACATGTGAGACAAAACCGTGATTTTCAGCCCATACTATGGATTGGTTATGACATTAATATTTCAGTTATGAGTCATACAGATGACAGGTGAAGATTTGCGTCGTATATATTTTCCTTTGATAATCAGTGCTCTACTTTCAGCTTGTTCGTCTGGCCCAGAGCCGAGTGAACAGGTTGAAGTAACTGTACCCACCAATCAGTTATTGTCTAATAACCCTGACTTGTTTCAGTTTTACAACGAGTGGCACGGCACGCCCTATCGACTTGGCGGAACGCAAAAATCTGGAATCGACTGCTCGGCTTTCGTTCAAAGAGCCTTTGTCGAAGCGTATCAACTCGCCCTACCAAGGACGACAAAGCAGCAATCCACACAAGGCGTTGAGCTGAGTTGGACGGATGCCAAACAAGGAGATTTGGTGTTTTTTAAAACTCGACGAAGCACCTACCACGTTGGAATCTACTTGGGGAACAAGCAGTTTATGCACGCATCAACGTCTAAAGGGGTAATTATTTCTAGAATAGACAACCCTTACTGGGCGTCCAAGTTTTGGCAAGTAAGAAGAGTTACCTTGTAACCCTTCTTATTGTTGGAATAGTGTTTAGCTGAATATTAGGGGGCATACTCGGCATTTGAACATTAGTCGTAAGTGGCGACTGCGGTATCAAATAGGTTTTTCACTAACGCAATGTATTCATCTAGAAAAGCAATCTGTTCGTTCGTTGCTTTCTTGCTCCACACGCCCGCTAGCACTTCACCAAGGTCTTCTACAACGGCATCTGCTTCTTTAAGCAGTTTAAAACGTACGCTTGAGTGAAGCTCAGGGTTTTGCTCAAAGATCGCCATGATGTTTGAAGCAACCATGTCAGTAACCACATCTTCGATGCTTTCGGAACCTGTATCGCCAATTTCCGTTGTGAAAATATCTAGATTAAGCGACAAATGCTCAATGAGAGCGAGATACCCATCGGTTTCTACAACCACTGTTTTTCTCCGTTTATTGCAAGCCTTCGTAGCTGAAAGCGAATTAGTTTCAATAGTAAGACATGCCGAGAAAATTTCATTAACTTATTTCATATTAATAAACATTCATGCGCTAACTGGATGCTTTTCAACCAATTAGGTTAATCGCATTCATGCAAACAAGTTTGGTTTCGCCCATTTTCTTTTGCGCGGTATAACGCCGCATCAGCACTCTTTAACCATTGAGTATGACTTTCAAAATAAGGCTTATACTCGCAAACACCAATACTTATCGTGTAATTAATCAAAAAATCTTCTACTTTCACGATCTCTTGCTCAATTCTCTTACGTAATCGCTCGGCAAAATAGCATGCTTGCTCTTGATTGGTATGCGGTAATAGCACAGTAAACTCTTCGCCACCAAAGCGGCCACAAATGTCACTGCTGCGCGCGGTTTTACGAAGTAAAGCAGAAGTACGACGAATTACCTCGTCACCCGTTGGGTGGCCATAGGTGTCGTTTACTTTTTTAAAGTGGTCAATATCGAAGATAACCAGAGAACATGGTCCGTCGATCACTTTGAGGTGCGCAAACTCATCTTTTAATGATTGCTCCCAAAATGCTCGATTAAACAAACCTGTTAAACCATCCTTTCTGCTGATCTCAGACAAATGCTGATTGGTTTCTCGCAAATGGATTCGGTTTCTCGCCGTTTCGGAAACATCGTTCACTTGAATCGCAATATGGCTTACTTCGCCAGAAAGTGAACGCAATGGCGTGATAACGATGTCTTGAAACATAAAGTCAGAGCTATTGGAAACCGGTGAAAAATTGTTGAATTTAAAAAGGTATGGTCGGTTTTCCCAACTGGAGAAGGAACGAGTCTCAAGATCAGCAGAGGCCTTTAGTTTCGTTTCCAACCACGTTCGTGGTAGTTCGTCGAAATGATCGAACAAGCATTGACCTAAAATATCTTGAGACAGCACACCGCTGTAAGACTGCATAAAGCTGTTCCAGACACACACGTTATATTCTGGATCAAGAACAATGAGCCCAGAATCCATGGTATCTAAAATTTGTGTGACCCAATGAAAGTCTGCTATGTCCAGCGTGATATCGGACATCAGATTAACTCCATGATTTCATAAATAATTTCTACTGATGGTTTGTCTATTAGAAATAATACTTCACACTCAAAATCGAGCGCTTCCGCCATGTAGGTATATTCGATGGTAAAGAGTTCGCCTGATTCTCCTTGTTCTTCATTGTAAGGAGTGATTGTATCGACGATGCCCGGCTGACGAAGTGAAAACTGCTTATCAAGTTGGTTCCCTAAAGAGGTTAGGAATGACGAAACCAGCAAGTTAGAGACATTTAAAATAATTTCATTATGAGGCGTAAATTCGAGCAGATACCCCAACCTTTCGCCAATTTGATTGATATCTTTCCCACGTAGGCAAACCAACGCCTCTCCGTGTATACCGCCGCCAACAAAGCGCTGCGAAACTGCTACAGAGCTATCTCGCCCAATCACGTCCACCAGCGTCATATGCAATTCACCATAGGACAATGGCCCAACATGCGGAACTGGCAACTGGATAAACTCATGCAAGTGATCAGCCATAATGGCCGCCCCTTTGCCTAGCGCAATGTTGGCAATTTCACGAAACTTGGCAAGGGATGAAAGCTCTTCTTGGCTTTGTGCAGAATTAAGCTCCATTGATGTTCGCTGTGCATAATGCAACCCAAGACGCTCGTACAGCGGGATGACTTGTTCTTCTGACAACGGCTTTGCGATAAAATCCATTGCCCCTAACTCTAGGCAGCGCTGCTTTGCTTCTTGTTGTACATCACCCGACACGATCACGATCTGAGTTGGATAATGGCTGACGGGTAAAGACTCAAGAACCTCGAAACCGTCCATAATGGGCATCGTTAAATCGAGGAACAAAACGTCAATATTTTGTTCGGCTAAGATTTTCAGCGCCTCATTCCCGTCTTGGGCTTCAATAAGGTGCAATGAGGTATCTTGTACGATGGTTCGAGCGATAAGCTTACGAGCAACCGCCGAGTCATCACATATCAGTATTTTCATGCCACCAATGGAACTAAAGTCAAAAAAATAATCATACCTGTTGTAAACAAATTGCTCCATATGTTAAGCCGACAAATCATAGGCTTATAGGAGATTTGATTCACACTTATAAAAAATAGGTGTTTTTAATCAAAGTTTTCTTGCCGAAGTATGCTCAACTCCGCGCCAATCTCTTGTCGTTTATCCTAAACTATTGGTGGTCAAATAGATTCGCGAGGTTTTGTATGTGGCAAGCAATATCGCAACAACTTTCTGATACATTACTGTTTGAATATCAGATCACCGAAAAAGTTCGACTATCCGGCGGAGACATTAGCGAAAGCTATATGATAAACGACGGTGAGCAACGCTATTTTGTCAAAATCAACGACCGAGAATTCTTGCACAAGTTTGAAGTTGAGGCCGAGAGCCTGCACTTGTTACGCGAAACTTCGACAATATTTGTCCCTGAAGTGGTATTAGTTGGTAAGACCAAAAATAACGCTTTCATTATTTTGAACTACCTTCCTACCAAACCCCTAGATGACCCTGAAAACAGCTTCAAATTTGGTCAGCAATTAGCTCAACTGCATCAATGGGGAGAACAGAAAGAGTTTGGTTTCGATACCGACAATTATCTCGGTTCCACCCTACAGCCAAATCAATGGCACAAAAAATGGTGCATGTTCTTCGCTGAGCAACGTATTGGTTGGCAACTGCAGTTATTAAAAGAGAAAGGCGTGACGCTAGTTGATATCGACGACTTTATTGACGTTGTAAAACAGCTTCTTGCGAACCATACGCCAGAACCGTCTCTTCTACATGGTGATTTATGGAATGGTAATGTCGCTCTCACCGCGTTTGGCCCGATTTGTTTCGATCCTGCATGCTATTGGGGGGACCGAGAATGCGATATCGCGATGACTGAATTGTTTGGAGGGTTCCAACCTGAGTTTTATCAAGGGTATGAATCGGTGATGCCATTGCTGCCTAACTATCATGAACGAAAAGATATCTACAACCTCTATCACATCCTCAATCATTGTAATTTGTTCGGTGGGCATTATTTGGAGCAAGCTCAGCTCACTATCAATAAAATTATTTCTTACTAATTTGGAAGGCATAAGCCACTGCTTTGTGTCAATTTTCGAGGCACATCACTCAAGCTACAGACCCCAGATTCAAGGTTGAGTTTGGGGTCAAGTTTTGTACTTATTTCGAATCAATTAGCAACAAGTCCACCTAATATCTAAGTAACTTATCTTTAGATTGTGCCTGAGCCGTTGGCATAAATGGCGCTTACGCGATTTGTGAATGGCCAGGCAAAGTAAGTGAAAGGGCTGTACTTCCTTAAATATTGAGTTTTAAAAGCCCTGCAATACTAGGAGTTGTTGTATGAAAAATTATACTGAAAGGCATGTTAAGTGCCCGCATTGTGGGCACTCAATAGGCATAACATTGGATGCAAGTAATGGGGATCAAGAGTTTTATGATGATTGCCCGGCTTGTTGCCATGCGATTCATTTAAATATGCGCGTGGACGAACTTCAAGATAAAGTCGAGTTGTTTATTGATGACAACTACGAGTAGCTACCCTCGGTATTGTTTCAAATCCATTAAAAATAGAAAAAGGAGCCTCTTTGCTCCTTTTTCTTCATCTATATGAGGCCAATATATAAGGCCAAATCTGCGTTCCAGCTACAACTGTTTAGCCGCCAGTACGCGCTCAACAGTATCAACGATAGCTTGAGTTTGAGGATCGAATTCAATGTTCACCTTGTCACCCACCTGTCGACTGCCAAACAAGGTTCTTTGTAAAGTTTCAGGAATCAAATGCACAGAGAAACGGTTTGCTTCAACTTCTCCAATGGTTAACGAGCAGCCGTCGATACCGATGTAACCTTTCGCAAGAACATATTTCATCGACTCTTGTGGTAACTCAAACCAAATTGTGCGGTTGTTCGGCGTATCAATCACATCTACAATGTTTGCCATTAAGCTAATGTGACCAGACATACTGTGCCCACCGATTTCGTCACCAAATTTAGCAGCGCGCTCAACGTTAACAGCGCTTCCTTCTTCGATAAGCCCCAAGTTGGTCAACGCAAGCGTGGCTTGCATCAAGTCAAAGCTGACTCGATTTCCATCGATGTTCGTCACAGTTAAACAGCAGCCATTGTGCGCAACAGACGCACCAATTTCTAACCCTTCGATTAACGCGCCATCGAGTTCAATGACGTGAGTTTGAAAACGCTCTTTCTTATCAATCTGAACAACCTTCGCTGTTCCTTGCACTATTCCTGTAAACATGTCTTTTACCTACTGATGCAATATAAACGTTGGCTATCCGCACAGACACTGTAATCCTGCGGCATTTTGCCTTCTATACCTAAACAATCCTTCGAAGAAAGCCAAAATGAGAATCGCTTAGGTATAGCATATGCACATACAATTGTTTATCATTTGCGCGGAGTTTCTCCGAGGCATTTTTTCACCTTATCGTGACTAAAATCAACCATCAGATCAGTTCATCACATCTTTTGTCCTCGAGCACTCCCTTTCTTTCAATCTTATTGTTCCGCTCTGGAGTATTTTTCGTGCATCGCTATAAAGAAGAAGCATCGAGTCTAATTAAATTGGCTACCCCTGTATTGATCGCGTCTGTCGCTCAAACGGGCATGGGTTTTGTCGATACCGTAATGGCAGGTGGCGTTAGCGCAACTGACATGGCTGCGGTATCTGTCGCTTCAAGCATTTGGCTGCCATCTATTTTGTTTGGTATTGGCCTGCTTATGGCTTTGGTTCCTGTTGTGGCGCAGCTTAACGGATCTGCGCGTCGCGAAAAGATCCCATTTGAAATTCAGCAAGGTGTTGTCCTTGCGTTGTTAATCAGTATCCCGATCATTGGTGTGTTACTGCAAACACAGTTCATTCTACAATTGATGGACGTAGAAGCTGTGATGGCAGATAAAACCGTCGGCTACATTCATGCTGTGATTTTCGCTGTGCCAGCTTTTCTTCTCTTCCAAACTCTGCGCAGCTTCACTGATGGTATGTCATTAACCAAACCAGCGATGGTGATTGGATTTATTGGTTTGCTGCTGAACATCCCGCTTAACTGGATTTTCGTTTACGGTAAATTTGGCGCGCCTGAGTTGGGTGGCGTAGGCTGTGGCGTAGCAACCACCATCGTATATTGGGTTATGTTCGCGTTGCTGTTGGCGTATGTGATGACGTCATCACGACTAAAAAGCATCAATGTGTTTGGCGAATACCATAAACCACAATGGAAAGCGCAAGTTCGCCTGTTTAAACTGGGTTTCCCTGTTGCAGCTGCACTATTCTTTGAAGTAACACTGTTTGCTGTAGTGGCGTTGTTGGTATCACCACTTGGCCCAATCATCGTTGCGGCGCACCAAGTTGCGATTAACTTCTCTTCGTTGGTATTTATGTTGCCAATGAGTGTAGGTGCTGCGGTAAGTATTCGCGTTGGCCACCGTTTGGGTGAAGAAAATGTCGACGGAGCACGCGTTGCATCTCGCGTCGGTATTATGGTTGGTCTTGCTTTAGCAACGATTACAGCGATCATCACAGTACTGTCTCGAGAACTGATTGCTGAGCTTTACACCAATAACCCAGAAGTAATCACACTAGCGATGCAGTTATTGCTGTTTGCCGCCGTTTACCAATGCACTGACGCCGTTCAAGTCATCGCAGCCGGTGCGCTTCGTGGCTACAAAGACATGCGCGCGATCTTCAACCGCACATTCATCGCGTATTGGATTCTTGGCCTTCCTACTGGTTACATTCTTGGTCGTACAGATTGGATTGTTGAACCAATGGGCGCACAAGGTTTCTGGCTTGGCTTTATCATCGGCCTAACCGCAGCTGCGTTAATGCTTGGTGTCCGCCTTCGTTGGATGCACCGTCAAGAGCCCGATGTACAACTTAACTTTTCTCTGCAGTAATTCGGCTCACCATTGGTGACGGTTTACAACAGAACGCAAAAGCCAGCATTCGCTGGCTTTTTTGATCTCCATGGCCAGTTGTTAGGTATACTTTTTGACAACGTATTAATTGAGTAACACAAGCAAACAGATAAGGAAGTTTGTGAAAATCCTATTCTTCGCATTACTCGCTTTGCTCAGCGGTTGCAACGGTTGGACGAATCCAGAGCGCGCAATCTTTGAAAAGTACCATCAACGTTTGGCAAACGTACTCGACGTTCCTCCGAGAGAGCTTAACGAGGTTTCCACTATCACGATTCCTGATAAAAGGGCTTTGTATCAAGAGTTGCCAAGATTGTCGCTAGGGTTACTAGAGAGTTACCAGCTGCGTCAATGCGGCCTGTTCAACCTGATTGCGGAAAAGAACTCCCAATTGGGCAAAGTACAAGACCCTTTCCATGACCTGGATTACCAAACCACTTTGCTCAACACGCTCAATAGTTGTTTGACTGAATACCCCTTGAGCGAAGACGAACGCACGACATTAACTCGCCTGTATGAACAAAAATGGCAGCATCTTCCCGTTCATCTTGATAACGTTCTCCTCACAAGCGAAACCATGCGCAAGCAACTCACCGCTTCAAGTTGGTTATCAGCCAAAAGCCGCAATCAAACTGCTCATGTCAGTAAAACCTTTCATGCGTTAAATGCCATGTATGAGACGCCTAAAGGGGTCATTTCGCGCTTACCCTCTTTCTCCTTCGTGCAATATCAAGAGGAAATGGAAAAGTCTCGCTTGATGGGTAAGGTTTACTTCACTTTGAACAGCACTTCTGAGTGGCTTGATGTCACCACAAAATTGCTAGAAGAAAATCATGAGCGCATTGTGTGTGGAAAGAATCGAGACACCACACAATTTCGCTATTTGAAAAATGTTTTCCAGTCAATTTATGTTGAAGAAGTACAGCCATACCTCGCCTTTGTTGACAGTACATATCAGCAGTTGAATGATGGTGCAATACTCATTGAGCAGAGAATGGAACTTCATGGGGAAAGTTATGGCGTGATAAAAGCGCATGAGCAATTTAGAACAAAGACCCTCGAACATGTTAAGTTCTGGCAGGGTCTTTTTAAACGTTGTGGCGTGGTAGTGGGAAACTCACCTACTCCTTGAATCGTTCTCTCAAAAAGCGAGCAAATCTTGGTTTCCCCGTTTGGGTAAACCCGTTGTATCTAAACGTAATGGTAGAGCCGATTTTCGGCGGATGGCGACGAACTTCATCCGTAAAACCGCTGCCGATGTAAAACTCTGTACCATCTGGCAAACGCACGAGCATTGCGCCCATCATCCCAAGCAAACGCCCCGTTCCCGGTTTGTAACCAACCACTTGAGCTTCCGTGTCGGCGTAGCGCTTTAGCTTAAGTAAGTCGCTTCCTCTGCCCGCTTGGTAACGGCTCGACACTTTACGCAGCATCACGCCTTCGCCATCGGACAAGGAAATTTTATCCAGTTGAGCAAACAAATGTTGCTCGTTTTGGATGGCTCGGTGCTCAACGTATTTGATGTGGTGCTCATCAATATCAAACACTAAATCCTGAATGTTGTAATAACGTTTTCGGTAATCTCCTGCGGAATACGGCATGTCAAACACCATAAAATCGATTTCGCGCCACGCGCTATCAATTGGTGTTTTATCAAGAACGGTTTGCTGAACAATGTGAAAATTTCCGCGTCCGGCCCAAAGCTCACCATCCAATGGATAGTTCGGGAGTGACTCAGTGAACCACTCGGGCGCATAAATTCGGTTTCCGTTGCGGGTCACGAGGTGTTGACCTGTCCAGTAGGCTCGAATTCCATCGAGTTTCTCACTGTACCAATACTCAGAAACATCTATTCCATCTTGATAGGTTTCAGCAAGAGAGACGGGCGGAGCTATAGGTGTATTCGCTTGGGGCTGCGCAGATGCCATAACGGCAAGGGCAATCAATGTCATTTTTAATGGCATGGGGGAACCTTGTACAAAAAAGCATCTTTATTGAAACGTAACTCCACCGATTTACCTATTTGTCAGTGTTAATTATTCGACTCAGAACAATCAACATAAGTAATGGTTTGCAATGTAAATCATAAAGTTTAGACAGGTATTGCATTTGTTTTTTCAGCTCACGTTAATGGCACGGTTATAAAGCCAAACTCTCCTCTTCAATTTTCAATCTGCATCTAAATCATCGTTCATTTTTGATTCTCAAATTGAGAACTGGGCGTTTCTCAATTTGAACATCACACTGCCATCACTTTAATTGATTGAAATTATTGAATTTAAATTTTGGCACGCTCCCTGCTCTACGAGATTAGGAAAGAACCTAAATGGAGATAGGATCATGGAACTACGCAAACTTGAAATCACCCAAGACAAACTAGCGATTGAGATTTTTGGTGACTTGGATGCAAACGGCTGTCGTCAAGCCCAACATCACATTGATGAAGTAATTCACAACAATCATCACAAAGAAGTCGAAATCAACCTCCAGCACGTCCAATTTCTTGATTCCTCAGGGATTGGTGCCATTGTTTACTTATATAAGCGCCTAGTTGAACGTGAACGAAGCATGAGTATTGAAAACGTATCAGGTCAGCCATTAGAAATCATGAGCTTGCTACGTATCAACCATGCCATTCCCGTCAATTCAAAAGGACACTAAAAATACCGGTTTAAACGGAGGTTGGCATGGTAAATCTAATACGACGAAGTGTAGTTAGCGGTCTCGTTGTCGGCATGTTTGGTTGTTCGTCATTTGATTATCCCGATCATGGTCAGGGTGGATTGGCGGAAAGCTATCAAGATATTTCGATTGAGAACTATCAGTTCTCGCCTGTGATGCCAGATGAACCATTGGGCCCAGAGCATGGATTGCGATTCGATTGGCAGTTGACCAAGCTTCATCTCGACGCTTTGATTCAAGAAGGCGCTCGTTGGTGCTTCCCTGCTGCAGTGGTGCAAGCACTCGAGAAGCAAAATCGCATTGCTCGTGAACTAGAAGGCGGTTTACTGCTTGATGCCGCCAATGACCTGGTCATCCAGCGTCGTCGATTAAACCAGCTTGAGCAGCAACTCGACTACGTACTTACGCAAACCACTTGCACGCCGCCGGATGACATTGATGCACTAAGGAATGACCTAAACATCGTCGCCGATATTTATGCGCTGCTCAACGTCGATAATCAGTTTGCCATTGATTCTGCGGAGATCAATCCGAAGTACATGGGACACTTGGCAGAAGCCGCTTATATTCTGCGCGACCACCCAGCTCTGTCTCTGGTTGTCACTGGCCATGCGGACGTCACGGGTACACCTGAGCACAATAAAAAACTAGCACAGGAACGAGCCGAGCAAGTTAAACGATACTTAAGTGTGTTCGGTGTAACGTCAGACCGTGTACAAACCAAATCTGTTGGCGACACATTGCCTTTGTATGAGGGACAAACGCCAGCCGTCCGCCTAACCAATCGTCGTGTGAGCATCGAAGTTCTCAGCGAAAACTCTGATAGCAATGCGCCAATGAATCACAATTTACCTAACAAAGGCAACATGCCAACGAGCGCGAGCGGTTCGATAGGAGGCGCGTTATGAGCATTTTCAAAACGTTTTTTGCCTTGTTCGCGATGTGCGTGCTCGCTTGGGTAACCCCTCTACATGCCGCAGATAACGACACAGTAAAAGTTGGTGACTTAGTACAGATCAACCTGCCCGGCGAAGCATCGCTAAACCAAGGTTTTCAAGTGGACCGCCGCGGACGAATCAGCTTACCGGAAATTGGTCCGGTGTTTGTTGCTGGTTATAACGAGCAGCAATTGCAAGATGTCATTATTGAAACGCTGAAAACCGTCTATCGAGACGTGAATAACGCTCGCGTGTTCATTAAACAGCAACAACTGCTTGTCTCCGTGCAAGGCTACGTTGTTAAGCCGGGAGAATACACGTTGCCCGCAGGTTCTAACATCCAAATGTTTGTTTACGAAGCTGGCGGGCTCCGCGCAGGTGCACAGCTCGACAAAATGATCGTCAAACGTGGCGATCAGAACATCGAGTTCGATTACAAACGCTTTTTGGATACAGGCGACAACAGCCAGCTACCAAAACTGGAATCGTTAGACGTGTTATTTGTGCCTGCTTCCCCATTGGTCGGCAACATTGAGCAAGAGTTCGATGCAGCCAAACTCGCCAACTCTGGTGACAGTGCCGACTCCGCTCGCGCAATCAAAGTGTTCGGTGAAGTGAACGCCCCGGGTTCATTTACTTACAAGCCAAACACCACGCTTGTCGATGTAGTCATGCGCGCTGGCGGTGTTACTCGCTACGCGAGCGTTGAGCAAATTCGCGTGATTACGAACAACACACCAACTATGTTCAACTTGAAAACCTACCTAGATACTGGCGATCAAAGCTTGCTGCCTGAGATATTGCCCGGCGCAACCATCTTTGTTCCTAAGCAGGAAGAAGAGATAAAAGCTGGCGCGAACGTAGTTTATATCATGGGTGAAGTTGCGCACCCGGGAGCTTACGAAGGTAAACAAGGTGCGAGCTTTATGGACATTCTGGCAAACGCAGGGGGCCCGACTCGTTACGCAGAATCACGCCAAATACGAGTGATAAAAGCCGACGGTCAGGTGATCAAATTCGACTTAACGGCGCATACTGAAGGGCTCTCTTCCGTAGCGCCACCAAAAGTGAGCGCTGGCGACGCGATATTCGTACCGGAAAAAACCGACTTTAATGAAAAGTCATGGTTGAAAGTCGCACCAAGTCGTGCCGTTGCCGTAATGGGTGAAGTCGTTCGTCCAGGCCGAATCGAATGGTCAGATGAAATGGACCTCATTGATTTGCTGGCTCACGTTGGCGGCCCGACTCGCCGTGCCGACACCTCCAAAATTGAAGTGGCCAACAACGGTCAAATGGCGAATTTCGATTTAGACCAGTACATTTTAGATGGTTCGCCAGCGTCTAACTTGCCACTCGTATCTGCCGGCACGGTCGTGCGCGTTCATGCACTGCCAGATGACCCTTCCGACAACAAATCTCAATGGGTCAGCCAAAGCTCAGACGCGTCCATTTACGTGTTTGGTCAAATCAACGCACCTGGTCGCTATCGCTTCACGGACGAAATGCACTTTCTCGATATTCTTTCGGCCGCCGACGGCCCGACGATGGATGCCGATATCCACAATATTCGCGTGACTCATCGCGGCTTAGGCTACGCAAAAGTGAGCAAACTAAATCTGTCGATGTATTTCGAAACGGGAGATGAATCTATCCTGCCAGACGTGCGCCCTGGCGACACTATTTACATTCCGGAGAAAAACAAAAACTGGCTCGACCGTTCTAAAGAATCCACCGTGCGCGTACTGGGTGAAGTACGAGATCCGGGACGCTACGTGTTCAACGACAACATGACGGTTTTAGACTTATTAGCAGAAGCTGGTGGCCCAACAAACAGCGCTTACCTTGAGAAAATTAGCATCGTCAATATGTCGTGCTGCCAAGGCCAAGCGAGAACGTTCGACCTCGTAAACTTCAGCAAAACCGCCAACATTTACGATCTGCCTGTCATTCGAGCTGGGGATACGATTTACATTCCTCATAAAGATGAAAGCTTTGCAGAAAAAGCGCGCGCTGGTTTGAGAGACATTCTTCAAATCACCACCACCATCGTGTTAATAGGAGCGCTGTAATGACCATTCCTGCGACTCATGCCGAAATCGAGCAAATCTATCTGCAAAGTGAACAAAAGGGTCACAGATCGATTTGTGTGGTGGGCTGTAAATCTGAAGAAGGCGTTACGTCTATTGCCTCTTCTCTTGCCGAGCGCCTTATCTTGGCAGGTTACAGTACGTTATATGTGGACTTGAACTTATTCAAACCCGCGTATCACACGGTGCACGAGTTTGATGATGACGCAAATGTCGGTCATTTAATTACGCGCGAAGATGCGCACCAAACGCTGGTGGGATTACCTGCCCCGTCGTTGGCAAGCACCAAACTGGCGTATCGAGATCCAACCGCACTGAGGAAAAACATCGAGACATGGTTATCTCAGTATGATCGAATTGTCATCGACACCTCTCCGTTGCTCAGTGTGAATAAGAGTAACATTCCACCGCAAGTCATCGCGGGAGTTTGTGATGCTACGCTTCTGGTTGCTCATTATGGGTCTACGACGACAACGCAACTTGAGCAAGCCAAAAAGCTGCTTGAAGCAAGCGATGCCAATCTGATTGGCTCGGTACTAAACATGAAACACACTCCGAGCCTAAAAGACGAGCTGATTCGCCAAGTCGAAAAGCTGCGTTTTCTACCGAAAAAATGGAAAGACAAACTGGCCCAGCAGATTAAAAAAAGTGAACTGTTTATGTTATAGGGAGCGCTTATTATGAATTCCAATACTGCACAACACATTGAACAAGAGTTGGTTGATGAGCTCATTCTCCAGCAAATGATTAAAGACACCTGCGCGGAGATCATTCCCACGTTGATTGAACACTATATCGAAGAGTCTCGCGAACGGATGCAAAAAATTGAGCGGGCGTTGGGTGAGCATGATCTAGAAAAACTCGAGTTTGAAGTCCATACACTCGGCAGTTCTGCACTGGCATTAGGCAATCGCCCATTATCTCGTCAAGCCAGAAGCATCGAGAAACATTGCGTCGAAGGTAAAACCCAACAAGCATTGGAGCTGTGTGCAGCATTGCCTTTACTGGCTGAACGTTCGTTTGAAGCGCTCAACCTGCGCAAGGCTCAAGGTTTTGAGTAACAAGAAGAAAACCCGCAAAACCATATGAACCATCGCACTTATTATAGTGCGATTTGGTCTTCATCTTTTAAAATTCATACCGCGCTTAATCAATTAAAAAGTAAAGAATTTTCGCAATATCCCTGCCCTGTGCTAATACTTAACTATAACTTTTCTCAAATTGAGAATCTTCTAGCGACTTGAGGATGCTTATCTATTTTTTCTTTCTCATCAATCTCCAAGTGAGCTGGCAGAATCATAACAATGAATCAGATTAAGTTGGGATAGGACTATGAGACCAAGGGTGTTATTGGTAGAAGACTCTACCTCATTAGCCATACTTTATAAGCAATATGTGAAAGATGAACCTTACGACATTTTCCATGTCGAGACAGGTCGTGATGCCATTCAATTCATTGAACGCAGCAAGCCTCAACTGATCATTTTGGATTTAAAACTTCCAGACATGTCGGGTGAAGACGTGTTGGATTGGATCAATCAAAATGATATTCCCACTTCGGTCATCATCGCCACCGCACACGGTAGCGTCGACTTAGCTGTAAACTTGATACAAAAAGGCGCTGAAGACTTCTTAGAAAAACCCATCAATGCCGACCGTCTTAAAACCTCTGTGGCACTGCATCTAAAGCGAGCCAAATTGGAAGACTTGGTAGAAAACATTCAGTCTACCTTCGATCGCCACAACTATCATGGCTTCATTGGCTCAAGCCTACCGATGCAAGCGGTATACAAAACGATAGATGCCGTCGCACCAACCTCGGCCAGCGTCTTTATCGTCGGTGAAAGTGGCACGGGTAAAGAAGTGTGCGCCGAAGCCGTTCATCGCCAAAGTGATCGCAGAGACAAACCTTTCATCGCCATAAACTGTGGTGCGATACCACGAGATTTGATGGAAAGTGAGATTTTCGGTCACGTTAAAGGAGCGTTTACTGGCGCAACCACAGACAGAAAAGGCGCAGCAACATTGGCCCACGGTGGGACGCTATTTCTCGACGAGCTGTGTGAAATGGAACTGGAAATGCAGAAAAAGCTACTGCGCTTCTTACAAACGGGCACTTACACCCCACTTGGCGGCACAAAAGAGATGAAAGTCGATGTACGTATCATTTGCGCCACCAACCGAGATCCACTTACAGAGGTGGAAGAAGGACGCTTCCGCGAAGACTTGTATTACCGTGTTCACGTTGTGCCGATTGATATGCCACCTTTGAGAGAAAGAGGAAGTGACATTGTCACGTTAGCCAAGCATTTTCTAACAACTTACGCCAAAGAGGACAAGAAAAAATTCTCTAACATTGATACCGAAGCGCAGCACGTGATCAAACATTACGAATGGCCTGGTAACGTAAGGCAGCTACAAAACATCATTCGTAATATCGTGGTACTCAACAATGATGAAAAAGTCACGGTGGCTCACCTGCCCGCTCAGTTAACTCAAAAGAAAACGCAGGCAAGAACCGTAACCCCTGTGCACGTCGAATCATCAAGCCCGAGCAACAATCTCAACGGACATAATGCTCCAGCGATGCAAACACAACCCATTGAACCAGTGCAACCTGTTCAAGAGGTGCCTGCTCAACAAACACAGCCTACTGTCGGCGTTGAAACACCGAGTCATTCCTTATCGCCGTACTTTAATGCAGACGGAAGTATCCGACCAATGTGGCAAGTCGAACGTGAAGCGATTCAAAACGCGATCGCCTATTGTGATGGTAACGTGCTCAATGCCGCTGTGATGCTGGAGCTAAGCCCTTCAACGGTCTATCGTAAAAAACAAGCGTGGGAAGCGGATGAAGTTAATCTCGAACAATCCTGATTTACCCATTGTGGGCGAAGTTTGGATTTTTGTTGATAGCCGCATTTTTGGCGGCATCGAAAGCCACATATTAGAGCTGGCAAAAGGCATTCTCGCGTTTGGGCACGCCGTGCGTATAGTGTTGCCAACGGAATACATACCTCAAGCGCAGCTTGTAGAAAAAGCGCAAGCGGCAAACATTCCCACCAGCTATTTGCCGCAAATATCTGGCGTTCCTTTGAATACAATTGCGATCAAGCACCTCACCAGCGCTGTCGCGCATCACCAACCGAGTGTGCTGCACACTCACGGCTACAAGGCGAGCATACTGGCTCGCACCGCCAAACTGCTCACTCGCACTTTTCCGCGTTTGGTCTCAACTTATCATGCAGGTGAGTCGTCATCGGGCAAACTGTGGCTTTACGACGGGTTGGACAGATGCTCAGGCTATCTCTCGGATCACTGCTTTGCAGTAAGCAAAAGTATTCAAGATAAAGTGCTCTGCCCCTCGCAACTGCTCAATAACTTTGTCGCGCTACCAAGCATGAACAACCATTATCAAGAGATCTCGTTTGTTGGTCGCTTAAGCCATGAAAAAGGCGCAGATCAATTTATAGAGTTAGCGAAAGCCTGCCCCGATTATCGCTTCTCTATCTATGGCGATGGGCCTGAGCGACAAAACTTAGAGACAACCGCACCAGCGAATGTCATTTTTCATGGTCATCAAGCAGACATGAACGCGGTATGGGAAAATATCAGCGTATTGATCATCTCTTCTCGCTTCGAAGGACTACCCATGGCGGCACTTGAGGCAATGGCACGCGGCATTGTGGTGATCAGTCTAATGGTCGGACGTTTACCCGACATCATTCAATCCGGCAACAATGGCTTTATTGCCGATGATGTCCCCGCTCTCGCGCTCAATCTACAGTACTGGATGACGATGGAGAAAAGCCAACAAGAACGAATCCGTAAAAACGCACGCCAAACGATCGTAGAACAGTTCTCAACAGAGAGCGTTATTCCCGTATTGCTAACGCAATATCAAATTGAGATGGATAACTAACCCATATTGGTTCTCAAATTGAGAATTTGTCTCGCTGCCTCTTTGTTTTCATTTCCTCACCTATACATTTCAATCACTTAAACCAATAGCATATTTTGGCATCTCGGTTGCAGTAGTCGAATTAGATTAACGATAAGACCGAGGTGACTTATGACTACTCCAAAACGCATTCTTTACGTTCATTATGGTGATAACTGGATTCGCGGCAGTGAAGTGGTACTACTCGATCTTATCTTGGGTATCGACCGAGACAAGTTCGAGCCAATTGTCTGGTCGAACTGCCAACCTCTGATTGAGAAATGCCAAGATCTTGGTATCAAAGCAGAGCACTCTACGTTCAATCTCGTCGGTGGCTGGTGTGCGCCGCGCTGGGACATTACAGGTTGGAACAACCTAATCAAACAGGGTTCTGCGCTGATTGAAAAGCACAATATCGACCTTGTTCATGTCAACAGCGGCGGCCCTTGCCAATGGATGTGCTTGGCTGCGCGCATGAACCATGTACCTCTAGTCACGCAATTGCATTGTCACTACACGTTGCGCGATCGTTTTTCGCTTGGCTTGCACCTTTCGCCAAAATTGATCTGTGTAAGCAAAGATGTAGGCCGTGAAATTCTGCGCGATGGTTATCCAGAAGAGCAACTGCACGTAGTGCACAACGGCGTCTCTTTGGATGACTCTGAAGCGCCTATCGACATCAAAGCGCGCTTGGGGATTCCTGCTAATGCATTCACCTTCCTTTCGGTTGGTTCGCTGATCAAACGCAAAGGGTTCGATCGCCTCATTCATGCTATGCGAATGCACAACTACCATCAAACCAATCCACATCTCGTGATTGTCGGCGACGGTGAAGAGCGCGAAAACTTGAAGCAATTAGTTACCGACCTTGGTATGCAAGACCGCGTGCACTTCGTCGGAGAACAGACCAATGCAGGCGCTTGGATGTCGGGCAATGCTGACGCTTTCATTAGCGGCGCATACGAAGAGGCTTTTGGTCTAGTCGTAGGAGAAGCGGCATTAGCAAAACTGCCAATCGTAGCACCTAAAACTGGCGGTATTCCCGAATTGTTCGAGCACAACCATAGCGCCCTTCTTTATCCAAACCAGGGCATGGCTGGACTGCTGAATGCGATTCAATTGGTCATGCAAGATGCCGACTTGCGAGAAAAACTGGCTGAAAATGCCTACCTACATGCTAGCCAAAACTTGACCACGACCGCTTCCGTCAAAGCGATTGAAGCAATTTATGAAACCGAGCTGGAAAACAAAACTGTTGTACCGATGCCAATGGCGCAGTGCATGAAACCCCTTTCCCGCTGGTTGAGCATCAACTGAGGAACAGATCATGAAACGTGTATTGATGTTCGATGCGATTCCAATGCAAGGCGGCTCAAAAATCGCCAATGCAGAGCTACTCAAACAGTGCAATAAGCTCAACGTTGTTGGTTATTTGGTGACAACAAAGCCCGAGCATTGGACGCCACTTTTGGAAGACACGCCACGCATCCAGATTCTCAACATAAAAGCGGCGCCGTTTTGCTCCACTCATGGCCTTATCTATTGGTTGATGAACGCGTTTTACCTGATTCAACTGCTCAAGGTTTGCATGAAGCTGCCAAAAATAGATTGGTATTTGGGGCTTTCTTGCCCAAGCAATGACATGCCTTTGTACCTGATGAGATTGTTCAGCCGCAAGCCAGTGGTACAAATGATTCACGGACCTGTTGGCGTCGCAAGATCGTCCGGCTATTGCTTAGTAAAAGCCAGCGCTATCTACTATCTGTCGAACACTCGCGAATCCTTGATTAACGCGTTGCAAGCCTATTTAAAAACACCAAAACCTGCGACGGAAAGATATTGGAGCACATTGAACGCCTCCACATTTGTGAACGGCCTTTCTCGCGAACGCTGGCCGAAACAAGCCAACCCAATCTCCAATCGCGTGTTTTGGGCAGCGAGTTTGTTGAAATGGAAAAACGTGGATTTACTGCTGGATGCCCTAACGTTAGAAAACACCACCACCATTCAATCTACCATTTGTTACATCAAACCGAATGTACCAGGCGTTGAATATTCCACTCCGGATTTTAATACCAAAGGGGTCGATTGGTATGAATCTCCAAACAACCTCAACGATTTGCGCGCACAGTGTGGTGTTTTTGTTTCCACCAGCGTGAACGAACCTTTCGGGCTTTCCATTTTAGAAGCACTGGCGTCCGGTATGTGTGTGGTTATCCCTCACGATGATAGCTATTGGGATCGCGTATTGACTCATGGAAAGAACTGCATCAAATACACACCGAATAATGCTGCTTCTCTGCACAACGCGATTCTTCTGCTTAATGAGTCACCGTGGATGAAGGTCACAATGGGACTTGAAGCCTTAAATGTCGCACAGCTATACAGCGCTGAACGCTGTTACATGCCAATCGCTCAATATTTATGTTCAGAGCATGCGCCAACCAGTCATCACGGTGCCAAAGCGCGAAACAACGTCAAAGGATATGACCATGTCTAAAGCAATGACCAACATGTCACTTTTCGCGATTGCGTTGGTGATCAACAAAAGCATCAGCTTACTCATGTTGCCTGTGCTTCCGCACTTTTTGACGCCAGAGCAAATGGGCAAACTCGAGCTACTGACCACTTTTGGCGTAGTGACAACCTTGTTGGTCAGCTTTGCTTTGCACGAAGCACTCTATCGTTTTGTCGGCGTGGAGAAAGACGCACAAAAAAGAACCGTTTCTCTCAACCAACTTTATTCATTGTCGGTGCTGATCGCCGGCGCGGTGGCTGCGATTCTCCTGTTACTGATTGCGTTGCTTCCTATTCCTGAACCTTTTACGCGCATCGAATTTGCTGTTGTCACGCTTGCCATTGTTCTGGAAGGCAGCATTGCGATTGGCACGGCTTGGCTGCGCACGCAAGATGACAAAGCCAAAACACTGCTTCAAGTGATGGTGACGACGACTCTACTGCAAGTCACGTTTATCGTCGCGGCGCTTGCGCTGCACCCGCATGTCATCTCGGTGCTGATTGGCGGTCTTATCGCTGCGGTCATGCAATTTGTTTGGTTACACATCATCAACCGTTACACCCTTGCTCTGCCTCAGATTGCCTTAGCCAAGCAGTATTTGAATTACAGCCTACCAGTAATGCTGTCTGCGCTTGTCGCGTTTTGTTTGAATGGTGCCGAGCGCTGGTTCATCGGCGCAAATGCTTCGTTGGCGACGTTAGGCATTTATGCGATTGCGGTTAAGTTCGCAATGGGTATGTGTATTTTGGTGCAGCCATTTGGCATGTGGTGGATGCCACGACGCTTTACGTACCTCGAAAATGGTCGAGATAGTGAAGCCGTGCGTGTTTCCCATTTAGGGATGATTTATGTTTCTGCGCTCAGCGTGGTTGTAGCGACACTGGCAATGGTCATGATCACGAACTTCTTGCCAAAAACCTACCATGAAGCGGTACTTTACACGCTGTTCTTGCTACCGATTGCGATGCTCAAGGAATGGAGCGAATTGTTAAACATCGCCATTCTTTTCAAACGCAGAACCCGATGGTTGCTTGGTATTAATGTGGTTTCTGCCTTCGTTGCGATTGGGTTGCTGTTTGGTTTGTCTTCTCTCGGTATTTTTGGCGTGTTCATTGCGTTGTACTACGCGCAGCTTTGTAAACTCGGCTTAACTTACGCGGTTGGCCAACAGTGTATGACTCTACCATTCCATTTGAGTTTGATGGTTTTACTTCAAATTATCTCAGGTGTGGCACTGTTCCTGCTTCACTCTTCACAATCGATAGGAATCGCCATCGCGATTTGCATTTTGACATGCAGCCTGCTGGCAGGACTCGCCGTTCGTTACATGAGTAAAGAAACCCGCAGCGCATTAAGTCAGCAATTCATTCGATGGCGCGGACAAGTGAAGAGATATTCGATATGAGCTCAACCGATGTGAGAACAAAACAATCCATTGCAGCGCTGACGATCACCGTCGTGATTGCGTTGCTTTGGATCGTGATGCCTCACCCCATTTTGATTGTGGCAGTGTGCTTTGCACCGTTGGCATTGCTATTCGTCCTCAATCAAACCTTTTGGCTCGTGACACTGTTCGTTATCTTTTCCTTTTTCCGTATTCACGAAGCGTTTCCTGCCATTTACAGCTTTAAAATTCCATTGCTTTTATCCCTTGGCGCGTTAGCTGCGCTAGCTTTTCATCTACTGCTGAGTCGCCAACTTACGGCATTCTGGCACCCTTCACTCAAGTGGCTGTGCATTTTCTGGGGGCTAGTTATCATCGGGATTGTGTTCGCCTCTAGCCGAGATATTGCCATCACGGTATTTAAAAATACGTATTGGAAAATCATTGTGATGACCTTGGCGATCACTTGGCTGATCACCAAACCACAGCAGCTCGCTCAAATGTCCAAAGCGATCATCGTCGCCGGCATGTTGATTGGGTTAGTCGCGCTTAACAACGCAGCGAACGGCATTGATTTAGTCGAAGGCACTCGCGTGTCGATTGGGCGTTCCATTGGTTCAGTGCTGGGCGATCCTAACGACTTGGCACTCGTGTTAATGTTTCCTCTCGCCTTTACCGTCAGTCAATTGATGGAAAAACGCTCGCCAACCCTATTACGACTCTTCGCGCTTATCACCTGCTTTATCCTGTTTTTCGCAGTGATACAAACACAAAGCCGTGGCGGTTTGTTGGGATCGCTCTCTGTGTTTGCTTACTTCGCCTTTAAACACATCAAAAGCAAAACCTTGGTTTTGGTTCTTGGGGCAGTTGCGGCTTTAGCCTTGTATGCTTTTGCTGGGATTTCGGGGCGTGAATCCGGCGGCGCAGCAGAAGATGGTATCGACGCATCAGCGATGGGTCGTTTGTACGCATGGGAAGCGGCTTTCAAAATGGCACTCCACCACCCGTTTACTGGAGTAGGATTAGATAACTTCTACTTCAACTACTATTTCTACAGCCCACATTGGGATGGCATCAACCACGCGGTGCACAGTACATGGTTTGGTGTGTTAGCGGAAACCGGATTTGTCGGGCTAGCGGTATTCATCACGCTGATCGTCTCGTTGATTCGCACCTCTTTAAAATCCATTTCGCTGCTCACACCCGATTCCGATTACGCACTGACTGTTGGCGCAAACGCGGTATTGAGCGGCCTTATCGGCACCATTGTCTCGGGTACGTTTCTTACTCAAGGCTTTACTTGGCCAATCTACATTCTTGCCGCGCTCACCGTGGTGGTCAGTCGTATCGTTCAATCTGATTGTCAAAATGAGAAATCCTAATCCTTTCATTTTGACAACAATACAACCAGCTGTTTTTAAAGGCTAAAATCCTTGGCACGCATTGTGATTACTCCTTCTATAAAAACAAATCTTAAGAACTCAAGGAGAAACACATGACGGATATCGTAGTATTTGGCGAAGACTTCGGCGGCCTACCATCATCAACGCAGCACATCGTTCAGCGACTTGCCACCAACCATCGCATTCTTTGGGTTAATTCCATCGGCTTAAGACAACCAAAACCGACGGGTAAAGACATTCAACGTTTAGTGAGCAAGATTTCCCGCGCAATCAGCAATACTGGCTCAGATAAGCCAACCATGCATTGTGATGCGGTAGACAACATTTTCACGGTAAATTTGCTGACAATACCGGCTCCACACTCTGCTTTTTCAAGAAAAGTGGCAGCGAAGATGATGCAGCACCAACTAGAAAAACACTTAAAAGCGTTGAACTTCGACAACCCACTGCTTTGGACATCCCTACCAACCGCCGCTGATGTGTGTAATGCCATGAATAAACGCGGGCTGATTTACTACTGTGGAGACGATTTTGGCGCGTTAGCGGGCGTTGATCATCAAACCGTTTTGGAGCATGAACGCACACTGGTTGATAGCGCCGATTTTATTCTTGCTGCAAGCGACAAGCTGGCCGCTCGATTTCCGGATAATAAAACCACAACGCTGCCACACGGGGTCGATTTCAGTCTATTTTCAACGCCTGCAGAAAAGGCAAGCGACTTGCCGAACAATGGCCGTAAAATATTGGGTTTTTATGGCAGTTTGTCTGACTGGCTGGACTATCGTTTGATCGACCAAGTCGCCCAACACGCACCGGATTGGGATTTGGTTTTTATTGGGCCGAATGAGTTTGCCCACAATCCATTACCACAGAGAGATAACGTTCATTACTTGGGGCCTCGCGCGCATCATTTATTGCCAAGCTATTCCCAACACTGGGACGCAAGTTGGCTACCGTTTGTCGACAACGCACAAATCAAAGCGTGTAACCCGCTCAAACTTTTGGAGTATTTGGCAACGGGCAAGCCCGTTATTAGCACGCCATTTCCGGCTCTGATGCCTTACAAACACATGTTACACATCGTCGCCGACGTCGAAGACGTGTGTGCCAGCCTAAGTCACCTGCTGCCACCACCAAACGGCTCTACATCTTATGTCCAACAACAAAGCTGGGAAGCAAGAGCAGACCAAGTTGAGAAATTAGTGAGGGCACTATGAGCGATTTACGAGAAAACATCAGCGTATTACTGCATGGCGCGTGGCGACGTCGCTATATGATTGTCATTCCGATGCTTGTGCTACCTATCCTTGGTTTTGGCGTAAGCAAGCTCGTTCCAACAACGTACGTCGCACACACCAGCATGTTGATTCAAGAAACAGCAAAGATGAATCCGTTTCTGCAAGATATTGCCGTATCAACCATGCTTAAAGACCGTTTGAGTGCGTTGAGTACTTTGCTGAAAAGCCGTCACGTGCTCTACTCTGTCGCAAAAGAGCAAGGGCTGATTGACGATGACATGGGCGCGAAAGAACAAGAATTCATCATCAAAGATCTTGCTTCGCGCTTGTCTGTTCAACAACTGGGTAAAGACTTTATCCAAATTCAGCTAAGAAGCGGTAAAGCACAAGGAATGGAGTCAATGTTAACGTCGGTGAGTAACCGATTTGTTGAGCAACTGTTGGCACCGGAACGCTCGTCGATTAAGGATTCCAGTCATTTTTTGACCATCCATATCAATAAGCGAAGAGAAGAACTCGACAAAGCCGAGCACGCTTTTGCCGAGTATAAAAACACCTACTCACACGCAACACCAGAAATGCAAGCCCAAAGCTTGACCCGCCTAGCCAGCTTAAAGCAAACCTTGGCGGAGAAAGAAGCCGAGCTTGCCGGTGTGACTCGCAGTTTGGGGAGCTTGGACCAACAGCTTTCCAAAACCAACCCCGTCATCGGTAAGATTGAAGAACAAATTATCGAGATCCGAAGCGAGCTTACTCTGCTCCGCGCCAAATACACCGAAGCGCACAGCCTAGTACAAGGAAAATTGCGCGAATTAAAACGCTTAGAGCAAGAACGCACAGTTCTGCTCAGTTCAAAACAGCCAGAGCTGAACAGTAACCAATTGTGGGACATTGCGAGTAACGCCACGGTAAGTAGCCTTGGAGAAGCGCAGCCATTGCTCGTGTCTCAACTGCATCAACTGCAAATCATGCGTAGCCGTTTTGAATCACTCACCGAAGAAACCGTCAGCTTGCAAAAGATGATTCAAGAGTTAGAAAGCAATGCACATCGCTTTGGTAGCACCGCAACAGAAATCAACCGTTTAGCACGTGATGTCGCCGTAAAACGTGAAATGTACGACGACCTCGTCGAGCGTTACGAAATGGCGCAATTGACAGGATCGCTTGGTGTGTTTGAAGAAAACAAACGCGTGAAGATCATTGATGCGCCATTCACTCCGACAATTCCGTCTAATCTACCAAGTATTGTATTTATCATTCTAGGCTTTATCGGTGGTGCCGGCCTTGGCGTTGGTCTAGCCACCATACTTGAACTGGCAGATAACTCGGTGCGTTCTCGCCGAGCATTAGAAAAACACCTGGGCGTTCCGGTGATCACCACCTTGCCTAAAGTGACGTTCGCCAGTTAACTCTCCTACTCACCATGACGATAAAGCACTCGTTGACCCGAGTGCTTTTTCTTTGCTACGCCACGTTAATTTACCGCATGGTTTTGTCTTTTCATTAATATGAATCTCAAATTGAGAATGTTGACTTCCAGATTTAACATTAACTCCTAACTGATTGTTTTTATTTTAAATAAATAATGGCACGTAGCGTGCAATACGTTGTTCAGAGTAGATACACACTACTGAGGGCGTAAAGATGGAACGCAGAGAAAATAAAAACACCAAACGGAATCATAAAAAAGTGGTGTTGCATGTGGTGCAACACTTGGCACCGGGTGGATTAGAAACGTTAGTGCTGGATATGCTTCGCTTCGCAGAACCTCGTCACGATGTGTTTGTGGTGAGCTTAGAAGGCGCCAAATCCCAAGCCTTAGCGAAATGGGCTAAGTTGACCGAATACAAAAACCAGCTTCATTTTCTCAATAAACAGCCGGGGTTCAGCGTTAAAACCTTAGGCACACTTAGGGCGATGATCAAAGGCATGAAGCCAGATGTTGTACACACACATCATATTGGTCCTTTGCTTTACGGTGGCATTGCCTCACGTTTGGCTGGCGTTCCTGTCATCATTCACACCGAACATGATGCCTGGCATTTGAACAATAAAAAAGCTGCGCGCTTACAGTCTGTGCTGCTAAAAACCGTTCGCCCACATGTGGTTGCCGATGCGCACTTTGTTGCCGATCAAATCACAACCAAACTCAACTATCGCGATGTGTGCACCATTCACAACGGTATTGATTGTCAAAAGTTTCAGTGCGGTGATCGCCAAGCTAAAAGAAATCACTTTGGACTACCTGAGGATAAAACCGTAATTGGCGTAGCAGGCCGATTAGAAACCGTGAAAGGACATAAAGTGCTGATAGAGGCCTTCTCTCACCTTGACTCTCATACCCACCTTGCGATTGCAGGTGACGGCAGCCAACGCGAGCAACTTGAACATTTGGTACGCACACTCAAACTTGAGCAACGCGTCACCTTTCTTGGTTTAGTCGACGACATGCCAAGCTTCTACCAAAGCTTAGACTTGTTTTGTTTACCGTCTCTGCAAGAAGGGTTTCCGCTTTCAACACTCGAAGCGCAAGCGTGTGACATCCCTTGCGTCGCGACGGATGTTGGCGGCGTGAAAGAAACACTGTGCCCGAAAAGCAGCGCTTTGGTAGAACCTAACCGCGTATTTTCACTCGCGGAGGCTCTATCTAAACAATTGAATTCAAACATCCATTCGCCTCGTGCTTACATTCTTCAACATTTCGATATTCGTGACATGGTTGGTCGCTACACTCGTTTGGCTAAGGAGTCGACTTATGAATGATCTCATTTGGATTGCTGGTTTTGGTTTGTCTGCGTTTTTGATTATCTACCATCATGTGGGTTATCCGTTACTACTGAAATGGCTGCCACTCAAACCAAAATCTAACGACGAAGGCGAACACTTTGCAGACCGTCATTACAAAGCCTCGGCCAGTGATAACAAACTTCCTTCCGTGACCATCATCATCCCCGCTTACAACGAAGAGCAGTGGATTGCTGAGAAAATTCGCAACTTGGCGAGTTTGGACTACCCAAGGGATAAGCTGAAAGTGGTAATTGCGTGTGATGGTTGTACCGATAAAACTGCAGAAATCGCACAAGATACCATCCAAGAAGCGATTTGCTCTGATACCTTGTTTATTGTGAACGACCACTCTATCAATCGTGGCAAAGTCGCGTTGATTAATGAAGAGATGAAACACGTCACTTCCGACATCACGGCGCTGAGTGATACATCTGCTCTGGTTTCTTGCGACTCTCTCCTTTTAGCAAGTCAGCATTATCAAAATGAGAAAGTGGGCGTCGTTAACGCGACATACCAAATTATGCGCACAAGCAATCAAGGCGAAGCCGCTTACTGGCAGTACCAGTCTCGCGTTAAACACCAAGAATCCTTACTTGGTTCAACGATTGGTTCTCACGGCGCGTTTTACACGTTCAGGACTACGCTGTTTGAGCCACTCGAAGCTGGTACCATTAATGACGATTTCATTCTCCCTATGAGAATCGTTTTGCGAGGCTTCACTTCGGTTTACGAACCTAAGATGCTCGCGCTCGAACTGGAACAAAGCTCAGACGACGCGGACTTCAAGCGCCGCCTACGAATCTCAGCCGGAAACATGCAGCAGCTGATGCAATTGAAAAAATTGTTGCTGCCTCGCTATCGTGGCACCGCCTTTGCATTTCTATCAGGAAAGGTTCTGCGTTTAGCAACGCCGTATTTGATGATTGTGTGCTTAGTGTGCTCATTGTTACTTGCTCAACATCCGGTGTTTCTATTGTTGCTTTTGGCGCAGGTTGGCATTTACGGCATTGCGTTAATGACTTATCTGATACCAGCCCTTAACACAGTGAAACCTTTCAAACTGATTAGCTATATCGTCGTTGGCCATATCGCAAACTTTGTCGGCGGTATGAAGTACCTACTAGGCATGGAAAACGGACGTTGGAAACGCGTCAACCAATAAGGAAAGCATCATGAAAAACTCACGTTACGACTCAAATGTATGCCACGCGAAAAGAACGTTTGATGTACTGGTTGCGCTGTTGATTCTGCTAGTAACCGCACCACTGTTTCCGTTCATTGCTCTTGCCATCAAGGTCAGCTCAAAAGGCCCAGTGATTTATCGTCAACTGCGTGTTGGTCGCTGCACACCAGAGAAGATGGATCTGTTTCAAATCATGAAGTTTCGCACGATGTACATCGATGCAGAACAACGCTCAGGTGCCGTCTGGGCAACCGAAAATGATCCACGCATTACCCCGGTCGGCCGATTTTTACGTAAGACTCGTCTCGATGAGTTACCGCAGCTATTCAATGTATTGAAAGGTGAAATGTCTATGATTGGCCCTCGCCCTGAGCGACCTGCCTTCTATCAAAAGTTGGAAGATGAAATTCCATATTTTGTAGAGCGTACATACGGCGTACTGCCAGGTATTACAGGCTTGGCGCAAGTAAACCAAGGTTACGATGCTTGCATTGAAGACGTGAGAAGAAAAGTTGGTTTTGACCACAGCTACGCACTAAGCCTTGGTTCGTTTTACTCGTGGATCACGATGGATCTTTCTATCATGAGCAAAACGCTTATCGTAATGATTGATGGACGCGGCCAGTAATGCTTCGAGTCTATTTTGTTACTCTTGCCACTGGCGACGCATCTTCTCGATTGTCGCTGGTGGCACATTATGAATGCTCTGATATTCGCCCGAACACACCATCACTTCCACCTCGATAGATTTCTTTCGGCAGTAATCTAAATACCGCTTCATTTCCCAATGTCGTACAAAGGTATTACTCACAATCACGATTTTCCCTTTGTTCAACCATTTTCGCGTTTGTTCAAAACACCATTCGTGCGCTTGCGGAAGCAAAGACGGATTGAAGTGGTACTCGCCTTTCTCATTCTCAAAATACATGTCGGCTTCGAAATGCTTCGCATCGAAATCTTTCACCAATTGTTTCGCCAAAGTTGTTTTTCCTGAGCCAGGAAGGCCACGAATGAGAATAAGTTTAGCAAGCGACATAATGCAGTTGAGTGATGAAAAAGAAGCCCAAACTGTAACGGAATTTCTTAAAAAGAAAAGCAGAAATAAAAATGCCGAGCAATGAATGCTCGGCATTGAGTATTAATTTATCAACATCGATTAGCGGTAAGCGGAAAGCTCGGTACGTAAACCTTTCACCAAACTCACACACATCAACAGTAGAACAAAGGTAAATGGCAAGCCGGTCGCAACCACACCAGACTGTAGCGCTTGCAAGGCTTCTTTACCGCCAACCCAGAGCATAACCGCGGCAATTGAACCCTCGATACACGCCCAGAAAATTCGCTGTGGAACGGGAGCATCAATCTTACCGCCCGCAGTGATACTGTCGATAACCAATGAGCCAGAGTCAGATGAGGTGATAAAGAACACCAAAATCAAAACAATCGACAGAATAGAAATCACTGAACTGTATGGTAGTACATCGTAAACATGGAATAGTGTCAGTGAAATATCCGTTAAACCATTCGCACCCAATTCACCAACTTTGTTCACGACCTGATCAAGCGCAATACCACCAAATACTGACATCCAAACCAATGTTACCAACGTCGGAATCACGATGACTGCGAACAAAAATTCTCGAACGGTGCGGCCTTTCGATACGCGAGCGATAAACATACCCACAAACGGAGACCAAGATACCCACCACGCCCAGTAGAACACTGTCCAACCGTGCATCCACGTTTCGTCTTCACGACCATGCGGGTTACTCAACGGAATGATGTTTTGAATGTATGCCATTGTCGTGTCGACTAATGAACCCATCGCAGTATCAAAGGTAATGAACGTAATAAAAATAAGCAGAGCGAACGCAACGATCATATTGACGTTACTTAGGAGTTTGACACCGCCGTCAATACCACGAACAACAGAAAGCACAGCAATAAAGGTTACAAACGCAATCACCACCATTTGTGTACCGATGCCGCCGTTTAAACCAAATACATGGTTAATACCACTGGTTGCCTGCTGAGCACCCAAACCAAGAGAAGTCGCAAGACCGAACAACGTCGAAAGTACAGCAAGGATATCGATAACGTGACCTAACCAGCCCCATGCACGGTCACCAAAAATTGGGTAAAACGCCGCGCGCAGTGAAAGTGGTAAACCTTTATTAAAGGCGAAAAAAGCAAGCGCCAACGCAACAAGGGCGTAAATACTCCAACCGTGAACACCCCAGTGAAACATGGTTGCGCCCATCGCGAGTGATTTGGCATCGGCTGAATACGCTTCTGCGTTTAGCGGCGTACCCCACCAATCCGTGAAATAGGCCGTTGGCTCAGCCACACTCCAAAAGAGAAGACCAATACCCATACCTGCAGCAAACAGCATTGATAGCCATGAAACGGTTGAATGATCCGGCGTCGCCTCTTTACCGCCTAAACGAATCTTACCTAATGGCGAGAAAAGCAGAGCAACAGCGAACAATAAGAAGAAATTGGTAGACCACATAAAGAATGCATCAAACTGTTCAATAATTCCGTTTTTGATCCCGTTTAATGCGTCGCGAGCGGTGACTGGCTCGACAAGAAGAAGTGAAAAAAGACAGAAAACAACGAGACCAGCACTGATGCCGAATACGGGATTGTGTATATCGAATCCCCATTTTTGAACGTTGTCTTGGCCAACCTGATAGTCTGTTGTGTCGATACTATATTTTTTAAATGCATTATCCATAAATACAAATTTAACGTAATTTGAAACGCTTCTCAGGGGAGAAGAACTCCAATACCGCCCTCCATTAATTTGAACTCTAAACTTTAAAAACGATGCGAAGTTTATCACCAATCACAAATTTATGCAAAAATGACACTTTTATTGCATATTTACAGCAAATAAACGCCAAACAAGTGTCTTCAACTCACAGAAATAAGCTACGACATCTAACTATTTTCGAAATTGGAATACACAGAGGAAAACAGTCAATCAACAAGGTCAAACGGTATTCAGAACAAAAGAAATGACCTCGCACATAAGTGCGAGACCATTTTGAGATAGGTGGAGTTTTTCAACCAACTGTGAAGGGTGAGTTGGATAAAGAAGATCGGGAAGTTTGCGGTTTACAAGAAATGGAAAGTCACGTTGCCCGTAAAGCTGCTTAGGTTATCGCTGTCCCCATTGATATCCACGCCAAATGATTGGTAACTTGCACCAACAGAGATATTGTCTAACAAGAAATATTCCGCGCCGACGCCATACATGTAAGACACGCCATCATCTTTGCTGACCGAGCTTAATCCGCCATTGTAATCGACATTGAATGCATTAATGCCGCCTTTGGCATACACATGTAGCGGACCAAAATCGATGCTTGGTTTCGCCGCTAAGTAGAACGAAGTGAAATCCGCATCCCCTTTGTTGCCACCGAAAGACAAGTCGACTTTACCGTGGTTGAAATAGCCGACTTCGATACCGATTAATGGCAGAATCCCCGTTCCGACATGCACGCCATACGTTGTGTCGTTTTCGCCATCAATATCTGATTGACCAATTTGGCCGCCTGCATAAATCCATGAGTCAGCAAGCACTGATGTTGAACACAACGCCAAAGCCAATAACGAGAGTTTTGTTTTCATAGTTATACCTTCCTGTTCGATTCCTGAACGGAACATTACGCATACATGCGCACCTACTCGTCACTATATATTGGAAGGCATGGCGAATTTAAGACCAAAAAGTGAATAATTTATGTTCAGCTTTTGTTTGTGTGATATCAATTCAGGTGAATAGTAGAATTAAGAGCAGTTAGGATTATCAATAGACAAAAAAACACCGGCGCAATGCCGGTGTTCAGAATTTTCATCATCTTGAATGGATGATTATAGGAAGTGCAATGTCGCGTTAACAGAGAACGTACCGATGTCGTCTTTGCCCGCTGTATAGTTCATGTAGCTAGCACCAATAGACATTGGACCAAAAATGAAGTACTCAGCGCCTACACCGTACATTAGATCGAAATCATCATCGTCTTTGCCGCCTTTTACTTTCTTATCCCACTGGTGGATACCACCTTTCGCGTAAACGTGCAGTGGGCCAAAATCGATGCTTGGCTTAAGTGCAGCGTAGTAAGAAGTCAGCTTAGTATCTTGGCCGTTTACGTTGAACTCACCGTGTTGAGTTACACCCGCTTCAATACCGATGATAGGTAGAATACCTGTACCTACGTGCACAGAGTAAGACGTATCTGTCTCGCCTTTGTAGTCAGATTGACCAACAGTTGCACCGCCGTAAATCCAAGAATCTGCCATTGCCGCAGAAGATGCGCCAAGTAGCGCCACTGCTAATAGAGTTTTTTTCATCATCTACCTTTACTCTTTATTATTCCCCACGTCTTGCAAATCAGACGTTGGTACTGCAAATACAAGGGAGGCGAACCATTGCCTCCCGAGAACTAAAAACAACACGTGACAAGTTACTAGCAATTACTGTACCAGTAACTTGTTCATCGTTTACAACAAACCACAGCGCCATTTTACTTGTTGATTAACAAGCATCAATCGCGTTTTTGATTCGTTTATCAGAAACCGGATATGGAGTGCCTAATTGTTGAGCAAAGTAGCTCACTCGAAGCTCCTCAATCATCCAGCGGATTTCTTTCACATTTTCTGGAATCACCATCCCTTTCGGGATCTTATTCAGCAACTCTTTGTAATCCTTGGTGACAGATTCCACTTTAAGCATGTGCAAACGGTCTTTGTTCGGATCGATCGGCAATTTCTCCATGCGGCGCTCAATTGCACGCATGTAGCGAAGAATATCAGGCAGACGTTTCCATCCACATTCCGTTGCAAAGCCTTTAAAAATCAAACTTTCGATTTGCGCTTTGATGTCCGACAACGCGAACGCCATGGTGAAATCAATCTTGCCTTTCAGCTTTTTGTTGATGTTGAAAGCCGTCGTCAGAATGGTTTCTACCTGTTTGGCAATTTCTACCACGGTATCACCCAGTTCAGCGCGAACGTGTTCTTTCAACGCTTCAAACTTCTCCGGCTCCCAAACCAAACCGCCCTGCTCTTCAATAAGCTTATCGACACCACAGGCAATACAGTCATCAATCAGATCAAGCACTTTGCCGTAAGGGTTAAAGTACAGACCCAGCTTCGATTTGTTCGGCAAGTTTGCGTGCAAATATTTAATTGGCGACGGTACGTTCAACAAAATTAAGCGGCGCTGACCAGCGCGCATTGCGGTGATCTGCTCAAATTCAGTTTCGTAGAGTTTGATCTCAACGCTGTCTTTGGTATCAACAAGCGCCGGATACGCTTTTACATCGTAGCCGCCTCGTTTTTGTTGATACACTTTCGGTAGTTCGCCAAAGCTCCACGTATGCAGGCCTTGTTGTTCGATATCGTCATCCGCGACTTTGGAAAGCGTTTCTTGAACTTTGTCTTTCAAGCTTTCTTTCAGTTCATGAAGATCTTTATTTTCCTTCAGCTTGCGATTTCGATGATCAACCGCGCGGAACGTGACTTTCAAGTGCTCAGGCACTTGTTCTAAGTTCCAATCTTCACGCAGCACTTCTACGCCCGTCATACGGCGCAGTTCTTTTTCTAGCGAGTCCAGCAGCGGCGCTTCCATTGGTGTTACGCGTGCTAAAAACGCATCCGCATAGTTCGGTGCCGGCACAAAGTTCTTACGAATTGTCTTCGGCAGAGACTTAATCAAACTCACCACAAGCTCATGGCGTAACCCCGGGATCTGCCAGTCAAAACCTGCTGGTTCGACTTGGTTTAAAATCGGCAACGGCAAGTGTACGGTTACACCGTCACTATCATCACCCGGTTCAAACTGGTAACTCAACTTGAGCTTCAAACCATTCTGATGCCAGAAGTTCGGGTAATCCAAATCGGTGACATGACTAGCATCGCCCTTGAATAGCATCTCTTTTTCAAAGTTCAGCAGTTCCGGATTTTCTTTCGATGCCTTTTTCCACCATGTATCGAAATGCTTACCAGACACCACTTCGGTACCAACGCGTTGGTCATAAAAATCAAACAGCTCATCATCATCCACCAAGATGTCACGACGACGAGATTTGTGTTCAAGCTCTTCCACTTCTTGCAAAAGCTTACGGTTTTGCTTGAAGAACGCGTGTTTGGTTTCCCACTCACCTTCAACCAATGCACTACGAATAAAGATTTCGCGGCTAACGGTAGGATCGATACTGCCGTAGTTCACCAAACGTTTCGGTACGATTGGTACGCCGTAAAGCATGACTTTTTCATGCGCCATCACCGCCGCGCGTTTCTTCGACCAATGCGGTTCGCTGTAACTGCGCTTGATAAGGTGCTTGGCTAATGGCTCGATCCACTCCGGTTGAATCTTGGCAATGATGCGACCCCAAAGTTTTGAGGTTTCCACCAGCTCAGCCGACATGATCCACTTAGGTTGCTTCTTGAACAGCCCCGATGCTGGGAAGATATGAAAACGAGCGTTACGCGCGCCTTGGTATTCATTCTTCTCTTGGTCTTTCATACCAATGTGCGACAACAAACCAACCAGAATCGCACTGTGTACGCCATGGTAAGACGCAGGCTCATCGTTAAGTTTGAATTCCATTTCACGCATCGACTGGTGAATCTGGAAGTACACATCTTGCCACTCACGTACGCGCAAGTAGTTCAAGTAATCTTGCTTACATTGTTTGCGGAATTGGTTGCCCGTCAACGCTTTCTGCTGCTTCTGGATGTAATCCCACAAGTTCACAAATGTCAGGAAATCCGACTCTTCATGGAAGAAACGACGATGTTTATCATCTGACGATTGTTGTTTGTCTGAAGGACGCTCACGCGGATCTTGAATCGACAATGCCGCTGCAATGATCATCACTTCTTTTAGTGCACCATATTTTGGCGCTTCCAAAACCATACGTGCGAGACGCGGGTCGATAGGCAAGCGAGCCAGTTGGCGACCAATGCTGGTTAAACGTTTCTTACCACCTTGAGAAACGGAATCTGTCGCTTCGGCGTTAATTGCACCAAGTTCTTCTAGTAGGCGTACACCGTCTTGGATATTGCGTTTATCCGGCGCTTCCACAAATGGGAACGCTTGAATATCGCCCAAACCCAGTGCCGTCATTTGCAAGATAACCGACGCTAGGTTAGTACGCAGGATCTCAGGATCGGTAAACTCCGGGCGTGACTCAAAATCTTCCTCTGAGTACAGACGGATACAGATACCCTCTTCCACACGACCACAACGACCTTTACGTTGGTTCGCACTCGCCTGAGAAATTGGCTCGATTGGAAGGCGTTGTACTTTAGTACGGTAACTGTAACGGCTAATACGCGCCGTACCCGGATCGATCACGTATTTGATGCCCGGAACCGTCAACGAGGTTTCTGCTACGTTGGTTGCCAGTACAATTCGACGACCAGCATGCGGTTGGAAGATCTTGTTCTGTTCACCCGCCGACAAGCGCGCGTAAAGCGGCACAATTTCCGTGCTCTTCAGGTTACGTTTAGACAGTGCATCAGCGGTATCACGGATTTCACGCTCACCGTTCATGAAGATCAGGATGTCACCTAAACCTTCATCACACAGTTCGTCTACCGCTTCGAAAATACCTTCAAGCTGGTCACGATCATTATCGTCATCACCACTTAATGGTCTGTAACGAGTTTCTACTGGGTAAGTACGACCAGACACTTCAATAATTGGTGCATTGTTGAAGTGTTTTGAAAAACGCTCTGGGTCGATGGTTGCCGACGTGATGATCACTTTCAAATCAGGACGACGTGGTAGCAACTCTTTCAAGTAACCCAAGATGAAGTCGATGTTAAGGCTGCGCTCGTGCGCTTCATCGATAATGATGGTGTCGTATTGATTTAAGAAACGGTCATGCTGAATTTCAGCCAGCAAGATACCGTCCGTCATCAATTTGATTTGGGTGTTTTCAGAGATCTGATCGTTGAATCGAACCTTGTAACCAACAAACTCACCCAGTTTGGTTTCCATCTCTTCGGCAATACGGTTCGCAACCGAACGCGCCGCAAGACGACGGGGCTGAGTATGACCAATCAGACCGAACTTACCGCGACCAAGCTCAGCACAAATTTTTGGTAGCTGAGTGGTTTTACCTGAACCGGTTTCACCTGCAACAATAACCACCTGGTTTTCTTCAATCGCTTTCGCTATGTCGTCTTTCTTCTGGCTAACTGGCAGGATTTCTGGGTATTCAATCGTTGGCTTGTAGCTGCTGCGTTGTTCCGCAACCATCATCGATTTAGCAATGTCTAATGCGATTTCATCAAACACAGCGTTACGCGCTGCGTCCTTCTTAATTTTGCTTGCACCAGAGATTCTTTTACTCAAACGAAAACGGTCGCGCATCATGCACTGATTCAGTGCTTTACGCAGAGATGCCGCGCTATTCACTTGAGCCTGAGGTGTTTGAGCTTGTTTCGCTGTCGCCTTTTGCGCACCATTTGACGGTGTCACTTGCTCTTCAACGGGGGTCTTTTTTGGGGGCTGTGACGAAGTCAAAGCGTTTCCTATTCTTTTCATTACAAAAACTGCGCGGATTGTATCACACAAGGTCTGCAACAAGATAACCGAAAGCTCATTCAATTTTTTCGAACATGTTAAGCGAATCGCTAGGCTTTTGAACTCACTTACCTTGCTTATAATGGCTCCCATAGTCGAAAGCACTTATTTAAGGAATAACCATTATGTCTCGTGTACTAGCTCTAAAATCAAGCATCCTTGGCGATTACTCTCAATCAAACAAATTGGTTGAAGACTTCATCAAAAATGTAGACCAAGACAAACTGACCGTTCGTGATTTGGCTGCAAACCCACTGCCAGTTTTGGACTTCGCCGTTGCCACTGCACTTCGCGCAACGGAAGATCTTTCACAAGAACAACAAGCGGTTGTCGACTTGTCTGATACCTTGATTGAAGAAGTAAAGGCCGCAGACACTTTGGTTATCGCTGCACCAATGTACAACTTCACCATTCCGACTCAGCTTAAAAACTGGATTGATTTGATTGCTCGTGCAGGCGTGACATTCAAATACACAGAAAACGGCGTTCAAGGTTTGATTGAAGGTAAGAAAGCGATCGTAGTAACGACGCGCGGTGGTATCCATAAAGATTCACCAACCGACAACGTGACGCCATACCTACGCACTGTACTGGGTTTTGTAGGAATCACTGATGTGGAATTTGTTTACGCAGAGGCGCTAAACATGGGTGACGATGCGGCATCGAAAGGCATTTCAGAAGCGCAAAGCCAACTTGCCACAATGGCATAACTTCAACGACAAAAAGAATACAAACGAAAAGGGATTGGTTTACGCCAATCCCTTTTTTATCGTTTTAAGTCAAAGCTGATCATGCTGGTGTAACAGCTTTGCGCACATTGCCCACAACCTTTGCATTTGGCTGCATCAATTTTGGGTTTGGCATCGTCTTGCCATTGCAATGCATCGTAAGGGCAACTGTCCTCGCAACTGCCGCAATAACCGTATAAGTTTTCACAGCTGTTCGAGATAGTTGCAATCAAGCCTGTAGACTCTGTTTGATTTGAAAGCGCCAATGTAGGACACGCCGACTTACACTCACCGCATAAATCACATGCTGAGTAGCTGATGTCTAACGCGGCCACGCCATCGACCATTTCAATGATTTGGCTTGGACATGCAGAAGCACACTTACCGCACCCATCACAAAGCCGCGTGAACATTGATTCTTCCACCGCATAAGGCGGTCTCGCTTTAACACGAGGCTCTTGAGCTTGTTCCACTGGCGCACGACGGAACGAAAACAAACGCCGCTTGCTTAGATCAACCGATTCAGACTGGCGCATCCGAGTAATCTCTCTTTGCAGGCACAACGACTTGGTATTGTTCACTCAGGGATTGAAGTAATTCTTCAGTAAGGTTCGACAGTTTTGAGTAAGGCGTGAGAGTCACCGCTTTTTTGAAGCGCTTGTTGAAAAAGCCAAACCACGTCATCAAATGTTCGCGCAGCATTTCAGCCGCCAGTTTTTGCTGTTCAGTTTCAATCAACATCCCTAACACCATCAGCATCAAGCCGATCTGGTCTTCTGGCTCACGTTGGTCCGATTCCAAAGCAAAGCCGCAACGCTGCAAAAAGTAACGATATTCAATGGTTGATTCACCAAACAACACCGCCTCTTTATCTAGATAAGCCGATCCCCAAGGTGGCGCTGGCATCTCACCAATACCGGCAAACATGCGATCGTGCTCCATTTGCAGTGCCTCTTCGCTCTCGTTTTGAAAGCTGCGCAGCATGTCATTAAGCGCTTCGATTGGTGTATCTGTATTGCTCAGCAACGTATCGAGATTGGCCGCTGGATAATCTTTAGGCTGGTAGTAAAACAGTGCACCAAACAGCTTAAGAACGATGCTGGTATCTTGTGGGTCAAGTTGAGAAATTTGCATGAAGTACCTTTGATGACTGGTGTTTTTATTCTTCGATTAAGTAAAACGGAAAAGAGGTGGGACGAACAGTCGCCCCCCTCTATTAACGGTTATCAGTACAAACCAGACGTAAAGTGCATGCCGTAGAACACGTTGCGACCTAGAATCTCTGCAACGAACAAGGCAACGAATGCCACGATAACCAGCAAGTTCTTCTGACGACCTTCTGCGGTAAACAACTCAACGAATACCCAAAGAGCAGCAGCAACCACAAGCAACAGTACGTGACCAGCCACGTAGCCAGATAACATAGTGATTTGATCTAAGCCACTGTGAATCGCCGTTGAGATACCTGCGAAGTGAATCGTCTGCATTACTGAGAACGCTAGGTTCAGTGCAATCAGACTTACGCCAGCCCACATTAAGCGACGATTGGTTTTCTCAGCCGTCACGTCCAATACGTTGATCAGCGTGTAGCCAAACATCAGACCCGAAGTCACGACCGTGAACCAAAACGCAACCGTTGTCATTGGTGAGTACCATGCTGGTACCGTTTCGATTTGGTAAACATTTGCCATCGCGAACATGAAAATCACGCCAACCGCGATAGATAACCAGTTCACGATTTTGCGCACGCCTTCGCTGCCGATTTTTAGAATCGTTAGCAACCAGTACAAACCCGCTAGAGACAGAAAGCTTGCACCCGTTAAGATCTCGTTAGATAGCGCCGCACTACCAACACGGTTTAATGCGTTGAAGGCACGAAGTGGGCTACCTAAGTGAGTGGTTGAGAACAAGAAACCCAAACCCATTACAACCAAAATTGCGAATCGAGCGATGTTCATACGAGGTTCTGTCACGCGTGGTGGCTTACCGAATTTCTCGAACGCATTAACCGTTAAGTGCGCGCCAACCGCGGTTTGAGCAAGAACCGTAAAGGCAACTAATGGTGCTTCGTATAACATTATTTCACCTCTCTTGGATTCTGTAGGAAACCCGTGCGGTCATTGGTTGGGCGACCATTTGGATTTAGCTTCACGATCAGGTTCGGACTCGTAATGCGAGAATCTGGCAGTGGTGCCACATCCGCGTTTGAACCGTATTTCGCACGCAGCTCATCAATTGGACCAAACTCAATCGCACGTAATGGACAGCTATCAACACACACTGGCATTAAGCCTTCTGCGACACGTTCGTAACAACCATCACACTTAGTCATGTGACCTTTTTCTTCGCTGTATTGAGGTGCACCGTATGGGCATGCCATGTGACAAGATTTACAGCCGATACACACGCTTTCATCGACAACGACAAAGCCGTCTTCTTCACGCTTGTGCATTGCACCAGATGGACAAACCTTGGTACACGCAGGGTTAGTACAATGGTTACAAGAGATCGATAGGTAGTACGCAAACACATTTTGACGGAACGCGCCGTTTTCTTCTGTCCAGTTGCCGCCTACATATTCGTAAACACGACGGAAGTTACGGTCGATACCCAGATCTTTGTTGTCTTTACAAGAGAGCTGACATGTTTTGCAGCCAGTACATTTGCTTGAATCAATGTAAAAGCCATACTGCTTCGCTGTGCTCATTATTTAGCCCCCATTTTCTTAATTAGCGTCACTTCAACGAGGTTGGTATGGCTCGGGTTCGATTTTGCCAATGGGCTTGGACGTTGTGTTGTCAGCACGTTGATTGAACCCGCTTGGTCAACACCTTTTGCGTTTGGTGCGTACCATGCACCCTCACCTAAGCCAACAACATGCGGCATGATGCGGGGGGTCACTTTTACGCGAACGTTCATTTCACCAAACTTGCTACGAACGCTCACCAAATCACCGTTGTCGATGTTGCGTGACGCTGCATCAATCGGGTTGATCCAAAGCTCTTGTGGCGCTGCTGCTTTTAGGATGTCCACGTTGCCGTACGTTGAGTGCGCGCGTGATTTGTAGTGGAAGCCCGTTAACTGAAGTGGGAACTCCTTACGATCTGGTGAATCCCAGCCGTTGAATGTCGAAACATATTCAGGCAATGGCTTGATGGATTCATCTTCATCCAGTTCCCATTCTTCGTTGATCTTCGCGAGGGTCTCTGAGTAGATCTCAATCTTACCTGACGGTGAAGGCAACGGATTCGCTTCTGGGTCACGACGGAAGTCTTCAAACGCCACGTGTGGGCGGTCGAATTGCTTCTTGTAGATGCCCTGCTTTCTCATCTCATCGTAAGACGGCAGGTTTGGATCGTTATTTTGCTTAACAGTCTGAGCGTACATCCACTGGAGCCACTCTTCTTGAGTGCGACCTTCAGTAAATTCATCAAACACGCCCATACGTTTCGCCACACCAGACATGATGTCGTAGATTGGCTTACATTCGAAACGAGGTTGAATCGCTTGGCTTGCAAAGATGAAGTAAGGCATTGACGCTGCCGCACCATCCATACAGAAATCTGATTGCTCTGACGTTGTACAGTCTGGCAGTACGATATCGGCATACTTCGCAGAAGACGTCATGTGGTTGTCGATCACCACAATCATTTCACACGCTTTTTCATCTTGAAGAATGTCGTGTGTGCGGTTGATATCTGAGTGTTGGTTAATTAGACAGTTACCTGCATAGTTCCAGATGAACTTGATGTTGTTTTGCAGCTTCTTAACGCCTTTGATGCCATCAGTAAGATCGGTCATCTCAGTGCCGCGGAAAATCGCATCTGTCCAAAGGAACATTGGGATAGAAGCGCTGATCGGGTTTGGTACTTTCGGGAAGCGTTGGAATGGGTAAGAGTGGTTACCCTCACGAGCACCAGTACCACCGCCTTGTAGGCCAACCTGACCACGAAGCAGAGACAGCATCATGATCGCTTTACATGCTTGCTCACCGTTTGCTGAGCGTTGTAGACCCCAACCTTGCGTGATGTAAATACGTTTTGCATCGCCGATTTCACGCGCAAGTTTCAAGATCACATCAGCAGGAATACCTGTGATTGGTTGTGCCCACTCCGGCGTTTTCTCGATACCATCCGGACCTGTGCCCATGATGTAATCTTTGTAGCTGCCATTTTCTGGCGCTGATGCTGGCAGAGTTTTATGGTCGTAACCCACACAGTAGCGGTCAAGGAAGTCTTGGTCGACTTTATCTTCGCTGATCAGTACATGGGCGATAGCAGCGACAAGGGCCGCATCGGTACCGTGTTTGATAGGAATCCATTGGTCTTCACGGCCAGCGGCAGTATCGGTGTAACGAGGGTCGATACAGATCGTACGTGTGTGGCTAATATTTTTTGCGTCCACGTAGTTGTGGATTTGACCACCGCCCGACATACGCGTCTCGGCTGGGTTGTTACCAAACATCAGACAAAGATCTGCGTTCTGTATGTCGTCAATCGAGTTGTTGTCTACCCAAGTGCCGTAGAAATACTCAGACATACATTCAATGTTCGCTGCTGAGTAGTCACCATAGTGGTTCAGGTAGCCACCACACAGGTTCATCATACGTGCAACCAATGTCGCGCTTGGATCCCAACTCTTAGTTACCGTACCGCCCAAGGTACCCGTACCGTAGTTTAAGTAAACCGCATCATTACCGTAGTCTTTAATGATGCGTTTTAGATTGTCACCGATGAGGTCAAAGGCTTCGTCCCAAGTAATGCGTTTGAACTTACCTTCACCACGTTTACCAACGCGAAGAAGTGGGTATTTCAAACGGTCTGGCGAGTAAACACGGCGACGCATAGAGCGACCACGCAAACAAGCACGTACTTGATGGTTGTGGTTATACACATCATCACCCGTGTTATCGGTTTCTACCCATTTGATTTCACCGTCGACCACGTGCATACGAAGCGGACAACGAGAACCACAGTTTACGGTACATGCCGACCAGACAATTTTTTCATTGGGTTTTGCTGGCGTTTCTTTGGCAACCGCTTTAGTTGCGAACGGGAGAGAAAGCGCGTTTCCTGCTAACGCTAAAGCGCCAAGTGCAGAACCGCACTTTAAAGCATCACGCCGAGTAATATTAAACTTACCATTTTGACTCATGGTTTTTTCCTAAGTGCATTTAAAATTGGGAGTGGCGCTTAATTAATAACAAGTGGGGAAAGAACACTAATTAGAAACAAATAAGATATAGAGATCGTATTTTCAAAATAGGCATGATTTGAAAATATCTAAAACACTTTGAGGTCAAAGTGACATTTCTAAGATCTATTAATCAAGCTTTACTTATCAGGCCTTGAGCAACTAAAGCCAGACAAGAAACCACTATCGATATCCTTGTAGATTTAATGGTTAATAAGTTTGACCACTATCAATTTATAAATGGCACGATGTGTAATCTTATATTTCATTTTACGATTTTTTATTAATGAAATATGAATAGGTCAGAGCTAGGTAAAATAGATAATATTTACTAATCTAAATTGAATATATAAATACAAAAATAGAATACAGAAGAATAAAAATAGTAATTGTTATCAATCATTGGATAATAAAAAGCCCTGTAGGATTACAGGGCTTAATAATGTATTTAGAATTCGTATTGGAAATAAATCGTGTTGTAGTTACTTCCACCTTTAATTCTGCCAAATTGAGAGGCGTTTTCGAAGATCGCAGAGCGATGGTGTAACGAATACCCCACCCACATGTTATCCCAATCTTTTTGGTTAAATAGGTCACCGACGTTCACATCCAATGAAAAGTCCAGATAGTTAAGCAAGTTACTTGGCGTGTAACCTTTCTCTTCCATTTCTGTACCTTCGATATAGGTGATGTTGTCAATGTAAGACATCCCTTCCGCAACACCAAAACGCCATTGAGTCGGCCAGTTAAAGGTGTAATACGCTTTAATCGCCATGACATATTCGGTACTAGATGACTGAACATCCGACGACCAATGATGAACCAAACCAGGCGTTAAATAGATATCAAGAGGCAAACCAAACAGTTCATCAGTTAACGGATGTCCGTAGAAAAACGAAGTGAGCTGATTATCGTATTCATCCTTTTCAGCGTTGAACTTGAAAATGTCGCCCATATTGGAAGGCGTCGCCCAGCCGTGCGCAATTCGCAAATATGGACGATTGTGAAGGTCAGATTTTCGCTCTTTGCCTTTGTCGTTAAAGAAGCCGAAACCGACAAACACTTCACCTTGGTAACGATCTTCGACAATTCCACTCTTGTAAGCTTCGTTGTCTAAGCGCGTCACGCTGGTTTCGCCCAACAAATAGAGGTTAGAAATCACGTGATAACGCGCTTTGATGCCAAGATTAGCATCTGCGCCAGCACCGATTCTTTCCCCTGTCACATCTTTGAAAGCGTAATACTCGCTGTTGAAATCAGAGTCCTTATAACGGATGGTAAAAGATGGTTCGAACTCCCAATCACCCAGCTCGTAATTTGCTGCAATTCTGTAGTTTGAGTGAAACTGAAACTCGTCATCCGTCATCAATTCCACTTCAGCGCGCCAGTTTTCATTGAAGTCATAACGCAGTTGGCCACCAAAATCGACGCGATCACCTTCAAACGCGTTTTGAACGGATTTAGGAATGTCGACAAAACGAAGACGCGTAATCGCACTCACTCGCCAGTCAGAATCCTCTTCGTTAAACAGAAAAGCGCCACCCTCGAGTCCGTTAATGTACAAATGTTCATTTTCAAAAAACATCATCGGCACGAAGGTGCTCACCGTAGAGTCATCGTTAGCAGTGTAAAAAGGAATCGAGGCCGTGCGATACATGGCGGCAATGCCCCACGTTTGCTCATCTGTTGCATAAGCCGTTGATACAGCCGCAGCGAGCGGAAGCATCATGGTGGCTTGTTTCAATCTCTTCATGGGTTTTAATCAAAGTTGATGGAGAAAATCAGTGAATTAAGCTTATGTTCTTTCGATATTAGCCGTTACAATACTTAACGTTGTCATGTGCGTGACAGTTCGTGTCATGCACTTTGATACGTTGGCATGAACATAATCTCAGTGCGTTGTTAACCTAACAACGAACTATGCCAGCAATCTAGGCATGTCGTCACCAAAAATCATTAAAAGCAGCCACTTATGGGTTTAGCTTAAACTTAAACATAACGAAGTAAACGTGAAAGCATCAGAACTTATCTCTATCCTCAATAATTTGCCGTCTAACTCCAACCCAGACATCGTGATGGGAGAAGAGTGGCTACCTGAAAGATTAGTGGATACCAAGCTCGATGGTGAGCTCCTGTTTTTGCATTTCGATAACGCACCTGAAGATGGACAAGGTGACGAAGAAGGCCGTGGTTTTGTCGATCATGAAATAGATTTGATACGCACTCGCCTACAACAAATTCTGGATGAAGACAGTGACAACGCATCAAAAGCGGATGCGATGTTAGGTTTGTTTTTAATGGGACATGAACTTAGCAGCTCTCAAGTCATCGAAGTATTAGAAGAAGAATCAGATACATAAGGAAGCGCTTTGCCAACAACGTTGACCAATACTGAACCTACTCCCCTTCCTCTTATTATTGCAGGGCCTGTCCTGCGCAAAGTCACCGCGTCTGAAATCAACATTTGGCTAGTGACGACCAAGCCTCTTAAAGGCGTGGTTGAAGTAATGGATGCAAGCACTCACAACGCATACACATCACAATCACTTGATGAACTTCAGCAGCTCCAAATAGGCCAGAGAGCATGGGTAAGCTTACTCGCCATTAAAGGTGATTACCCAACTCATCAACCGCTTCGCTACCAAATTCAAACTCAAGATGGTCTATTGACTGAGCTGTTGCCACATCTGAACTATGAACAAGACCAACATCCACATCAAGGATTGGAGTTTGTGATCAGCGAAAAAGCCGATTACGTTCTTCATGGCTCTTGTCGAAATCCTCACCATTTTAGTAAAGACACTTTAGTCACTGCAGACGAAAAGGTCGCTAGCTTACGTGTTGATGAGCGACCAGACATGCTGATCATGAGTGGCGACCAAATTTATGCAGACCACGTAGCGGGGCCGACTTTGGACGCCATTGAGCAAGTCGTTAAGCTACTAGGGTTACCAGACGAGCAATTTGAGCAAGCGCCCATTGCAGATACAAAAGCACTGTATAAACACCCAGATTGCTACTATGGACGCGATAAGCTTCTGCCACATTATGTCGATGATGGTAGTTTGTTAACTAAGCTGTTCCCTCATCGTGGCACACCCATTTTTAGTGCGAAAGAGTGTGAAAACCACCTGATCAGTTTCGCTGAATGCTTTGCGATGTATCTGCTAGTTTGGTCACCTACCCTTTGGGATCTAATCAAACGCGACCGCTTGCTGGAAACTGCATTCACGGTTGGTGGAAAAACTCTCGAACCAAAATGGCAGCAGCAATGGCGCGAGGAAAAAGTCCAAATCGATAACTTTGTTGCAGGTTTGGCGAAGGTACAAAGACTGCTCGCGCACATTCCTACCTATATGATCTTTGATGATCACGACGTAACCGACGATTGGAACTTAACCATCGGCTGGGAACAAGCGGCTTACAGCAACGCTTTCTCAAAACGCATTATCGGCAACAGTTTGATCGCGTACTGGCTTTGCCAAGGCTGGGGAAACGCGCCAGAAAAGTTTAACGAGACGTTTTGGCGACACGCGAACCACTTTTTCGACGCGCCCTCTTCGCAAGCTCAAGATGCCTTTATTCAACATCTCTATCGCTTCGAAGAATGGCATTACACCATCCCTACTTCACCAAAGGTCGTGGTACTCGACACACGAACTCGCCGCTGGCGGTCTGAATCTCGCATGAATAAACCATCGGGTTTGATGGATTGGGAAGCGATGATTGACTTCCATCAAGAGCTGGTGCATCAAGACAAAGTGATTATTGTTTCTGCCGCTCCCATGTTTGGTGTGAAATTCATTGAAGCCTTGCAGCGTGTGGTAACAATGCTTGGCAAACCGTTGATGGTCGATGCCGAAAACTGGATGGCGCATCCGGGCAGTGCCAATACGCTCATCAGTATTTTTACGCATACCAAAACACCAACCAACTTTGTGATTTTGTCTGGTGACGTTCACTACTCGTTCGCCTATGACATCAAATTGCGTTATCGAAAAAACAGCCCGAATATTTATCAAATCACCTGTAGCGGAATTAAAAACCAGTTCCCTACGCAACTGCTCACGATCTGCGATGGCCTAGACAGAATGCTTTACAGTCCGCGTTCACCTCTCAACTGGTTTACGAAACGTAAACGCTTGAAGATCTACAAACGCGCGCCAAGCACTCACAATTTTTATCGCTTGGTTAATCACAGTGCTATAGGAGAGTTACGCTTGGACGATGAAGGAAAACCGAGTCACATCGGCATTCTGACTAGCGACGGAGAGGAGATTAACTTCCCTCCAACTCGCGCAGAAGATAAAGGAAAATAACCTGTCAGTGCGGTGCTAAATTTGATACGACACCTTGAGATTTACCGTATCTATTACCATCTTAAAAGAAAACAGCTTGGTGCTTACTATGTTTAATTCTCTTACTTCGTTGTTTAAACAACTTATCGACGGCTCGGATTTGAGCAAAACCAATGCGCTGTCGCCAAACATGGCGATCGCATGTCTGCTGTGTGAAGTGTCTGGTGCGGATCATCTAATTGATGAAAAAGAAGAAAGCACAAAGCGTTCTTTACTGATGAAGTTGCTCGAGTTAAACGAGCAAGAATCGGAGCAATTACTTGCTCAGGCAAAAGAAAAAACGCAAGACGCTACCTCTTTGTACGATTTTACTTCCCAGCTTCGAGAACTCACACAAGAGACTCGCTACAACTTGATTAAGAGCATGTGGGAAGTCGCGTATGCCGATGGACAAATCGACCCACTTGAGGATGCCGTAATTCGCAAAACCGCAGAACTCTTGTACGTTGACCACAGCGATTTTATCCGCGCAAAACTGCAATCACAGTAACGCAGTGACAATAAAACTTGTGCTCAATGCTCATTTTCTACCAATAAAAAAACGCGCATCACGCGCGTTTTTTCTTCAGCCAACGACATTGTTATTAAAATACTGGTCAAGGTATGAATGTGTTTGACAGCTTCTACACTAAGCTACATCCATGACAAAACAACAATGATTGGATGACGAATTAATTACAGCATGGTGAGCGCAAGCTTCGCTAGGTTGTGCGCGTCCACGTAGCCCGAGTGCTGACGCCCTTCCCACTCAATGCCTTTTGCTTCTTGAGCAGCTCGGTGGCCAATTCGCTTGTCTTTTAAACGGTTTTGAATACGGTACAGCGTCGCGAGATTGATGAATTCCGTAAACGGCGCTTCAATGCCTTTTTGTTTACACTCTTCAAGAAGAATGACATCGTCACGTCCCCAAGAAGCATAAATCTTGTTGCGACCACCAAAGTTCTTAATCATAGATTTGATTACTTCGGCCAATGGTCTGCCTTGCTTTTCGATTTTACGCGGCGTGATGCCCGTCAGTTCGGCACAAAATAGTGACACTTCATCGTGTTCTGGCTTCACATAGTATTGAGCACGCTTGACGATCTCGCCTTTAGACAAATCTATTTCAGCTAACCCTACTTCGATGATCTCTCCCGTGCGGCCGACGCCATTCTCGCTCCAGCAGCACATTTCTAAATCGAAACAGACGATACGGTTATGGTTCATAGCTTGTCTTGGTTCCTAGCGTAAATTTGAAAGGGTGCGATTCTACCGCAACACTATGAAAAACTCGAATTTGCGCGCTGATTTAATCGCCGATCGACACGGTATTACGGCCATTTTCCTTACTTAAGTACAGTTGAGCATCCATTTTGTGGTATAAGTTTTCCGGATCTTCGTCGTGATGAACTACCGCACCAATACTCAGTGAGCAAATTATAGACGCCTCTTCATAGTCAAATGACGAGCTCGCCACGATACCGCGTAACTTTTCAAGATACGCTTCTAGCTCTTCTGTGTCCGTCACCGTGGAAAGAATACAAAACTCATCTCCACCAGCACGATAGAATCGGTCACCAGTATTTAAGTTGGCACTAACCAATTTCGTGACATGAAGTAACGCTTCATCACCCGCCAAATGGCCGTACTTATCATTAATCACTTTAAAGTGGTCAATATCGAAACCAACCAAAGAGAACGGTTTACCGCTATTAATTTGATTGAGCAAGTTGTCGTTAAACACTCGACGGTTCAACAATTGCGTCAGAGGGTCTAACTCGGCCATGCGTTTTAGCTCCACCGTCTTAATATCAAGCATTTCGGCTAAACGTTCTTTTTCTCGCGACTGTAAGTTAACGATGTAGCTGATCAAAAACGCAATCAGAAGACCTGCGATGGTCGTTCCCGTTAAAATGGAGCGCTCCCAAGCAGACACGGCATCTGAAAGTTTAAAATCAATTCGCCATTGTCGATTAGGCAGCTGAATCGTTCGGCTGATCACTTTACCGCTTATCCGGTCCCAGTTCTCACTTTGAAACAAAAACGGGTCGTCAGAGGCATCGAAACCTAAGTCTTCCACTCTGACCGACATATCAAGTTCCGTCGCCGTCTTGGTGATCAGTTCTTCGAAATAAACAGTGCTACGAATCACACCTGTAACCACGCCCAACAGGTTTTTATTCTCGAAGTCAAAGACCGGGTGATACACCAGCAAGCCAGATTTGGGGATGGATTTGTCGTAGCCGTCTTGAAGCAGACGAACTTTATCGGAAACATTTGCGCGTTTGTGTGTCGAAATGTCGTCAAAGATCAAATCAAAACGCTTTCGAGAGGAGTAAAAACCAAGTAAAGATAAGTTGGCTTGGGTTCTTGGGTAGATGTCCGTTGCAACGTAAACAGGAGTGTTGTTTTCTAGAATGTAGCCAAAGGTTTTGGGCTGATCTTTTGGAACGGTAAAAATTTGGTAATCTGGGTATGTTTGACGCATTTTAGCAATGTGCGCGTTTAAATCTTCTCGCTCTACTCGTTGCATCCACTGCAAACCAATCAAACTGTGCGAGCTATTGATAACCTGCTCTGCATAAACGGGAAATGCTGACCAATAAGAACTGTCTATAGAATGATAAAAATTGGCCCCCGCTCCGATAAATTTCAAATCATTTTCAACATTTGCTTTTAGAGATTCAGCTTGTCGATCTGCAAGGGTTGCAAAAGTAGCGAGGGTATATCGTTGCTGAATTTGGTAGGCCACACCAACTACGCCTGCAGTGACGAGGAGCGCCGCTACAAAAGCAGAAATGGAATCAGAGTGTCTCTTTATAAAGCTCTTTTGAGCAGTGCTTGTGGTCATCTCGTCTACTGATATTTCCGTAAGTTAAACTTCGGTATTTAGGGAAATACTGCGTTACCAGCGAATAAACATCAAGCAGCAACCTACCAAGCTTAGTCCAATCGTTGATTTTTCACGCTGATCGTACGGTATATTCACGAATTATTACAGCCTTAGGCCTTGAATATGCTACCATCCGTCATCATTTTAATGTCTAAACTTGGTGCAAGATCGCAAAGACGATCGCTTTTAGTCAATAAATTGAGCCAACACTGAGCACCGAGCAATCAATAGAAAGAGAAAAAACGTCATGAACATTGATTTGAACCTAATTCCTCAAACGTTCGATATGCTGCACGCAGGCCTTGCTGCTTCGAGCGTATTGCTTCTTCTGATCGCAGTATCACGCAAATCAAAAGTGATTGAGAAAGTGGTAGAGAAACCTGTCGAGAAAATCGTCGAGGTTGAAAAGCCAGTCGAGAAGATCGTAGAAGTGGAAAAGGTTGTAGAAGTAGAGAAAGTCGTAGAAAAAGTGGTGGAAGTTGAATCAAAACTTGCAACAGCTTCTACTGATTCTGCAATGCAGCTGCTTTCTATCATGCAGCAAGAAGCGCGTCTAATCGACTTCCTGAAAGAAGACCTAACTTCGTTCTCTGATGAAGAAGTAGGCGCTGCGGCTCGTGTTATCCACACTGGCGGTCAAAAAGTACTGAACGATTACGTGACACTTGCGCACGTTCGTAACGAAGAAGAAGAAACTCGTATTACGGTTGAAGAAGGCTTCAACCCACAAGAAATCCGCCTAACTGGTAACGTGACAGGCAGCGCGCCGTTCCACGGCACTCTAGTTCACAAAGGTTGGAAGGCAACGTCTATGAACCTGCCTAAACTGGCTGAGAACTACGATGCTTCTGTGATTGCTCCAGCTGAGGTTGAGCTGTAATGGAACACATGAACCAAGAAAACCTTTCTCAAGAGACAGCGCAAGAGCAACAGTCTCCTAAATTCAGTGTTGGTATCGACTTAGGTACCACTCACTGCGTAATGTCTTACGTTGATACTCAAGACGAAGACGCTCGTGTACAAGTCATGCCTATCCCGCAGCTAACAGCTCCGGGTACTGTAGAAACTCGCAGCCAATTAGGCTCGTTCCTATACCAGCCGCATGAGCATGAAATGAACCCGCAATCACGCGTTCTTCCATGGTCAAGCGAACCAAAGGCACTTGTCGGTGCGATTGCTCGTAACCTAGGTTCAAAAACACCAATTCGTTTAGTTGCTAGTGCAAAATCTTGGCTTTGCCACGCTGGTGTAAACCGTCGTGACGCATTCCTACCTGCGGGTAGCCCAGAAGAAGTGGAAAAAGTATCCCCTCTTCGCGCAACCGAGCTATACCTTGAGCACCTAAAAGACGCTTGGAATCACGCGAATCCAAACCACAACCTTGCCGATCAAGACGTTACCATTACGGTTCCAGCTTCTTTCGATCCTGCGGCTCGTGACCTGACAGCCGAAGCTGCGCGCAACGTTGGTTTTGTGCACCTAACGCTTCTAGAAGAGCCTCAAGCTGCGCTTTACAACTGGATTGATAACAGCAACGACAAATGGCGCGACGAAGTTGAAGTTGGCGACATCGTGCTTGTGGTCGATATCGGTGGTGGTACAACCGACCTTTCTTTAGTTGAAGTAACAGAAGACGAAGGCAACCTAACTCTGAACCGTATCGCGGTAGGTGAACATATCCTACTTGGCGGTGACAACATGGACCTTGCACTTGCGTACCGCTTGAAGATGAAGCTAGCGCAAGAAGGCAAAGAGCTACAGCCATGGCAAGTTCAGGCGATGACGCACGCATGTCGTGATGCTAAAGAAGCGCTATTGAACGACAGCGAGCTTCAGTCAGTGCCAATCGTGGTACCAAGCCGCGGTTCTAAACTGCTTGGTGCAACGCTGAAAACTGAACTGACTCAAGAAGAAGTACAACAAACATTAGTTGACGGTTTCTTCCCTCAAGTTGCGATTACAGACCACCCTGTTCAACGTAACCGTGGTGCACTAACACAAATGGGTCTGCCTTACGCACAAGATGCGGGTATTACTCGCCACATTGCAGCATTCTTGTCTAAGCAAGCACACGCGCAAAGCGGCGGAGAATCAGCGCAAGCTCAAGATTTCAACCCATTTGCAAACATGCCAGGTATGCCTGGCGCGGATGCTGCGCAATCGGCTGACTTCATCAAGCCAACTGCAATCCTATTCAACGGCGGTGTTCTGAAATCGAAACTTCTAGCAACTCGTCTAGAAGACACGATCAACGAATGGCTACTAGAAGCAGATGCTGAAATGGCGAAACGCCTAACAGGTGTGGATCTAGACCTTGCGGTTGCTAGCGGTGCGGCTTACTACGGCTCTGTGCGTCGTGGTCAAGGTGTGCGTATCCGTGGCGGTATTGCTTCAGCGTACTACGTGGGTATCGAAAGTGCGATGCCAGCGATTCCGGGCATGGCGCCTCCAATGGAAGCACTTTGTGTCGCACCATTTGGTATGGAAGAAGGCTCAAGCGTTGACGTACCAAGCCAAGAGTTTGGTTTGATCATCGGTCAGCCAGTTAACTTCCAATTCTTCGGCTCAACCGTTCGTCGTGATGACCTAGCAGGTACTCACTTAGACTACTGGGCACCAGAAGAGCTTGAAGAGCTACCCGAAATCCAAGTAACGCTGCCTGTATCTGAGGGTCGTCGTGAAGGTGAAGTGGTTCCAGTAACCCTAGCTTCTCGCGTCACAGAGCTTGGCACGCTTTACTTAGAAGCCATCGCCGCAGATAACGGGCAAAAATGGCATGTTGAGTTCGATGTGCGCGAAGACGCGAAAAGTGACTCAAACGAAGAACAATAATTAGAAGTCAAACGGCATCCAATCGGGTGCCGTTTTTAAATACACGAAGGTTTGGTTTTGTATGGCATCTCCTCGTTTTCTTGTTGGTATTGACCTTGGCACCACAAACACTGTGGTGGCCTACTGTGAAATAACCGACAACCTTGAACAATCCGAAGTATCCCTATTTGACATTGACCAACTGATTGGTCCGGGCGAAGTCGTTCGTAAACCACTTCTGCCCTCTTTCCGCTATCATCCAGCTGTAGGTCAAATCTCCCCTTCTGACCTCACTCTTCCTTGGGACAACGAACCTGTTGCCGGCGACATTAACAATGTCATCGTTGGTGAATGGGCTCGCGAATTAGGCGCGAAAGTAGAAGGTCGTCAGGTATCCAGCGCGAAAAGCTGGCTCTCACACCAAGCGGTTGATCGTAACTCAGACATTCTTCCTTGGGCTGGTGCGCAAGACGTGGATAAAGTCTCGCCAGTTATTGCCAGCGCAAGTTACCTCAATCACATTCGTCAAGCATGGAACTACCGTCATCCAAGTAACAAACTCGAAGACCAAGACGTAGTTGTCACCGTTCCTGCATCATTTGATGAAACCGCGCGTAAACTGACACTTGAAGCCGCCGAGCTTGCTGGCTTGAAAAAAATCGTCTTGCTCGAAGAGCCACAGGCGGTGTGTTACGACTGGTATGCACGCCACCAGCAAACTGCGGCTGACGAATTAAAAGATCTGCCACTAATCCTTGTTTGCGATGTGGGTGGTGGTACAACAGATTTAAGTCTTATCGAAGCTAAGTTCACTCATGACGACTTAGCACTTGATCGTATTGGCGTTGGTGAACACTTAATGCTAGGTGGCGATAACCTCGACTTAGCGTTAGCGCACCTTGCTGAAAGTCGCTTCAGTCAAAACAAAAAACTCACTGCTGCAAGCCTAACCAAGCTTATTCAACAAACTCGTAAAGCTAAAGAAAACCTACTCTCAACGAGCGCGCCTGACGAAGTAAAGATCACCATGCTAGGCAGTGGTTCTAAGCTGCTTGGGGGCACAAAGAGTATTGCTCTAAGCAAACAAGAAGTGCACCAAATCGCATTGGATGGTTTCTTCCCGCTTTCTGATTTCAGTGAAGTGCCAGACAAACGCCGCAGCGCGGTTGTCGAGTTTGGTCTTCCATACGTTGCTGACCCAGCCGTCAGTAAGCACGTTGCCGAGTTCTTAACTCAGCATCAGCAAGTGTCTCGCGCCGCTCTTGGCATTGAAGACGACAAACAAAACGCGATCCCAGTTGGCTTATTGCTGAACGGTGGCGTGTTCAACAGTGATCTGGTAACTGAACGTGTCACAACCCTACTTTCTGACTGGCGCGGCGCACCAGTTACGGTATTAGATAACCCACATCCAGATTGGTCGGTCGCACTAGGTGCGGTTGCGTTTGGTAAAGCGCGTCGTGGCGCACAACTGAAAATTGGCGGTGGTGCTGCACGCTCTTACTTCTTGCATCTACAAGAAAAAAACAAAATGGGTAAAGCCCTCTGTTTACTTGCTAAAGGAACAGAAGAAGGCCACGAAATCCGTTTAAGCGGTCGTCGTTTCTCGCTCACTCTTGGAGAGCCAGTTCGCTTTAACCTGCTGACTTCTACCCACGATACCTTAACCAACAACACGGCGATTCAAAACGGCGTGATGGTTGATGTTGACCCAGACTTGTTTGCGCCTCTGCCGCCTTACATCACCACACTTGAAGGTGAAGGTGCAGAGCTACAAGCCAACCAGAAAGAACGTGTTGAAGTTCAGCTGGCATGTCAGTTAACCGAAGTAGGCACTCTTAAGATGGAGTGTGTCAGTGCCGAAGACGACAACAAGCGTTGGGAACTGGAATTTGAAGTTCGCAATAAACAAGCCGATGACGGTGAGGAAATTCAGCTTCATCCAAGATTGAACGAATGTAAGGAGCTGATTGCTCGTCTATACAGCGGTAACAAGAAAAGCGCAGAAGGCAATGAGATCAAAACCTTAGCGAAAGATCTTGAGAAGAAGCTCGGCAAACGCGATGAGTGGGACTTTACCACACTCCGTCAACTTTTCGATACTTTTGCGCAGGGTCGTAAGCGTCGTCGTCGCTCTGAACAACATGAGAAAAACTGGCTTCGTTTGGCTGGCTTTGCACTGCGTCCGGGCTTTGGCGATCCAACCGACTCTTGGCGTATTGAGCAAGTTTGGGGACTGTACCAACAGAACATTCAGTTCAAAAACCATCAAGGCTGGACAGACTGGTGGGTATTCTGGCGACGTATCGCGGGCGGTCTAAGCCAAGAACAACAAGAAACCATTTTGGCAGACATCGCAAAATATCTGCATCCCGGCGCGATGAAAAATCCGCAGTCAGCAAAAGCGGCTCAGGAGATGGGGTACGAATCCATGGTGCGTCTTTCAGCCTCTCTGGAGCATCTAGAAGTGGAAGATAAAGTCCTGCTGGCGACGTGGTTCTTAAGCAAAGCCATCAACCAAAACCAGTTTGAACAAGCACACTGGTGGGCGATGGGACGTTTGGCTTCTCGCACACCGCTTTATGGCAGCCAGCACAACGTCATTCCTCGTGAACAAGCTGAGCAATGGTTACCTAAGCTTTTGGAACAAAATTGGCTGAAAGAACCAATGATCGCTTTCGCAGCCGTAATGATTTGTCGTAAGACGGGTGACCGATTATTCGATATTTCTGACGACTACCGGGAACAAGTTCTAACAAAACTCAAACAGAGCAAAGTACCTGAGTCGTGGGTATCGCTGGTTGAAGAAGTGAAAGAGCTTTCAGAAAGCGAGTCAAAACGTGTCTTCGGTGATGCTTTACCAAGCGGTTTAACGCTGGTTCATCATTAAATCCACTTTACAAAAGAAGACGAGTTAAACGCACAAAGCCCTTCCGACGAAGGGCTTTGTTTTATTGCATTCTTTTGGTTTTGACCGCGCACAACGCGTTAATTCATTTCTGTCGTAATCACCACATCGCGCGTTTCGTTATCCATATCACTAATACCGACCACCGACACTTCTCTGTCCGATAGAGTCTCAATTAAGCTGTCTTCTAATCCGCCATCAGCCAGCCAAGTATAAAATTTATCCGCGATACGCTCCGAACCTTCCCCGACAAACGTTAATGTGACCTTCTTCATTTGTGACACTCCATCAATTTACGATTCAGCCACTTAAGCGTAGTATGTTTCGCAAATATCGACATAAACTAGGACTAACTTCTTTTATGAGTATCGAAAAATTTGACGCGATTTATCAACGTGCTGCTGAGCGAAAAGGCGGAGAAGATCAGCTTGAAGCGCTATTGTCTCACCCATTAAGTAAAGAGGAATTAGCAGCGATTCCCGATGACCGTTGGCTCGCCGCTTTTTCGATGAAGGTGTTCCAAAGTGGGATTTCGTGGAGCGTCGTTCGCAACAAGTGGCCGAACTTCGAAGAAGTGTTCTTCGGATTTAAGATTGAGCCACTATTGATGCTGTCTGACGAACAATGGGAAACCAAAGCAACGGACAAACGCATTATTCGCCACCTAACGAAAGTGATGTCGATTCCTGCCAATGCTCGAATGATCCACGAAGCATCAATCCAGCATGGGTCATTTGGCAAAATGGTCGCAGATTGGCCTCAGGAGAAAATCACTGAGCTTTGGGCGTATCTAAAAAAACATGGCAGCCGTTTGGGCGGTAATACAGGGCCATATACTTTACGTCAAATGGGTGCTGATACGTTTATTTTGTCTAACGATGTGGAAGCATACTTGCGCAATTGCAAAATCATCGAAGGCGGAAAAGACACCAAAAAATCTCACGATGCAGCAACCCAAGCGTTTATGCAATGGCAAAAGGAGAGCGGTCGTAGCCTCACCGAAATCAGTCAAATCATTGCATTTAGTACCGGTGATAATCGACTCTAACGACAAATTGATAAGCACATTGACTCTTATTACAGTGTGCTTTTTCTGGCCATATCTCTAGCTCCACTCTTGGCTTCATTAAACTTCAACCACCTTCCCATCTTGAGAATTACAAATAATTGTCGTATCGACAAAATTAATTTTCCATACAATATTTTTATTTATCAAACACCTACCTATGGTTGATGTTTTATTAGGCATGTTTTATTGATTCTGCTCAATTGCATTGCCTATTCAAACTGAATAGGATACACGCCCTTCCTGAGTGAACTATCAAAAATAAAATCGAGAAACTTGCTCGAGTTTCTCAACAGTTCACGAACATTCTCGACAATTATATTCATTTCATGATTGTTAGCGCACTTGAGCGCTGATTGAAACGACCATTGCTCCGTACTCGAAAGATTTCGTATTCGCGCTTTCTTACGTGGAGTTATTTATTTCATCAAGGTTGGTCAAAAGGATGATGCCCCTTGAATGCATTTACTGGAGGACAAAAAATGCCAAAAGGTCTAATGCTGACTGACTTAGCCATCGCAGGCTTACTTTTGATTGTAGCGAAAGTGATTCGCGTGCATACGCCATTGCTACAACGCATGTACATTCCATCTGCTGTATTGGCAGGTTTATTTGGTCTCGTGTTTGGCCCTGCCATGCTCGATCTATTACCGTGGACAGACACGTTTACCGCTAACGCAAGCCTATTAACCGCTGCACTTTTTTCTGCGTTAGGGTTAGCAACGGATGTTCCATCCCCAAAAGTGGTCGCACAACGCGCAGGCTCGTTATGGGCATTTAACCAAATTGCTTCTGTCTCACAGTGGTTATTTGCTGCAATGTTTGGCCTGCTCTTAACTACATTTTTCTGGCCAGAAATCAATCCTGGTTTTGGCGTAACAATGTCTGCGGGTTTCATGGGTGGTCACGGTTCAGCCTCAGTTGTGGGAGATATTTTCACGGGTCTTGGTTGGGAAGATGGCTTCACGCTTGGTTTGACCTTTGCGACAGTCGGTATCTTCATCTCAATTTCCATCGGCATGCTGATGCTTCAATTTGCTCTAAAAATGGGTTGGATTCGAAGCTTTACAACTTTTGACAGCATGGATGAACATGAACGAAAAGGTCTTGTCAAACCAACAGAACAAGAACCAGTGATGAAAGACACAATGTCTTCACTCTCTGTGGATTCATTTGCTATTCACGCAGCCCTTGTCGTCGTCGTTACGGCTTTCTCTTATGTCGCAGCAAACTACTTATCGTCGTTCCACGACAAAGTACAAATTCCGACATTTGTAACGGGCTTTTTGGGCGGAATGCTCGTGCGAATTGTCGCGAAACAAACCAAAGCGTCACGATACCTTTGTGATGGAGCATTTAAGCACGCAGCTGGTATCAGCACCGACTACCTGATCATATTTGGTATTTCGGCAATCAAAATTACTGTTCTTGCTCAGTACCTTGCGCCAATGATCGTACTCGCCATTGGTGGCATCGCATTTACGTTGTGGCTGATCTTCTGGGTTGCGCCTCGAATTATGGGCGATGATTGGTTTGAAAAAGGCATATTCTCCTGGGGCTGGCTAACAGGCACAGTTGCAATGGGCATCGCGCTATTGCGCATTGTTGACCCTAAAATGCGTAGCAAAGTTCTGGATGACTACGCCATTGCTTATGTGCCTGGTTCAATTACCGATATCTTTATCATCTCTCTGATGCCTATCGCGATGTATAACGGTATGGAGTGGCAAGCACTTGGTGTTGGCTTAGCTTATATCGCAGTAGTCCTGTTTATCTGGCGATTTGTATTTAAACGCAGTGGCCAAACGGTAACGGACGCATCTTAAATACTCCGGCTCGGGAGATTTTTCCTCCCGAGCACATCTTTATTCATTTTTTTCCTTTTCCCTCCTCTCTTTAAAATCCCAATTGAGAAACCGCTTCAATCTCTAATGAATAAATAGGCAACTTGTTTTATATATGAGATTTGCAATAACAGTCACACCTTCTCATTCTTTTTTAATACCGATATAACCCCATTTTTATTCCAGAATAGCAGCCTATAAAATGACAAAGCTGGAGGCTGGTTGTGCGTGGTTCACGAGGATTTACCCTTATCGAGTTAATAATGTGCATCATCATTCTTGGTGTTGTTGGCGTTGTTGCCCTGCCCAAGTTCCTCGGAATACAAAAAGACGCACGAATTGCCGTTTTGTATGGTGCAAGAGAAGCGCTAATGACAGCCAACAACCTTGTTTACACTAAAGCCGTTATTCAGTCTCAAGAGAACATCAACTCAGAAGACACGCGAAACATCGACTTAGATAACGACGGAGTAAACGATCTTATTGGTTACTTTGGGTTAATCAAAAACGTGATTCCAGCAAAAGAACTTGCCGGTTTTGACCCAAAACTCACCATCAACAAATGGTACGGCGCCGATTCAGAGGCTGAACCCTACTTCCTTATCGGCTTTGCCAACAAACCCGTGAGCATCCATCACCTGTGTTATGTCGAAGTGTACTACCCTAAAACACCGGGCGGACAACTTCGCTATGGAATTCAAACTGAAGACTGCTAAAACCTCTCCAAAACAAGCTTCAAAATTGTACATTTTGAAGCTTTCTACTTTTAGCGCTCACTTACGCGCCAAAACCTCAACTTAACATAGATTTCACATAATTTTGTTGCATGGTTTTCTTGCAGCGAGAAAGCAAGTAATTCCTGAGTGCATATATTCAAAATCGACACAATCTGTTGTTTTCTTCTTCGCTCAAAAATTGTGCTTGTAAACTCATCATTTCGCTCAATAATAGTTCCATAACAAATTCAATAATTTAAAGCAGGAGGCGTAATGAGAATTTTCTGGCAGCTGCGTTGGTATTTCCGACAAAAATGGAAACATTATGTGGGTTCCATTCTTTTATTTGCAGTAATCTCTGCCCTTCAGCTGGTTCCACCCAAGGCAGTCGGAGTGATTGTCGATGGCGTTGTTGATAACACATTAGAAACAAACACGTTAATCATGTGGTTGTTAGGCCTTATTGTTCTACTTTTCACCATCTACGGGTGCAGAATCCTCTGGCGTATATGGCTATTTGGTGCGAGTTGGGAACTTGGAACCATTTTACGCAACCGCCTTTACCGCCACCTTTCGACTCAACCTCCCCGCTTTTTTGAACGATACAAAACTGGCGATTTGATGGCGCGCGGCACGAACGACGTAAGAAACATCGTTATGACAGCTGGCGAAGGGGTATTAACGGCAGCCGACTCGGTTATCACAGGCATAGCAGTATTGATCATCATGGTCACGCAAGTCAGTTGGAAACTGACCGTTATGGCCCTGTTGCCAATGCCATTTCTCGCGCTAATTATTTTCTTTATCGTCCGCATTCTTCACCAACGTTTTCGTGTCGCGCAGGAAGCATTCTCTTCGATGTCCGATATGGCGCAAGAATCCCTAAATGGTGTGCGAATGCTGCGTGCTTTTGGTTTAGAAAACCAAGAGCAACAACGATTTGAAGATGTCGTTGACGATACTGGTGCTAAAAACATCGCGGTAGCAAGAGTAGATGCGCGCTTTGACCCTGCGATTCAATTGACGATTGGTCTTTCGTTTCTTCTTAGTGTGGCGGCAGGCGCGTATCTGGTCGACAAAGGCGAAATCACTCTTGGTGATTTGACAGCCTTCACCATGTACTTGGGTTTGATGATTTGGCCAATGCTGGCGTTCGCATTCTTGTTTAACATCTTAGAGCGCGGTTCTGCCGCATGGAATCGCCTACAAGAAATCTTCGATGAACAACCAGAGATCATTGGTGGTACACAACCTCTAGATGACAAACCATTACAGCTACACATCAAGATTGACGCGTTTCATTGGAGTAAAGAACTCCCTCCTGCTCTTGCCGCTGTGGACGTAACGTTAGAGCCAGGGAAAATGCTCGGAATTGCTGGCCCAGTAGGCAGTGGCAAATCGACATTACTCACTCTGCTATTGCGTCAACATGATTTAGAAAATGGCACCATTCAGTTTGGCGATGTCAAAATCAAAGACGCTATCTTACCTCAATGGCGTAATCGCTTTGCGGTTGTGAATCAGAGTCCATTTTTGTTCTCAAAATCGATCTTTGACAACATCGCCCTTGGCAATCCTCAAGCAACAAAGGAGCAAGTTTATCAAGCAGCGAAATTGGCGTGTATCCACGACGATATAGAGAAATTCCCTGACGGATACCAAACCGAAGTTGGCGAAAAAGGCATTACTCTTTCTGGCGGTCAGAAGCAGCGTATTGCGATTGCACGTGCCATGCTTCTCAACGCTCAAGTGTTAGTTTTAGATGATGCCCTATCCGCCGTAGATGGTCGAACCGAACATCAGATTCTCAAGAACCTTGAAACACACTACCGTGATCAAGCGTTGATCGTTATCGCACACCGATTAACGGCATTAGAAGCGGCTGATGAAATCATCGTTCTTAATCATGGCCATGTCACCGAGCGAGGGAAACATCATTCTCTACTCGAACACCAAGGCTGGTACGCAGAAATGTTCCAGTACCAAAAACTCGAACAAGCAATGGAGGAGTAATCAATGAAACAAACCAGTACATTTAAGCGGTTGTTGTCTTATCCATTGTCTCAGCCGAAGCCAATGATAAAAGGCTTAGCTTTGCTGTTTATCGCGGCGTTAGCGAGTGCGAGTGGCCCTTGGTTGATCCAGTATTTTATTGATGAACACATTGCCAAAGGTGACTACTCTCGTAACGTATTGATTGCTTTAGCGTTGGGCTATGTATCACTTCAAGTCATTTCAGCAACGTTCCAATATCTTCAATCGTTGCAATTTAGCATGGTGGCAACGAACACGATCAAAACCATTCGCAAGCAAGTGTTTTCGGGAGTGATCAAACAGCCACTTTCTGCGTTTGACTACACACCTGCCGGTAAGCTTGTTTCTCGAATCACGAATGATACAGAATCACTTCAGCAGTTTTACGAGTTGTTAATCGCGACCGTGGTTAAGAACGTTGTGATGATCGTGGTGATGTTGGGTGTCATGTTCTTCATGAGTTGGAAGTTGACGCTGGTTGTTCTCGTCCTGTTACCGATCGTAATTGGCTTTATGTATCTGTTTAAACAACTCAGTACCGATAGTTATCGCAGAATGCGTGACTTGCTCACGGACATTAACGCCAACTTAAGCGAATCAATCCAAGGGATGAGCGTGATTCAGCTGATGCAACAAGAAGAGCGCTTTAATAAACAGTTTAACGAACTCACTGCTGAGCATTTGGTCGCGTCCAAAAAAGTCATTCGCTTAAACGGGTATCTGCTGCGGCCTCTCATGGATCTGTTGGCTGGACTTGCCCTACTCTGCTTAGTTGCCATCTTTGGCTTTAATGGTGTCGAGTTGATTGGTGTCGGTGTACTTTATGCGTTCATCAGTTATTTGGCGCGTGTGACCGAACCTCTGATTGAAATGACCCAACAACTTGCACTTTTACAACAAGCGTTGGTGTCGAGTGAACGTGTTTTTGAGTTGATTGATGCGAAGCCACAAACTTACGGTGACGATCATAAACCACTTAAAACGGGCTCAATTGAGCTAAATAATCTGACGTTCAGTTATGATGGCAAGCAAGATGTATTGAAAGACATCTCCTTGAAAGCCGCTCATCAAGATTTTATCGCGCTGGTCGGCCATACGGGCAGCGGCAAGAGCACATTAGCATCTTTGCTCATGGGCTTTTATCCAACCAATGTGGGCGAGTTATTGATTGATGGGCGGCCACTTAATACATTGGGTAAAGACGTACTTCGCAAAGACGTAGCAATGGTTCAACAAGATCCGCACATTCTCCCAGCCTCTGTACGTGAGAACATTTCTCTTAGCCGAGTAGTGAGCGATGAGCAAATATGGGATGCGTTAGATAAGGTAGGTTTGTCGGAGCAAATTCACCGCTATCCAAACGGCTTAGACACTCAACTCGGCCAAGGTGAAACCAACCTTTCGGCAGGTCAAAAGCAATTACTTGCGTTAGCCCGAGTGTTAGTAGCGAAACCAAAAATCTTAATTTTGGATGAGGCAACGGCAAACATCGATTCAGGAACTGAGGCTCTCATTCAAAAAAGCTTAAAAGTTTTGCGCCAGAACATGACGTTAGTGGTCATTGCTCACCGACTGTCCACCATATTGGATGCAGACCAAATTGTGGTTCTACACCATGGTGACTTGGTCGAACAAGGCACGCATAAAGCCTTATTGCAACAAAATGGTCGCTACGCTCAAATGTACCAATTACAACAAGCGAATAGACACCTTCAACAGATTGAGCAAGAAGATGCTAAACAACTAGAAGAAGCTGTTTAAGCACTGTACAAGCCACCTGAAAATCGCAATGCAGGTGGCTCCATTTAGTTAAATCCATTCACAATTTAAACTAATTTTTTATTTCTTACCTATTATTGACATAACCCCTCGCTATATAACGCAAGGTCGTTGTAAAATCGTAACGAACTTCAGCTCAACTTCTTGCCGATGACTCGGTGAGCTGATTACCTATTTCTCATATTGCATATTAATCTCATGACACAAGTCCATGGACAAAGATAAGTTTACTAACATCTATCGCTTGCCTGGTTCGATTCAAATTCGTATCGGTAAATGGCAAAAAACGTTCCGCGGCACCTCTGATTTGGTTTTACATCAGGCGCTAATGGAGCGTAATAAACAGTTTAAAAAACCAGACTTTCTACCTAAAGGCTGGTGTGTTACTCCTATTGACGAAAACGACATCACCATTACGCACCACGGTAAGTACATCCAAACAGTCATGCGTACCATGTTAGATAGAAAGGTATCGTATAAGCGGCTGTTCATGTCGCGTATGAATGCAGAAGCTGGTGAAAAGGCACTTCGAAAATACAAATTGGAGTGGGTTCAAAAACACAATCAGATTGCGAAAAAATACAACCAAATCAAGAAAAAGCAGTACATGAATTTTGCAAGGGAAGAAGAAGAAACACTCTACCCTTCCATTCCAAAAGGCGAGTTCGATAAAACGCTGTGGAACAAATTGGTTATATCCACTTTTGGTCCAGAGAAAAAATACAAAAATCCTCACTTTGTACGCAAAGCAGACATCTAATTAAACACCCCTAAATTTAGGGGTGTTTATCTACACGTTAATACAATAAAAATGCAAGACTGATATTCAACTCAAGTAAACTCGAGATACTTGAGTTCTCGTTTTTGACCTATGGCGTTGAAGGATTGAAATGACGCCATAGCGGTTAATTTAATGACGAGCGTCAGCGCCAAATTCTACTTCTTTATAGATATCGGCCAGCGACTTCTTACCTTGTTTGTCTTTGGCTGAACGCTTTTTCTTTGCATGATAGTGATATTCTTGCTCCTGAAGTGCTTCTTCATGCTCTTTCGCTGACTGCACAAACTCAGGGTTCGCAAGTGCTTGTTGGCGTAAGCGGTTTACTCTCTCAAGGGTTTCCCACAACATACTTCACCTCCAAACCAAATACTGTATATAAAAACAGTATTGTTTATAATTTCCTCCTAGTCAATATTCGTGCTCCTTCGTTTACGGGGATTACATCAGCCCTAAGCCTGTGTAGTGCTCAGGATATTTATGGATGATTTGTTTTAGATAATTTTGATGCTCACGCAGCGCGTTGACACATTCTCTGGACAACAATCCTTGATACACCCATTTCTCCAACTCAAGCAAGGCGTAAGGTATCGACCAAGCTTGGCGATATGGGTGATGAGTCGTAAGCACATCGAATGCGTTAGCCACCGCAACGATTTGCGCTGCAATTGGGATCGCCTCTTTCTTCAAACCGTACGGATAACCAGAACCATTAAGGTTTTCGTATTGGTACGTAATCATCTGCAAAAACAGCGTCACGCTTGGGTGAACTGGATTACCAATACGCGCCACTATATCGTCTGCAGATTCGATACACTGCTCGATATGTTGAAGAAGAATCGCCTCCTGCTCTCTCGTGTAACGTGTTCTACTACAGGCTATTTCTATCGGCAGTTGAATATCGCTCAATGCATGAAACTGCGCAAACGTACCAATATGCTCAACCGTTTCGTCATTGAAATGATGATGATCCGCGAGTTGTGTGGCGATTAACTGGCTGTAATATTTCATCCGTTTAGTATGGGCATAATATTCTGGCGAATAACCCGGCATCATACCCTGCATTCGATCGGCAAGCGTTTCGATGGCATGAACGACATGATCCTCAGACTCAACAGCAAATTGAACCATCTCAAAATAAGGCTTAAGTCCATTCAATGCTTCAAGCTTAAAAGCTTGGGGCTGGGTAGAATTTAAAAAGACAAATCCGGTAAAGGCTTTGTTGTCATAGCAAGGAATCGCGACTGATGACTGATAGCCTTCTTTAAGCAGGGTTTGTATGCGGGAACAATGATTGATGTCGTGAAGATCATCGACAATACGTGGTATTGCATTTTCAGCGGAGATAGTAAGGTTGTGGAGCTTTCTAAACGGCGCCTCATGATGGGCCAAGCACCAAGTATCAAATTCACTTTCGGCGAAAGATTTGAGCATGTCTTGATGAGGGTGATATTTCGCAAACGACACCCTATCGATACACGGCAAATGTGCCTGCATTCTATTCTTCAACGTTTGCAGTTGCTCATTAAGCGGTTTAGCAAACGGGTAAAAACTCCGGTGCGCCATACTTCACCTCCACACCCAAGTAGAGAAACCAGAAGAAAAAGCTCCTTTCTGTCAGAAATTTTGATGATCTTAGAGCGGCTTTTCCCCACTTAAATAATTGATATACCACAACCTAAGTGTACGAAATAAAAACAGACTTCCGCCAATTTTTTCACCGAATATCTTACGGTAATTTGATCCAGATTAAAAAAGCCAACAGGTTTCCCTATTGGCTTTTCGCGTTCAATTTAAACTGTGGAACTAACCTAGAGCAGGTAATACACCTAAAGTAATGAGCACTTGCGCTAAAACGATGCCCGTACCCGCTATACCAGTGACGACCAGCGCTCCTTGCCCACCTGCGACACGGTATTCACCTGAGAAATCATCGGAACGACGAACCTTGATCACCATGACAAGAGGAAGGAAAATCGCAAGAATAGCCAATGCAATCGCCGCGTAACCCAGCGCCATAATGAAGCCTTGCGGGTAGAAAAGCGCAAAACCAAGTGGCGGAGTAAACGTAATCACTGCAGCTAACAAGCGATTTGGTTTCTCACTTTTGCCTTTGATCGTATCACCTAAAAATTCGAACAAACCTAAGCTCACACCTAAAAACGAGGTGAGAAGTGCAAGGTCGGCAAATACACCTACAATGCTGCTCAAGTTGGATTTGTGAACAGTTTGAGATAATTGACCAATAAGTGCACTCAAGCCACCGTTTTCAATAAGCGCATCTTGGCTTACTACGCCTAAGGTAACGATTTGCCAGAAAATGTAGATAACTAAAGGAATCGTCGAACCAACAATAACCGCTTTGCGCAAAGATGACGTATCGCCATCTAGGTAGTTTACGATTGCAGGAATACTGCCGTGGAAACCAAACGATGTGAAAATCACTGGAATCGCCGCAACAATAAGTCCCTGTTCGATAGGCATGCTTAGCAAGTATGACTCGGTAACGTTTGGCGCTAAAAATGACAGTACCGCAACCATTGCGACTAGCTTTAACGCAAACAACACACGGTTTACTTTATCAACTGTTCCTGTACCAATAGTCACCACTAAAGTAACGATCAGAGTGAAAATCACTGTCGCTGTCGGGCCAGAAATATCTAACTCAAACCACTGAGATAAGCGGTCACCAAATTGTGCACCGCCACCAGCGATGTATGCCGCACACAATGAGTAGAACAAAAATAGCATCGCAAAACTGGCAACCCACTTACCCTTTTGACCAAGGATTTGTTTCGCCAAGGTATGAAGTGTTGCACTACTTTCAGCATATTGGTGAAGTTCAAGCATCAGTAACGCAGTAAAGGCCATCAATGCCCACAAACTCAACATGATGATCAGTGATGTAGTAAAACCAATGCCAGCGGAGGCAAGAGGAAGAGCTAGCATACCAGCCCCAATTGTAGTACCAGCAATAATTAGGGTACTACCAAACACTTTAGAACGACTCATTGTATATTTATCTTTACATCTTATTGGCGGTTATCAGCATCAGATCGGGCAACGGCGCACCAAAACTGACACCATATTTGTAATAAGCACGATATTGTAGGATCTTTGAGAGAAGATCAAGCAAAGTGTAAGGATAAAAAACCACGTCCGTAAAATTATATTTACATAATGCAATCTAAGCGCTTATTTCTATCAATAAGCGAGCGCATTCTTCAGAATTCATAAACTTGGGAACGGGGTAATTCCAATGTGCCTCTTTCAGAATCAGGTCAACCAAGTCTTCGATATCATCTTGTTTTATGGCTGTTGTACATTTTTCGATACCAATAGCATCGTACAAGGATTCAATCTGTTCCAAGAAATGCTCAGCACTTGGTTTGTCTTTCGTATTGATATTGGTCTTCTCGGCAAGCGTTCTTAGCTCATCTTCAATTTCAGGCAAAGAGAACTTTAAGACGGGTAGCAACGCTAACCCATTTGCCATACCATGTGGCAAACCATACCTTGCCCCTAAGTTGTGCGCAAAAGCATGCACGTACCCCAGACTTGCCTTGGTAAAAGCTAACCCTGCGTAGTAAGACGCCATGGCCATTTTGTATCGAGCTTCAATATCTCCCCCCTGCGCCACGGCTTTGGGTAAATAACGAAATATCAATTTGATTGCAGCGACTGAATACGCTTGAGTTTCTGGTGTCGCATTGCGCGAGATGTAGGCTTCTACCGCATGAGTTAACGCATCAATCCCTGTGTCAGCAGTGATTTTGGCTGGCAAACCGATAAGCAAGTCGGGATCGAGCACGGCCATAATCGGCACCAGTTTCGGGTCCATCAAGGGCGTTTTTAAATGCGTATTTGGGTCTGAAACCACTGCCGCGATCGTCACTTCAGAACCAGTGCCAGAAGTGGTTGGAATAACAAACAGAGGCGCCGGGGTTCGCCATACTTTGAAAAGTCCTGAGAGCTTTTTGATTGAGCGTTTGTTACTTACTCTTGCAGCAATCACTTTTGCACAGTCAATGGCAGATCCGCCACCTAACGCCAAAATGGCTTCCGACTGAGAGGCGTTGTAAGCACGTAATCCATCTTCGACTTGATCGTAAGTTGGGTCTGGTTTTACTTCAGAAAACACGCCCACCTGTAAGCCCAACCCCTGCGTTTGCTCCAAGACTTTACCTACCATACCGATTCGAACTAATTCCTCATCGGTCACTAGCAACAAACGTCGAAAACCTAGATCAGATATCGCCTCCAACAACTCAGATACGGCTCCCGAACCAGAAAACAACGTCGGCCTTGGAAGTGGCAGCACATGCGCTGCGATTTTTAGCCCTTTGGTGTAACTGCGATACAAACAATGTTTCAACATACAAATTCCTTTTGAGTTGGAGCATTTAGTCTAGTAGATTTTCAGGCAACTCTTCTTTGCGGCTTCACAAATTCGCAATCGAGTCGTTTACCTTTTCTTCCTTTAACTCATTGAGCTAATTAAGAAACAAAATTGGGATATTTTCTTTCCTACAGTGACCACCACAATAGGTATTCCATCTGCACCGTCCATACGATTTACATTGAGAGTGGCAGCAAAACGAGCAACGTCACTTTGAGGCCGAAAACCCTAAAGTCGTCTCTCCCCCTTTGTTTGCTGATGTTTTAGTTAAAAGTAGAAATAAGAATACGTTGCATCATGATTTATTGTCGTTTTCAAAGAAGTCAACCAAAGCAACAAGAATCTTTTAAAACCAATACTCAGCTCAAAGAACTGACGTTAAGCAGTGAGCTTCGAGTGATATTCTTATGCAACTAGGATTATTATCTACGCCATAATTAAAATTACGTCCAAATAGCCCACCTTTAAGGGTTCTTTTCGCTGTCGCGCCCTTTCTCTAAATATCAGGCCATGATGTCGGTTTGCGTGGGCTTAAAAACATGTCGGTATAAATAATGAAGCATTCTTCCTCTCCCGATGCTATTGCGGGTTTTGAAGTCGATCTAAAACAAGCACTCATCTGGGTCGCCCGTGCACTCGACTATGTAGGTGTCGATGATACTCACCACAGTCACCGTGTCGCATACATCGCCTACCAATGTGCTCTAGCCTTAAATTGGGATTTAAAGAAAGCAGAGTTTTGTTACTTTGCAGGCATGATTCACGATTGTGGCGTCTCTGAAACGCAAGAACATAAAATGTTGCTGGACGAGCTCATCCCTCAAGATGCCAAAGCGCACTGTTTGCGCGGCTACCAAACGCTCAAACAATGTCGCCTTTTAAGTCAATTTGCCGTTCCAGTACTTTACCACCACACCCATTGGGATGAACTGCAACATCTCGACCTGCCTGAGTTCGAAAAAGACGTTGCGGCCATACTCTACCTTTCTGATCGACTAGACTTCATGCGTGCGCGCTATGTAATGAACTGCCACTGTGACATTGTTACGCTGCATGAGGAGTTGATTGCAGAATGTGTATTGGCGAATGCTGGCACCTTGTTTAATCCAGTCATGTGCGAAGCCATGGTTAAGCTCATCATGACCGACGGATTTTGGTTCGCGATGGAATCAGAAAACATCGAAACCATTGGTCTGAATTTTAAGAGCATTGATTGGTTACAAAAACAGTTAACCATTTGGGACATGAACAGCCTTGGATTATTTCTGGCGCGCATTGTCGATGCGAAAAGCCCATTTACTTATCAACACTCGCAAAAAGTTGCTGAGTTGTCGCGCTATTTGGCGGGCAAATTAGGACTCGATGAACACGACCAAGAAATGCTGTTTATTGCCGGTTTGGTTCACGACATAGGTAAGCTAAAGACGCCGGATGAAATTCTACATAAGGAAGGCGCGCTCAGTAAGCAGGAATACACGAGAATCAAACGACATACGATAGACACTCAACTTGCGCTGCATAAGGTGTTCCCAAACGCCAAAATCGCAGAATGGGCTTCAAATCACCATGAACGCTTGGACGGCTCAGGCTACCCTTACCATAAAACAGCAGAAGAACTAGACATCCCTTCTCGCATTATTGCCGTTGCCGATGTGTTTCAGGCACTATCGCAAGATCGCCCTTATCGAGGACGAATGAGCCAAACACAAATTGCTGAGATCATGGATGACCTAATTGAGCAGAATAAACTCTGCGCTCACGTCTATGAGGTGTTAGAGCAGAATATGACGGCTTGCTACAACATGTCTATTTTCCACTAAAAGCCGATTTTCAGACATTAAAAAGGGCGCATCACGCGCCCTTTTTAGTATTTAGTAGCGACTAGATTTTTAACTCTCCACCGATTCTTTTTGTATCTAAAACATCCGTCTCAACTTTTCTGGGCTATGTTCGATTACCAAGGTCAATACATAGACAACCAGACTAGTTGAAATCAAACCAAATAGAAGGCCGACCCGAAACGACATCGTGGTCAGAGTGATAAATCTATAGCTAAAAACTCCAATATTAAGCATTGCGTACAAGTTATCCAAACCATAACTTGGTAACGGCATACTGATAAATAGAAGTGACAACAATAATAATGGAGTCAATCCGTAATAAGCAAAGTAAAAAATATGGTTCAATCCAGTCCGAACCCTAGTTTAATAAGAGTATTACGCAAGTAACAAATACTCGATGACAGCGCTAAAAAGACATATTTTCCTTTGCAATGTTTATCACCAAAATTAAATAACTTGAAAATGCCTACTGAAATACCGAGAACAATCCAAAACATACAGCATGGTAAACGACCAAATCATACCAATTGGCAACCAAAAAGAGAGCTTCGCTAGTGTGACTTCTTCCTGTTCTTCATAGTGAAGACTCCACTATACGAGTGCTACATAGGCGAACAACACTCCCAAAATGATGACATATTCCGCCTCAGAAATACTAATAATCATAAGTACTAACGCCAGCGTTAAGATAAATACAATCTGGTAGAAGATGGCAGGAAGTGAACAAACTAGTCGCCAGTCGCAAAATTACACGGCCAACATCTTGGAAAGTCTCGTAAGTTTTCGCGATAAAATAAGCAACTGACGCTATAAAGTGTTCAATTTCTTGATTTTCTTCACGTTCAGTTTTCACGTCATTTTTTACAGAATATAAACAGTAGAAAGATTCACTCTGTTTCTGTAAGCTCACGCATTATTGCTTTATCCGTGATGTCATTAACAACCAACGTATGATTTTTATTCTTTTCTAATTCTTGCGATGAAATACTCAAAGAACATGTAAAACAAAATAAAACTGATAATGTTGAACTGATTGATTTAAAAGTTTAATGACACTTCCCACTATTTCAAGGCAATACTGGTTACTCGATGTATTGAGTCTACTGACAGCACCTGTCATGCTCTTTCGGTAAATTCAGCCTCATCTATTTAACAAAGTTGAGGAATAATCCATGCTGACTATCAATTCATTCGTTCTCTATGTAGAAAACATTCACGTGAGCCAAACATTTTACTCGAGACTGTTTGATTGTGAGGTCACGCTTTTATCTCCTACATTTGCTTCTATGCCACTTTCCCATAGCGTCAAACTTACGCTCAAACAAAGTGACGTGCTTACTCCAGTCAGCATGGTGAAAGGTGGAGGAGCCGAGTTATCGTTGTCTGTAGCAGACGGACATCAACTGGAGCTGGTTTACAACAAATGGAAAGAGATGGGCGTAGACTTTATTCAGCCACCAATGACCTCGGTGTATGGGTTAAATTTTGTAGCGACCGATCCTGATAAGCATCGCATTCGCGTGTTCATTAGTGAATAAAAATGCGTTAAAAATGCTTTTTACCATTCCCAACTAGACTTCAATAAATTAGACTCAGGGGACACTAATAAGCTGCGTTGTATATAACTAAAGGAATGCCCATGAGCTCAAGTATGATCCTTAGCGAATCCCTAATTGAAAGTGGACGTGATATCCCACTAAAAGAACTGCTTTATGCAAAGCGCGTGTTAGACAACTACATGGCGGTAGCAAAAGACACAAGCCCGCTTGAGCTATTAACAGAAATGAAAGCTGCAGCTAAACAAGTAGAATACTTCACTACAAATAACAATCCGTGTGAAGCGCGCAATGTCATTAGCAGTATGATTGATGAGATCGACAGTGCAGAAACGTTTGCTGCTTTCAAAACTCTCGCAGGAAAGCCATCTCAAGCTTTGAACGAATTAATTGAAGATCGTGCTCAACTCATTAGGTATGAACGAGAACTTTTGCTTGCATCAGGTTATGATGCCTCTCGTATCTAACGAGTTTTAGCTTAACATAGGTAAAAGGAAAGGAGCTCAGTGAGCTCCTTTTTATATGAACAATCGAGTGTATTGTTGAGCTTATAAACCCATATCCGATGTAATTTCTTTGATCTGTTTGAGATCCATTTTATAGACTTCAATTAGTTGATCAATTTGGCTAAGTCGAGAATTTGCTTCATCGTGCTTATCGCAAGCATCGGATTTTACATCCCACGACTTCCCTTCTAAGAACACATCACATTCTTTCTTCAGCTTGTCGATTTTCGGCAGTAGCTTCTCACGCTCTTTCTCTAACGCTTCTAGATCTTGCGAGATTTTGAGTTCTTTCTGGAACACTTCACGAGAGCGTTCAAACATGGTTGCTTGCATATCCGCTTGGCGAGTAAGCTTTTCATTCTCTGTCTTGCTCGAGCTCAACTTGTCATTCTGTTGCTTCACTTGAGATTCCAACGACAAGTTAACCTTCTCGACCTCGGTAAGCTGAGCTTGTAATTTTTTCAGCGCTTTCTGATGTGCGGCGTCCTTTTCTGCGAGCAGTGCATCCACTTTCTCTTGGATTTCTTTGTCTAGCGACTCTTCACGAGTTTTAACTTGAGAAACTAACGCGGTTTTATCTTGCGCAAGCGCTTGATATTTATCTTCTAAAACTTGGTAAGTAGATTCCCATTTATTCGCCGTCAAAACAGAGCCAGCCAAGCCCCCAAATGCCAAGCCTAGTACCGCTGCAATTGCGATATATATGTGTGTGCGTTTGTCACGTTCCTCAATGACAACCACTTCATCTTGTTCTTCAATATTTTTTTGAGAAGTCACCGTATATTACTCCAAGGACTCTTCTATCTTGCTAGCGAATCAGTTCCGCAATCACAATGGATGCGGTATAAATCAGGAATGCGCCAATCAATGTTATGACGGTCGCTTTTTGGACTTTTTCATTGGTTCGATAACGGAATAGCACAAACGCTACAACTATCAATACCGCAATGGCTAACAATCTGGTCATACAGCCTCCTTGTCCAATCGCGTAAAACTGACTAACTCCCAAGACAGTTTCACAAAAGTTTATTGTAACTCATTTCTACGTTACGCAAGGTCAACTTAGCGTAGATTTTCATCCGCGTGCGCTAGATTGGATCAATTTTGTGCTCTTAATTGAATAACTTACCTAAGGCCCACTGGCGATGCATTACCAAAGATTATGTTGGTAAGTGAGAATATTACCAATAGAAATAGTATCAATTCCCTACGCTACTCAACAAACCTATATCCAGTACGCCATAAAAATACCTTTTGTTCAAAAATGTGTTGAAAATAAATCGTCCAAGGGTGTTGAAATGGTCAAGAAACATGATAGAGTTCACACGTTAATGGTGACCAGCATCATTAACTAACCTTTACTTATTTGATTGAGTAAATGTTCCGATGAAGACTGCAGGAGAGTGGTTATTAACCAAACTTTAACATTTGGTTAGATTAACTCGCCGAAGAATTAACTATTTCAGGTGCTACCTTGGTAGCGGGGACTGTAGTTGGAGGAACCTCTGGAGAGAACCGTTAAATCGGTCGCCGAAGGAGCAAGTCCTGCACATGTGTGCGGGGTGAAACTCTCAGGCAAAAGGACAGAGGAGTGGAAAGTTACAACCTAACTATTTGGCGTTCCCGCCTTCTTTAAATAGCTTAGTTCTATTAGAGATCCTTGATCTCGTCCTTTCCCTCTTCTCCTTATTAGTTGTTTTATTAAGGGGAAATCATGAACGACCTACAATCTTTACTACAAACCATTGATAACTTTGTCTGGGGTCCACCACTGCTTATTTTGCTTGTGGGAACCGGTGTTTACTTCACTTTTAGCTTAGGCTTGATCCAGTTTAAACACCTACCAACCGCGTTAGCGATGGTATTCAGTAAAGATAAGTCATCTGATAAACAGGGTGACGTTTCTAGCTTCGCAGCACTTTGTACTGCACTTTCTGCAACTATCGGTACTGGTAACATTGTCGGCGTTGCAACCGCAATCAAACTTGGTGGCCCTGGCGCCCTATTCTGGATGTGGCTTGCTGCCCTATTCGGAATGGCGACGAAATACGCTGAGTGTCTGCTTGCTGTTAAATACCGACGCGTTGACGACAATGGCCAAATGATTGGTGGCCCAATGTACTACCTACAATATGGTGTTGGCTCTAAAGCGCTAGCCATCATGTTTGCGGTATTCTCACTTGGAGTTGCTTGTTTTGGTATCGGTACGTTCCCGCAAGTAAATGCGATTCTTGATGCAAGTGAAATCTCTCTAGGTGTAAACCGTGAGCTTGCAGCTTTCATCCTGACGCTTTTGGTTGCATTTGTAACTCTAGGTGGCATCAAATCTATCGCAAGTGTCGCAGGTAAAGTGGTTCCAGCAATGGCGCTGTTTTATGTGTTGGCGTGTCTTAGCGTGATCATCATGAACGCAGATCAACTACTAAATGCTGTTGAACTTGTGTTGGTATCTGCTTTCACGTCTACCGCAGCAACGGGCGGTTTCCTAGGTGCTAGCATCATGTTGGCAATCCAATCTGGTATTGCGCGTGGTGTATTCTCCAACGAATCTGGTTTGGGTAGCGCGCCAATGGCCGCAGCAGCAGCGAAAACAGACTCTTGTGTTAAACAAGGTTTGATTTCGATGACAGGTACCTTCTTCGATACCATCATCATTTGTACCATGACAGGTCTAGCCCTGATCCTAACTGGCGCTTGGCAAAGTGACTTGTCAGGTGCCGCGATGACAACGCATGCCTTTGCTGTTGGTCTCAACGCAGAAACATTTGGCCCAATGCTGGTGTCTATCGGTCTGATGTTCTTTGCGTTTACAACGATCCTTGGTTGGAACTACTACGGTGAGCGTTGTGTGGTGTTCCTAATGGGCACAAAAGCGGTTCTGCCTTACAAGATTATCTTCCTTGCTCTAGTGGCTTCAGGCGCGTTCCTGCACCTAGACATGATTTGGATTCTGGCAGATATCGTAAACGGTTTGATGGCGATCCCTAACCTTATTGGTTTGATTGCGCTTCGTCATGTTGTACTGGCAGAAACTAAATTGTTCTTTAACCCTTCAGTTCAATCTGATGATCTTGATGCGGTAAAAGCATAGCTCTACAAAGAACCGTTAAGCCTGCACTTAAACGAGTTAGAAACCTTAAAACACAAAGCCCGCTCATGTTTAGCGGGCTTTATTTTTATCTAGATTCAAGATGACAACGTTAATCACGTAACCACTGATGTTCAACCTTCTCTCCACGCTGTTCAAAAAACTTAGCGTTTTGCTGTTTGAACTGATCAACTTTAATATCCGCGATTGGCCAATGGGCAAAATCTTCCGTAATGAAAGACTCATCAACACCAAATTCCAGCGAATCTAAATGCTTACCTATGTAACGGTAAAAATAACTCTGTCCGACGCTATCACACACAATTGGCACATGCGCCATTCGCTGGCGATTCACTGATACGGATGCCCAAGTTGTGGTGTTCGGTTTGCAAGTTTTCTCCTGCACAACATCGATTTCAAACTTGTTGTCTAACGTCGTAGATACAAAAACGACGATCGCATCGTCAAGGTAAACTCGTCTTAACAATAGCTGTTTGGTGTCGTGCGTTCGCGCCTTTTGGATACCATTAGAAAACGGCTCAAAGTGAGCCCAGTGCCACCCCCACTCCATCCCCCGAGGTGAAAACTTGATTTGTGGTAATGTCATCCAAGCAACAGCACTCGCAAACCCCAACAAAAACAGCGTCAGCATTAAAGCAAGTCGGTATAAATTGCGCATTTAAAGTGGTTCTTCAATCAGTAACTTAATTCCTAGCGCAACAAGCACAGCACCTGTTACTCCTTCCATCCATTTCATAAAGCTGGCATTTTTGAGCAAATTCTTTGCTGAGTTTAAAGCCCCTGCCAAGCCACATTGCCAAACCATTGCGATAACAAAATGGATAGCGGCCATCGTCATAGATTGCAACAATGGTGAGCCTTCCGGATTAACGAATTGCGGTAAAAATGCCAAGTAAAACACGGCCGTTTTTGGGTTTAGTACATTTGAGAGAAAGCCCTCTCTAAACGAACGTTTTCCACTGTATACCTGCTGAATTTGTTCAGCGACAGTAATGCCTCCGCCCGATGCCATTAGCGCTTTCAAACTGCTGATACCAAGCCAAATGAGGTACGCGGCTCCAATCATTTTAACGATTTGGAATAGCTCTGCGGATTGTGCAAGGATGGCAGAAATGCCCACGGCAGAGAAAAACGCATGTACAAACAAACCAAAACAAATGCCTAAACTTGTTGTACACCCATCTTTTAAGCCCGAACGACTTGTATTACGAAGAACTAATGCGGTATCCAGCCCCGGCGTCAGCGTTAAAATCGTGATAGCGATAAGAAACGCTTCAAAATTTAGTATGTCCATATTGTTGTGATAATTAATGGGTAATGTGTCATCAATACCGCCAATCAACTCGATTCGCAAGCTTCTTTTTTAAGAGCGCTATACAACCGGATGAATTTGTGGACAATGAGACGTCATTAAATGTTAATTATTAGTAAATTAACTTCAGTTGCTTAGCGCGACTTGATGTGAAGGACCCTTTTCAGGTGTTTAGGGAAAGAACAAAAATAAGAGTAGTCACAATGAATGCATTTACAAAACTCGTCGAACATTCAAAAAAAGTCGCCAACTTTGGCCATTTATTAGAAATTGTAGGCTGGGATCAAGCTGCTGTGATGCCATCAGGCGGTGCTGAAGCACGCTCCAACGCAATGGCTGAACTTGAAGTTCACATCCACTCGCTCATGACTCAGCCGCATCTTGAGGATCTATTTGCACAAGCAGAAGAAGAAACCCTCGCCACGCAAGAGCGAGCCATGTTACGTGAAATGAAACGCGAATGGCAGCTTGCAAACCTTCTTCCAGAATCATTAGTTCAAGCAAGTTCTCTTGCCGGTTCGAAGTGTGAGCACGCTTGGCGCACACAGCGTGCTAATAATGACTGGGCCGGTTTTGAGAAGAACTGGGCAGAAGTTGTAAAGCTATCCCAAGAAGAGGCTCAAATTCGTGCAGACGCAAATGGCACAACGCCATACGATGCGATGCTGAATGTTTACGAGCCAGGCACGACGTCAGCTTCGTTAGATACACTGTTTTCTGACGTCAAAACATGGTTGCCTTCTTTAATTGACGAAGCAATTGAAAAGCAAAAATCAAATAACATTCTGCTTCCTAACGGCCATTACCCTGCTGAAAAACAAAAAGCACTGGGCTTGCAAGTGATGAAGCTGCTTCAGTTCGATTTCGAGCATGGTCGACTCGATGAGAGTGTCCACCCGTTCTGTGGCGGCGTTCCTACCGATGTGCGTATCACAACTCGTTACGATGAGAGTGAGTTTATGCAATCATTAATGGGAATCGTGCACGAAACTGGTCACGCTCGTTATGAACAAGGCTTACCTAAGGAATTGGCTGGCACACCAGCGGGTGAAGCGCGATCGATGGGCATTCATGAATCACAATCTCTATTCTTCGAGATGCAAATTGGCCGCAACAACGCCTTTATCGATCATCTTGCTCGCTTGGCTTCAAATCATTTCTCTGGCAACGAGTTCGCGAAGGACAATCTAGCGAAGATATACACGCGAGTAGAAAAAGGCTTCATCCGAGTTGATGCAGATGAACTGACCTACCCTGCGCACGTTATCCTTCGCTACGAAATTGAACGAGATCTCATGAACGGTGTGATTAAACACACTGACGTCCCTGAATTGTGGAACGAGAAAATGAAAGCGTATCTGGGTCTATCTACAGAGGGCAACTTCAAAAATGGTTGTATGCAAGACATCCATTGGACTGACGGCTCTTTTGGTTATTTCCCATCGTACACACTAGGAGCCATGTACGCGGCACAATTTATGGCAGCGATGAAGAAGACTATCGACGTTGATGGCGTAATTCAAAGTGGTGACCTTTCACCTATCTTTACTTGGCTATCAGACAATATTTGGAGCAAAGGCAGCTTGTTAACGACCGATGAGCTCGTAAAACAAGCAACAGGAGAAACGCTTAATGCTCAACACTTCCAAGCCCACTTAAAAAGTCGTTACCTATAACTGCTGAGCTTAGACTCAAGAAAGTCAATGCCCAAGGAACGCAGCTCCTTGGGCATTTTTCTTTTTAAATACTGATATCCATTGCAGGGACAAATCTTGGTTTATACAAGCAGTCTTCACCTTCTGGCCTAGTTTTAAAACGTCGGTGGAGCCACATGTATTGGCTTGGGCTTGCCATGATAGATGTTTCAACAATTTTATTAACGAAAGCCGCAGCACTATCGGGATCGTCTTTTGGAAAACCATCCACTGGCGCATCAATCGTCAAGGTATAATGCCCATCTTCGCCTCTGACCATCGTAAATGGGACAATTGCGCAATTTGTATTATCAACTAACAAGCTAGTGCCCGTTGTTGTACAGGCATTTTTAACCGCGAACAACGGAGCAAACGTCGAACGTCTGTTTCCGTAATCATGATCCGGCGCATACCAAACACGCTCGCCAGAGTTGAGTGCTTCAAGCATGGCTTTGACATTTTTACGATCGATCAACGTACGGTTAGAACGAGAACGGCCTTTGTATTGGAAATAGTCGAAACACGGATTGTTGTTTGGTCGATAGACACCCGTCCCAGATTTTTGAATGCCAAATGCGCGAGCACCTAATTCCAAGTTCATTGAATGGACGGCCAACATTAAGGCACCTTTACCGGACTTTTCTAACGCTTCTAAATGCTCCATTCCTTTAATCGTAACGTGCTTACTGACTCTTTTATCTGACCAAAACCATGCCATCGCTGTTTCGAAGAGTGCAATACCGGAGTTGTCGATATTATCTTTTAAAATCGCCTCGCGTTGAGATTCGCCCATGTGAGGAAAACAAAGCTCAAGATTCCGCCGTATCGTCACTTGACGCTTTTTCATTATTCGCATGGCTAAACGGCCAATACCGCGTCCTAGTGCTAATTGAACATTAAAAGGAAGAAGGCTCAATGAGTACATCACGCCGATGAGAATTAACGTACCCCAATAACGAGGTAAAAGAAATTTAGCCTTAAATTCAGGCTTTTTGTATTTATTCATATATGAAATGTCAGATGCGAGCATCTATAAGTGGGAGAAACAATGATAATAAAAAGCACTTTTATCATTGATAACGCTAATAACATAAATTAAAGCGCGCGGATTCTATGGTTCTTCGACACACTACACAATAAGAACTTTACAAGAATATGTTGGGCGTGCAAAAACACCAAAGACGAGCTCGGACATTAACATCAACAGATGAAATGAATCCACCCGCCTTTCATAAAGTTTGGATAAACATAACCGTGTATTTACAATACCTTGGATTGCGTATTACCCCCAAAGAGCGGCGATCAGAAAAATAGCCGCAAACAATCCAGCGATAACTAACATTAAGTATGATAGTTTGCCTGTTCCACCTTTTGGCGCTTGATTACAACACCCCATTTGTCTTCTCCTTAACGATTTTCGTTCCCTTTAACTTAGCGCTTACCCTTGGGTGAAGGTCAACCTGTGGCAGTTTGTTGTGTGTCTTTTTACTTTTTTCGCGCCAATGCACCAACGTAAACGTTTACATTGATTACAAATAAATCACTGAGTTTTCGGTTCATTTTTGGGTAAATACATACCATTTTTCGCTATATACCCGCCGTTTATAACAACCCTACAATACGCGCGTCTTACTTGTAGCACGCGGGTTTTCCAACCATGAATTCGTGGCTCGTTTATTAAAGGTATCGAATGAGCAATATCGCCAAGTCCGCCGTTAAACTCAGTGTTTTCTCGGTGATCATGATTACGGTTACATCCGTTGATAGCATCAGAAACATACCGGGTGCCGCCTTATTTGGTAGTCATGCCATCTCTTTCTTTTTACTTGCTGGTTTATGCTTTTTCGTTCCCACGGCTTTAGTGTGTGCCGAGCTAAGCACGACTTACCCTCAACAGGGTGGCGTCTATCTTTGGGGAAAAGAAACGATTGGACCTAACTTCGGCTTTGCAACCGTTTGGTATCAATATGCGGAAAATATCGTTTATTACCCGCCACTGATCTCTTTCATTGTCGCTACAGGTGCCTACCCATTTTTCCCTGAACTGGCGCAGAATAATATTTTCATGTTAATCATGATTAACGTGATTTTTTGGGCGCTAACATTGGTAAATATATTCGGCTTACGTTTGTCATCGATGATCACAAACGTGTTTGGCACTCTAGGGCTCATTTTCCCAATTTTGCTGATTATTGGCTTAGGTGGTTACTGGGCATATACCAATCCGGGTGAGTCCCATATCTCCCTTAGTCATGTCTCTGACTGGCTACCCGATTTCTCTCAAGATGGAATAGGGGCAGGTTTCACCGCTGTCGTGCTTTCATTGACTGGTTTAGAAATTACCACCTCATATGCAAGTGAGGTAGAAAATCCACAAAAGGCGTATCCAAAAGCACTCTTAGCTTCTACGGCGCTGATTTTGGTATCTTTAACAGCTTGCTCACTGTCAATTTCATCGGTGGTATCAAGCGATCACGCCAGCTTAAGCGAAGGTGTGATCTTAGCGTTCAAAACCTTCTTTGATGATTTGAACCTCTCATTCATGCTGCCTGTGATTGCTTTGGCGATTGTGTTTGGCACGCTAGCAAGCTTGAACAACTGGATTATTGCACCGACAAAGAGTTTGCATGTAGCGGCGAAAGACCAGTTTATGCCAATTGCACTGTCGAAAGAAAATCAAAACCAAGCACCTGTCGCCCTACTCTTATTGCAAGGGGCTATCGTTAGCGTGTTGTCATTAGTGTTTATTTTGGTTCCAAACGTTAACCAAGGTATGTGGCTGCTGAACATCTTAATGACTCAGTTGTACATGGTGATGTACGTGTGTATCTTTATTAGTTTTTTGGTGTCACGACGCAAACACGCAGACATCGAACGACCATTTAGAGTCCCTGGCGGTAAAGTGGGAATGAGCTTGGTGGCAGGTTTAGGATTAATTAGCTGTATGATCACTATCGTGGTGTCGTTCGACGTACCAGCAGGTATCAGCGCAGAAACGGGCGCGTATGCACTCGTATTGGGGTTCATCGCATTCAGTTTGCCAGCTATCGCGGCGGTGATGTATCGCAATCGAAAAGTTCGCTCTCAAGCTCAACTAATCGAAGCATTAGCAAGCTAATTTTTCCGAAATACGCAATAGAATAAAGCCGCGGCAGTTACCTGTCGCGGCTTTTTATTTTTACATATTTTGTCTAAAAGTCATGCAAAGCATTCTTGTAACCCCACGCGTTCTAGTGGGTATTTCGTTTGCCTTCTTTTTGGTATTGCTGAGAAATTTCGAAGTAGATATGCATGTCTATTGGCTCAGGTGTGTTCAAAAGCATTTTGCCGACTTCGCGCTGAAAATGGCCGTAGTTCCCAAGCTCATCGGTTAGGCCTAGTTGCTCGTAACATGATTCGCTTGCGAACATGCCATACGCGTAATAATGATGATTTAGATCTTTTTGTTTGTCATAGCCAAGCTCTTGAAGTGCCTGATCAATTTCATCGGGAACGTAAGTGTTTTTATCGCCAAACGAACGCAACAACACGCTTGGAACCTCTTGAGCAATGCTCTGAATTTTCGTTTTTTTCTTAAAAATACCGAACATAATGTCCTCCACTGACGATGTCTCCAAATACCACACACAACGTGGGTTGAGCGAGCGAATAGTTTTTAGTATGGCTCACGATTTAAAGACTAAGTTACATTCAAGTCACGTTTGTATACTAACTTGATCGCATAATCCGCATCAAATAATAGTCACCTCGTTTCACCCTCGTCTCATCAGAAACCCTGTTTTAATCACAATTGCTGGCTGCTTTGCTGTGCCTTTCCCATACTATCTAATAGGCGTCGCCATCTTCTGCTATCAGTGTTTTGAAATAACCTTGGCTAAAGTCACATTTCGTATCGACATCCATTTTAATTTAAGTTAGCTTTAGAAGTATAGACGTCTAGATTGACTAAGCTTAGGGAGAGAAAGTCGTGCCAATTAGAATTCCAGATCAACTACCTGCTTCAGATGTACTAAGGACAGAGAACATCTTTGTAATGAGCGAAACTCGTGCCGCGAGTCAAGAAATACGTCCTTTGCGAGTACTGATTCTGAATTTGATGCCCAAGAAAATCGAAACAGAAACACAGTTTCTTCGCCTCCTTTCAAACAGTCCATTGCAAGTAAACGTCGAGCTACTGCGCATCGATAATCGACCAAGCAAAAACACACCAACCGAGCATTTAGATACGTTTTACCGTCAGTTTGAGATGGTAAAAGGGAAGAATTTCGACGGTCTTATCATCACTGGTGCGCCACTTGGTCTGGTGCAATTTGAAGATGTGATCTATTGGGATCATTTAAAAACCATCATGGAATGGGCGAAAGACCATGTTACCTCGACGTTGTATGTGTGTTGGGCGGCGCAAGCAGGCTTAAAGTTGTTGTATGACTTGCCGAAAAAAACGCGTAAAGAAAAGCTTTCCGGTGTGTATCATCACCAAATTCATAATCCATTCCACCCTATTCTGCGTGGGTTTGATGATACGTTTTTAGCGCCCCATTCGCGTTATGCCGATTTTTCGCCACACTTTTTAGAAGAACATACCGACTTAGATATTCTCGCCACATCCGATGTGGCGGGCGTATATCTGGCAACGACCAAAGACAAGCGAAACGTGTTTGTTACCGGCCATCCAGAATATGACTCACACACTCTTCACAATGAGTACATTCGGGATTTGGGTGAAGGGATGGAGCCAGCAATCCCGGTCAATTACTACCCGAACAACAACCCAGATAACCCTCCCATTGCGAGTTGGCGAAGCCACGGACACTTGCTGTTCTTGAACTGGCTCAACTACTGCGTATACCAACAAACGCCTTACGATCTGGATCACTTCAGCGAAGATGCTTTCACTAAAGACGATTAAATCAACGAATTAAGTTTGTGAACCGAGCCGCCATCTGGCGGCTTTTTCATATCAGTTTGCAAACCTGATCGCATAGTGCTTTTTCCTCAATGGGCTTTTGCTACGTAATTCATATCATGCTGTCAGATTCAGGGATGTGGGGAAGAAGAATGAAAACCGTAACGCTCAGTGCACTAATGTTGATGACTCAGTTTGCACTCGTAGGCTGTGTTACCGTAAAAGAAAACGGCGCTCCTATCGTGAAAGCCGATCCTGTTGCTATGGCAGAATCTCGCATTGCTCTTGGGCTTGGTTATCTCGAAGGTGGCAATATGATCCGAGCACACGACAACTTGCAACAAGCCTTGAGCCACGCCCCACAATACTACCGCGCACAGCTTTCTATGGCACACTACTACGAAACTGTTGGTGAAGATGCGAAAGCAGAAGACATGTACAAACGCTCTTTACGCCAACACACCAAAAACGGCAACGTACTCAATAACTACGGAACATTTCTATGTAAACGAGGTGATTTCCAACAAGCCGACCAAATGTTTAACCGCGCAATTGAACAACCTTATTACTACCTCATCCCTGCAAGCTACGAAAACGCCGCTTTCTGCGCATTAAAATCACAAGATAAAGACAAAGCAAAATACTACTTTACGCGAGCTATCGATCACGACCCACACCGCCCAAAATCGATTCTCCAACTGGCTAAACTCGAAATAGAAAGTGGCAACTTTACCGATGCAAGAATTCGACTGATGCGATTTAATCAAATGTACGGTGTGAAAAAACCGTCACTGCAACTTATGATCGAGTTAGAACGTGCGGCAGGTAATGAAGCGCTAGAGCAAAAATACGTAAAACAGTTAGAACGCATGTCTTAACGAGCCACACTAATAACCCAAACAGCATAAGTCTTTGCTTAACCTCTCATTTTATTTTCAGGCTCACTTACACCGTTCAAGTTAAGTGAGCCTTGTTTCTCAGAACGCCGACAAATCCCCTGTTTCACTTGTGTTTCAGTCACTGAAAGAGCGACATTACTCCTGTACTTAACATTCAAAATCGGTACTATTTGAAAGATACGTGACCGAGTCACTTTTTGAGTTCTAACTCAATAATTACTGAATGATTGTGCGCTTCGTTGAAGTGCAATTTGCTTTTATTATGAATCTTGTCGTTCAAGAACATATACCCAAGGATGTTGACGCCGGATGAAACCTGCCTGCACACTCTTACTGCTTGCTTCTTTAAGCTCCCCCTTTCTTGCTAGCGCTCAACCCGTCAATGACCTCGTATTTACCGTAGGTATCGTTTCCGACAAAGCAAAAAGTAAAATCAAAAAAGCAACACCCTTTGCTCAATATGTGTCCGGAAGGCTGAATCACCTCGGTTATACCTCTGGGTCGGTACAAGTCTTCAACAACTATGGACAACTTGCAGTTGCTCTCAAAAATGGCAGCGTTCAAATTGCAACAGCTACACCGTTTAACGCCGTAACCCTAGAACGAGAATCTAACAGCCAAGTGCTCGCCGTAAGGTGGAAAAAGGGACTCGAAAAATACCACTCTGTATTTTTCACCCATCAAGACAGTGGCATTCATTCCTTGGCCGATCTGCGCGGCAAAACGCTCATTTTCGAGAGTCGCAACTCCACCAGCAGCTTTTACTTACCTGCCATTACATTGCTCAACCAAGGCGAAAAATTAGAATACCTTCGCTCTATTGGTGCTCACCCAACGAAAGACCGTATCGGCTATTTGTTTTTGGATGAACATTTGGAACAATCCAACGAAATCAACCTATCCGTTTGGGTGTATAAACAGCGCGTTGCCGCAGGGGCGTTCAGTAATTTCAACTGGAACAACCCAAAAGATTTGCCAGAAAACATGAAGGAAAAACTGACCATTTTCCATAACTCGGTGGAGATCCCGCGTGATTTGGTTTTAGCGTCGCCTACTTTGAGCCAATCGACCAAAAATGAAATTACATCGATTTTATTGAAAATGGATGCCTCACCAGAAGGTTTGCATGCCTTGGATGTATTCCAAAATACCAAGCGCATATCAGCACTCACGCCAGATATGGCAACGTCTCTCGACACGGTTCGAAAGTCCGTTAACTTGCTACCAAAGGCAAACTGATGCTGAACAAACTTTCGCTAGAAACCAAATACATTTTCGCGACCATCTCCGTCGTTGTTTTGGTGGTTGCGGTCAACCTTGTACTTTACATGCATGGCTACGACACATACTCAAACAATCTCGCGCAGCAGATTACGCAAAATTCTCAAGATAAGACGGAATCCTACGTCAAACAAAAAGGATTAGTGTACGCGGAGTTGTTGTCTAAGCAGCTGTTTGATCCGCTTTACAACGATAACATCAGCCAAGTCTATGGACAGATTACGGCAACCTTAAGCCAACCGGACGTATCAAAAATCCATGTTGTAGATAACGATGGACTTGTATTCCACGACGGTACACCTCAGCTTGCCATGTTTGCTCAGCCCCACTACCGCTCAGACTTTATTCTTAAGGCAATTGAACAAGAACGTGTCCAAGTCGCTCTATCTAGAGAACAACTGGAAATTGCCGCGCCTATTCACCAATCAGATGTGACGCTTGGAGCCGTATATTTGGAGCTTAACCTTGCCCATTTATTAGAAGAAAAAGAGCAAAACATTGCCCAAGTTGCAGCGATAACGTCTAAAGATAAACACAACATGTTTATTTTGCTGCTGGCAATCAGCATTATTTCTATCTTCATGGGTAGCTTATTCGCGTTTGCCGTAGGTCGATCGTTGGTGAAACCAATCAAACAGTTGAGTGAACAGTTTTCGGAATTTGATACCCAAGCACTTCCAGTTACCGATATTCAACGCAAAGATGAAATTGGTGAGCTGATTACTGCCTATAACAAGATGTCTAACAAGGTAAACACCTACACAACCCGTGTTGAGTTCATGGCCTATCACGACATTCTGACTTCGCTTTCTAATCGTGAAAAGCTGCTGATTGATCTTCAAGAACAAATCAGCGCCAAGCGAGCGCCAGCGCTTGCCGTCCTATTTGTCGATTTGGATGATTTTAAGCACATCAACGACAACTACGGCCACAATGTTGGGGACAAATTACTGGTACACCTTTCGGCACTATTGAGAAAGGAACTGCCAATTTATATCGAACCAGATTATCGACCATGGATACTCGCAAGCCGCGTTGGGGCGGATGAGTTTGTCGTCGTATTCCCTTGCAACAACAGCTTAGAAGCGCGCGAGATTGCCAACCAAATTCATAGACAAGTGCTATCGCCATTGAGGCTCGACAGTCACAATATCCGCTTAACCACCAGCCTTGGTGTTGCGGTATATCCAGAGTTTGGCTGTAACGCAGATTCGTTGCTGCAACTTTCATCCCTTGCCGCACAAGAATCAAAACGTCGCGGCAAAGACATTATGTCCGTTTACGATCCCGCATTCGATGCGACGGTGAAACAACGACTCTATATCGAAAGAGAACTGAGTCGCTCCATCCACGACTTATCTCAGTTTGAGCTTTGGTATCAACCTAAATTTGACCTTAAGACCTACCAGTTGGTTGGGGTTGAAGCTTTAGTGCGATGGAATCATCCCGAGAAAGGTTACATTGGCCCTGAACAGTTTATTCCGATTGCAGAACAAAACGACTTGATTCTCGATCTTGGTGAGCATTTGATCGAAACCGCGATCAAGCAAAGAGCGGAATGGGCAGAAGCATTTGACCATGATTTTCATATCGCGTTGAACTTGTCCCCACGACAAATCTACCGTCAGGATCTTAGCCTCATATTTGAGCACTTTTTATCGCAATACAATGTATCCGCAACAGACATTCACGTAGAAGTGACGGAGTCACTTTTGATGGACGACATAGAAAAAGCCCACTTCGTTTTGCGCAAACTGCAAGCCACTGGTATTGAAGTCTGGTTAGATGATTTTGGTACTGGCTATTCTGCCCTGTCCTATCTTCAACAAGTTAACTTTGATGGGCTTAAAATCGATCGCTCGTTTATCGCACAAACCCAGCAAGACAACAAAGATGACTCTCTGGTACGCGCCATCATTTCAATGGCTCACAACCTCGGAATGAAAGTTGTGGCAGAAGGTATAGAAACCCAAACACAACTGGCGCTGATCGAGCGTCTAAATTGCGATGTGGCACAAGGCTTTTTCTTAGGCAAGCCTGTTCCAGCGGCGCAGCTCCTAGAACTGGAAAACACCTGCCAAGCAATGAAGCACAATGCCTCTTCCATCGTAGGTTAAAAACTGGCATGAAAAGCTCATAACGCTCTGCTTCTTGCTTGGCGTTATGAGAAGCTTTCTGCAAAACACGTCACATTTTTATCCCCTTTTAAACCCGATTGCACTCACAGCGCTAACAACCCAAATAGATAAACTACACTTTTCATATCAACCCTTTGGATATGGAAATGCGCTGTGGTCGGAATTTTTTCGTGGAATAACCTGTCAGTAAAACACAAACTGTTTGGCCTTGTCTTACTGCCAATCATTTCGTTGTTTTTTCTGGCGGGACAACACGTTCATAACCTTTCGACTCAAGCTCAAGATTTACAAAAAGCTCAATTATTCTCTGTTTATATCGACAAAGTCTCTTACCTGTTTAATTTACCCAATAACCCATCCATCCCGAATAAAGCTGACAAAACAGCGCAGTTCATTCAAGAACTAAAAGAAACGACCCCCCGCGTTTTTGGCGACAATTCTGAGGTTTTGCCTCTACTTGCGAGTTTTGAAGAAGCCAGCCTCTCGATGTTTACAGCAATCGATATCGAAGAAAAACTGGATATTGCAGAATGGCGAGCAGATACTTTTGAGCAAATCCTACTTAATCTCGACAAGGTCTATTTTAGTAACGTCAGTTACGAAACCGATCGCCATCTTTCCTCCTTAATGCAATTGGAATGGTTAATGTTTTGGTCGACGGAAGAGCGTCGATTGAGTGAATATCTCATTTATTCAGCCAATAAGCGTCTTCATTACGACGACGCTGTTCGTGATGAGATTCAGTCTCTGATTCAAAACCAACAACTGCTTGTAGAGCGCTTCGTCGCGCTCAATGCCAACCATAACCAAGTCCAATTGCTGATAGAAACCTTTAGCAACAAGGTATTTCAAACTAGCCAAGAATTTCGTGATAAGTTACTTAACCAAGAGGAACTACAAGCGTTATCTCCTCTTAAAACGGGAGCTGGACTTGCTGCGCTGAACACGCGACTGGCGCTACTTCATGACATCGACGACACGATGGAACATGAGCTGCAAACGAAGCTCGCACAAACCATTAAAGCAACCACGCAACAGCGGTTGGTATTCATTGTTATTATGTCGTTGGTGACGATTCTTGTTATCAGTTTAACCATTCGCTTGGTGCGTAAAGTGACCAACAACCTGCATCTAGTTCTTGAATTTTTAAGCCGCGAAAATTACAGCGAAGACTCACCACTTTCGGAGCTCATCAAAGGCAAAGATGAGTTAAGCAAGTTTGCTCAAGAAGTGGAAAAGCTCAGTCATGAGAGAGAACAAGCAAAGCAGAAACTCACCAAAGCCAAAGAAGACGCAGAGCGCGCCAAAGACGACGCGATTGAAGCCAGCAAAGCGAAAAGTAGCTTCCTCGCGAACATGTCGCACGAGATTCGTACTCCGCTCAACGGTGTAATAGGTATTTCTGAAGTGCTGGCAGACACTCCGTTGACGGCTACACAGCGAGATTACGTCGACACAATAGAGACGTCTTCCCAATTGCTGCTCAGCCTGATTAATGACGTGTTGGATTTTTCCAAAATTGAGTCCGGCATGTTGCTGATAAGTCCTCATTCAACCTGCGTGCGAGAATCAATTTATGACATCGCCTCAATCGTGTCCCCAAAAGCAAAAGAGAAAGGCATCGAATTAACCGTCAGCATTAGCCCAAACACGCCTTATCACATCGTCATTGACGATCACCGCTTGCGTCAGGTGATCATGAACTTCATGTCCAATGCCGTTAAATTTACGGAACGAGGCAGTGTAGAGCTTTCGATTACCACGCTTGAAAGTAATGAATCGGAAGCCATCATCGAGTTTTCCGTGCAAGACTCAGGCATCGGCATCGATGAGCAGCAACAGAAACGAATCTTCGCACCATTCGCTCAGGAGGACGACTCCACCACCCGCCAATTTGGAGGTACAGGTTTAGGCCTTGCCATCAGTACGCAACTCGTCGAACTCATGGGCGGAAGCATACAACTTGAATCTGAAAAAGGCCGCGGAAGCCGTTTCTACTTCCAACTCACAGCGTCGATTTCTCAAGCCCATTTTCGTGCTCGACATACCGTGAATAACCAAATCTGGCTCGTCTGTGACGACACTGACCTAGAAACAAAACTGCGTAATGAGTTGAGCTTCTATCAAATTCAAGTGCATCAATCTGTTCATGATCTTAGTGCTCTTCCAACATGGATTAACGACAAAGAACGCATCATCATTCTTTATGTTGAAACGACGCCAGATGCCGCAGTGAAGAACACAGATTTGATGCGAAATTTGGAACATCAACATGTGCAAGTTTGCCTAATCAAACATCTACACAGCCAACAGCTTGATTTCGGTCACCGTGTTGCAGCGATCATTACTCAACCTTTGCTAGGACAACGTCTACTCAAAGCGCTTGAAAGCTGTGCTGAACGATTTACTCAATCTATTTCCGTCGTTCAGCCTGCAACCCGACTTGAAACATTACCCAAAGTGCTCGTTGTAGACGACAATACTGTGAACCAAAAAATTGCTGGGTTGCATGTCACCAAAGCCGGCTTTAGTTTTGATGTCGCTGCGAATGGTGAGGAAGCGGTCGACATGTTCAGAACATCCCAATACTGTCTGATTTTGATGGACTGCATGATGCCGGTGATGGATGGGTTTGAGGCAACAAAACAGATCCGACAAATAGAGCAGAAAGAAAATCGAACGTTCCGCATTCCTATCATCGCGTTAACAGCAAGCGTTGTTGATGACGATATTCAAAAGTGTTTTGACGTCGGCATGGACGACTACGTACCAAAACCGTTTAAGGCGGATTTGCTCAAAGAGAAACTTGATAAAGCCGTTGGGTTGCGACTTCCCGTAACTGCGTCGACAAAGCTCAACCAATCAAGCTTGCCCACTTTTGAAGAACCCGAATTTAAACAACGCGTTGGTGAGGCGTTAAGTGCTGTGCCAATGCGACGTGAACGGATTTTATTGGTGGAAGATAACCGGGTGAATCAAAAAGTTGCTTCTTTACTGTTAAGCAAGGCTGGCTATCAGTTTGAAGTCGCGGAAAATGGCCAGATCGCAGTGGAGATGTTCCAGCGCGATGGTGGTTTCGACATCATTTTAATGGACTGCATGATGCCGGTGATGGATGGTTTCGAAGCAACGAAACAGATCCGCGCTTATGAAGCAAGCTTAGGACTCGAAAAGACGCCGATCATCGCGCTAACAGCCAGTGTGGTCGACGACGATATTCAACGCTGTTTTGACTCTGGAATGGACGCTTATGTGCCTAAACCAGTGAGAAAGGAGAAACTGTTGCATCAAATCGAAAACGTAATGTAGGCGAGCCACATATGAGCATGATTCTCCCCCCTCATAATCAACGAGCGCTGCGACTACTGGTCTCCACTTGTTTGCTGCTTATATTTCTATTGCCTTGGAGCCATCAGGCACTTGCCGCAGAAAGTTACGCCATTTTCTCACTTAACGCTCAGTTTGACGCGTTGACCATTAATAAAGCGAGGAAGCTCTACCGAGGCAAAACCAGACTATTACAAGGCCAACGAATTGAACTCTCTGATTGGCCAGAGACGTCCGTTGAACGAACGGAGTTCTATCGCTACCTGCTTAATAAAAACTTGGCTCAAATGAATGCGCATTGGGCCAGCCTTTCGTTTTCAGGCAAGGCGCGTCCACCCAAAGTAATTGATCAACCCAGTATTGAAATCTTGTTAGCGTGGATGCGAGAACAACCTAATCGCATTGGCTATGCCCCCGTCGACTCGTTGCCGTCGGATGCTCATGTTCTTTATGTCGTCAGTTCGGAGAAATGAAATGAAGAGATCGCTCCTCGCAGTACTTATTAGCAGTGTCGCTTTTCCGAGCTTAGCAACAGTAGAACTGACCGATAACTTATCGCTTAGCGGGTTTGGCTCCATTGCTTGGGCGCAGTCCGACAACGAAACTTCATTGCTCGTGAATCGATTTATTGATGATGACAGCTGTTTCGATTGCGACACCACATTCGGCCTCCAACTTGATTACTTCTATCAAGCTTTTCGTGCTTCTGTTCAAGTCGTCAAGCGACCGCAAGATCATTGGAGTGAACCCAAAATAGAATGGGCTTACCTCGCTTACACCTATAACAACGTCGAAATTCGTGGCGGTCGATTGCGTTTGCCTGTATTCCTTATTTCTGAATACAACTATGTGGGACAAGCGTTTACCACCGCCAGACCGCCGAACGAAGTGTATGACAGCATTCTCGGGATCACGGCGTATGATGGCTTATCCGTTAGGTGGAATTACGACCTTAGTGAGAATGTGATGATCACTGCAATGCCGTTTGTGGGCTATGGTTACAGCAGCGACGTTACCATCAGTGAAGATACGGACATTAGTATAGACACCAACTATTCAGCAGGGCTTAACTTGACGTTAAGCGGTGATAACTACCGTTGGAACTTTGCGTATTTGAATGCCGAGTACGATCAAACCACCGTACTTTCTAACGCCATGCAGCCCATACTTGGCCAAGGCAGCGCGGCGGGAGCAATACGGCTGAAAGATGAAGACCAACACATCCAGCTGTTTTCGCTGGGTGCAAAATATGAGTTTGACCGTATAACCGTCACAGCCGAAGGACAAACCAGCGATATCTCGACCTCGTGGTACGCCGCAACCAGCTACAACCTAAACAAGTTCACCCCTTACGTGGTTTATGGCCAGCAGTTTGACGACAACGAAAAGAAGACCGGTGACAGCGTCCTGACAGGGTTAAGGTTTGACGTGGATTACAACGTGTCAGTGAATGCCGAATGGCAACACTTTAACGCCTTCAACAACGACTCCGGCGCGTTTTCTCTCCCACCAACCGATACCAATGCCAACCTCTACACGGTGATGTTGAATTTCGTCTTTTAGCTACTCAATACAAACAAAGGCAGATTGGATGATCCATCTGCCTTTTCTTGTTTCTATCGCTTCATGTGCCCAGCGTTAAGCCTCTTTTTGGTCTCGATAGACATTGCCCTCGACTTTACGATCCTTGAAGTAAAACTCTCGGTCATGCTCGCCGATTTCACGTAGCACACGACAAGGGTTCCCCACCGCAACGACATTACTTGGAATATCTTTAGTCACAACGCTCCCTGCACCAATAACCGAGTTTTCACCAATCGTCACACCCGGTAACACCACGGAATTTGCGCCAATCCAAACATTGTCTTCGATGTGAACCGGAATATTGAACTGAGCAACTTCACGACGTAAACCTGGCTCTATAGGATGCCCTGCTGTCGCAATCGTCACGTTCGGGCCAATCATCACGGAATTGCCGATATAAATATAGGTGTCATCGACAAGTGTAAGATTGAAGTTGGCGTACACATTATCACCCAGATAAGTGTGACGCCCCCAGTTTGCTCGAAGCGGTGGCTCTAAATAACAGTTATCGCCCACAGACCCAAGTAAACGCTGAAGAATTTCACCACGTTTTTCGCCCTCTGAAGGTCGCGTTTGGTTGTAGTCATAGAGAATCTCTAGGCATTGCGTTTGCTGTTTTGCGAGTTCTTCGTCAGTACAAAAATAAATCTTCTGACTATGCAGCATTGATTGTCGGTCCATGTATCCATCTCATTTAACGTTCTATTACCTTCGGTCTTACAATAACCAATCACAGTAGACAGACCGGAGTATGTCTTGTAGAAACTAGCAGACCTTGCATGAACAAAATTTGCAAAAAATCATAGAAACCTTGCGGATTACTGCACGAAAAAACAGGAAGTTGCGCCATCGCACAAAATGAAATTAACTCACTGATGAATTGTTTTGCTTTGCTTTTTCTCGCTTCATCTTTAGCTGCTTATCTTTACGTTTTAGAGCACGGAAGAACTTGGACTCTTCGTGATACCAGCCCACAACACTAATCGGGAAACCAACTAACATCATGATGAAGAAATCTGCCGGAAACTGCTCCGTCACGTCCTGAAAAGTGTGAAGCTCTCCAAAGATGAACAAACCGATAATTTTACCCACCAACAACGCACAACAAATCATAAAAAACGATTTCATGATGTAGTGCCATTTTCCTTTCTTTCTCTCCTCTCGCCAATAAACATACTTATGTTCTCGGTTATACATTACTCCTCCACAAAGTGACAGCGTCACTCATTAAATGATAGTGTGGGTTCAGTGCATCAGCACTATGGTAATCATAGTGCTGTTTACTAGGAGTTGCCTGTCAAACCAATGAGAAGAACACAAAAATGACATTGTGTTTTGGGAAGAATTCGCTTCGCGTTTTAGAAAGGAAAGAAATAGCGACTATGCTGATAAAATCTCTTTGTATGAGCGATGCTCTCTATCCGCTTCGCTCAGATGAAACTGCTGCGCAAGTGCGACTAATCGCTCGCGATAGCGAGCTAAAGCAGTTTCGTCATCGGTCATAATAGCGAACTCCGCAAAGTGACCAAAACCATCGAGAAAATCTAAGGTGATATGGAACTCGCCGACAAAGAAGATACTTCTGATTTTCTTGCTGCATTGAATCACTTCGTAGCCCATGTTTTCGAGCATACTTTGAGCAGAATCTAACTTAGTGATATTTGTTGCTTCACAACGGTCAGCTTCTGGCCCTTTTACAATCCACAGTTTGATGCCGGCAGGCTGAATTTCTCTGAGTACTAAACTCTTCCCCTGCTTAGTCAGCGTGCGTTGTGGGGTATCGTAAAACCAATCTGACTCTTGGTTGTTTTCGAACATGACTTCATGCTCAATCTGTTTGAGCATGTTTAAAAATGCATCATGATTTTTTACTCGATACTTTAACTCGACTTCAAACTGCCCTTGGAAATGCGCGTCACTCACCACTCGCCTCTACTACATAAACGTCGAAAGGAGCCGAATACTACACTCAAAATCTTAATCGTGTTGTGGCAATACACTCAGCTTGCGCATTTAGTGCTTTCGAAACACCCAGATTGGGCCGATTAATAAGAACTGTAGGTCCTCAAAAAAGGATGGCTTTTTGCCCTCGATTTTGTGCCCAATGAACTGAAGAATCCACAAAGCGCCAAACAGCAGCATAGAAATGTGTAAGACGGGTAGATCTAGAATCTCCAACGACCAAATCAAACCAATGCACGCTAACGTGTAACCGAGCATCATCATGAACACACTGAGAGATAAACGGAAATAAAAGACCCAAACCGGAATGACAGCGAACCAAACCCAGTTGAGCTGAAAACCTAAGATTGAAAGTTGAGGAATGGACCAAATAAGCCCAACCACAGAAAGATAAATACCCGGTACGGCAATTTTGTGAATTTTTTGATTAATTGGGTTTTGATGGCTTTCACCGTAGGCTTCTAACCAGTCAGATAGTGCTCGCATATCACTTCCCTTTTTACGCAACTTCTTTTTATATAGTCCGAGCTCAAAAAAGGTGCGAGTTTTTCAGCGAGCAATTGATGGTTTTCGTTATTGCCTAAACGCTTTCCTGAAATACTATTTGGCTTCAGTGTCCAAGCAATGTACGTTGCGCTTTGGGCAGTTTCGCTACAACCAAATCGTAGGAGCGCTCGCACAAGTCTTGAATGAGACCATCTTCGACATCACCATTGAAATACGCTGTGACCCAATGGCGTTTGTTAAGGTGGTAGCCCGGAGTGATGTCGGTAAACTGAGACGTTAGCACTTCTCCATCTTCCGGTTTCACTTTAACACTGACGTATTCTCGGCCACCACGCTCCGCGATTATCGCGAACATCTTGCCTTTTACTTTGAACACAAGCGCGTCAGGGCCAAAGGGGAAATCACTTTCGGCGCACATAAATGTCTCTAAAAAGGATTCCAATTCTTTGATATTCATGCTCATTCCTTGTTTTTTGCAACGAGATTCGCTATTCAAATTGAGGCAGTAGTAACTTTAACGCCTGATTAACTTGTGACTTTTCATCCGCCGACAATCCACTAATCAAACTATGTTGTACATCCACATGCTCTTGGATCAACGATTCAATCAATGCCAAGCCTTCCGTTGTTAGCTCAACAGTAACACTGCGTCGGTCTTCTTTACTGTGCTCTCTGGCAATAAAGCCTTTCTTTTCTAGCTTGTCTAAGCGGTTAGTCATCGCTCCGGACGTGAGCATCATCGACGCAATCAACTCTGATGGGGTGAGACGGTAAGGCGCTCCGGCACGGCGCAGCGTGGCTAACACATCAAATTCGCCCATTTTCAGGTCATATTGTTTGTGCAGATCAGCGACTCGACACTCCATATGTTTAGCAATGCGCATTAGCCTACCCATGATAGCCATTGGTTCGGTATCAAGATCTGGTTTTTCCTTCGCCCACTGCGTTACTACTCTATCAATTGCGTCCACGAGTTTTCTTTCTCCAATACGAATTCGGTCTGACGATTTATTTTAACATAAAGATACTTTACAAAAAGTAATCTAGCGCGTACCTTTACAATTAATTATCTCAACGTAAAGATATTTTACATGAATATATTACTCGCAATGATCCCCGCATTTTTCTGGGGCACTACTTATGCCGTTACGCAGTTCACTCTTCCAGACTGGCCGCCTGTGTTGCTGGGAGCACTGCGGGCACTGCCAGCCGGACTACTGCTACTGGCAATCAAACCTTCGCTGCCTAAAAAGCACGAATGGAAAGTATTATTGGTATTGGGCACGATTAACATCGCCTTCTTCTTTGGCCTCATTTTTGTGATGGCGTTGACCCTACCTTCTGCAATTTCCGGTGTCGGCATGATTTCTGTCCCCGTCTTTGCCATGCTGTTTGGTTGGGCGGTTTACAAACGTCAGCCTAGCGCAATACAAGGTATTAGCGGCGCAATGTTGATTGCGTTAGCGTGGTTCTTGTTCGATCCAAGCTCAATCTCGCTCAACCCTATCGGTTTAGGGGCGATGCTGGCGGCCATCATGTGCATCGTGATTGGCAGTAGCGTAACCAAATCACTCGGCACAAAAGTGCATTGGTGGACTGTGCTCACGTGGCAGTTGATTTTGGGTGGAGTATTGCTGTCTATCGCCGCTGCTGTGTTAGCTATCATCAATCCGCAGCCTTATGTGCATGCCGTACAGAATATAGATATGACCAACACACTCGGGCTGCTTTGGGTCATTGTGCTCAACACCGCGCTAGGCTACGGCATGTATGTGTGGTTGTTGCAACGCATGTCTGTGGTCGACTTTACGTTTGGTGGCATTGCCAACCCGATTGCAGGGATCGTCTCTGGGTTATTGCTGTTGGGTGAAAACTTTACCCCACTCCAATACAGCTTGATGGTGGGTATGATTGTGATGTCTTTACTACCTCAAATTTTAACGTCGTTGCACGCAAGAAAAGAAGCAATAACGGTTTAAGTAATCATCCCCCATCATATTCAAGAGAACGCCCGATTTTGTATCGGGCGTTTTGTTATTCAATACGATCAACTCGCTCTGAGCTGGGCTTGTTTTCGATAAGCAAGCGGTGTGGCACCATATTCTTTTCTGAAACAGGCACCAAAATAAGAGGCATGCTTAAAACCACATAGCTCAGCTATTGCACTGACACTCGCATCGCTATTGCACACCATTTTTTGTGCTGTATCTAGTCGTGCAGCCTGCAGCACGTCAGTAAACGTCGTCCCTTCCTTGTTCAACTTTCTTTTTACCGTCGACTCACTCATGTAAACCAGTTTCGCAATTTCTTTGAGCGTCCACGGCTTCGTTAGATCTTTAGAAATCAGCGCGCGAATACGTGAAGACAACGAAGAATATGAACGAGTTTCTGCCTGACTGGCGCTCTGCTCAAAGTGCATCAACAAATACAAAAGCATGCTGTTGATATCGAGCAATTCATCGTTTGAACGGTTACCACAGCCCTTTTTCACCATTGCTTTTAATGCCGAGTAGATATCCACGATTCCCGGACGTAAAGTGAAACTCACCGCTACATTCCCCGAGAACACGCCATCGCAAAGCTCGCGGAAGTTCAACTGTTGATTGAGTTTTTCAATGAAACACGCAGCCAGTCTGAAACCCGAAATATTGGCATTTTCTACGAACGAATTGATGGCGATTTGCCCTTTGAAATCCGCGCCAATAGCGACCAAGCAAGGTGGTTCGATAAACTGTTTAATACCTTTAGAATCACATAACTCCAAAGCACAGTTATGGTTTAAGACAATGTAAAAATCCGTCGAGCTAATATCAAACTTTTGATTTATCGGACAGTGTTGCACCTGCCCCTCAAGAACCTCAATCAAAGCCTTCATTTACATTTCCAAAATGAGTGTCAACGCTATCTTGAAACGATATGAACAAAGTGCGTGAATGTTAGTTCTCGCGGTCAGGGAGTCAATTTGATATTTTTTAATCAGCGTTCAGAAATACTGAACGCTGAAATCGGTTAGTTAACCAGACTAATTTCGACTCTTTCTTTTCCTTTGCCAACGTTTTTACGTTTTAAGGCAATGCGTCCAACTTCAGAGGTGCGTTTAAGATGTGTACCACCGCAAGGCACTTGAGCGAAGCCTTCCACTTTCCAATAGCGCCTTTCTTGGCCTTCGTCAGAGAATGCGCTCTCAATCTCAGCGTCCGAATCGATAACTGCCTGAGCTCGTTGTTGAAACTCCGCCAGCAGTGGCGTGATGCTTTCAGGCCATTCAAAATCAATTCGGCTTTTATCTGCTGAGATATGTGCGCCAACCTTCTGAATGTTTGCAAATTTTTGCGTGAACAGTTCAAGTATGACTTCCGCCGCAAAGTGGAGCTTCATCAACGCATAACGCCTTTGCCAGTCAATTTGAGTGATCACTTGGTCGCCAACTCGAAACGTGGGTTGACGTTCTAGAGTGTAAACAATGCGTGAGCCAGACTTAATTGCACCGACGACACGAATCCCGTCGATCGTACCTGCATCGCTCTCTTGTCCGCCGGATTCAGCATAAAAAATAGTGTGGGATAACTCTACTTCGTTGTCCGAAATTCGAGTTACCGTGGAGGTGAGTTCTGTTTGGTAAGGTTTTTTCCAAAATACCTTGACGGTCATATGGCCTTCCTTTGCACATAATATTGACGTACATCGATGCTACGCGGCTAATAAGTGAAGTCAAGCAATGCTAATGAGATAAAAAATAAGCTCCCGAAGGAGCCTATTCACTTACTTTCACTAACTTTCAATTACTTAAGAGGAACGCCAGGCGCGTCAGACACGCAGGAAGCATAAGCCGGGTCTCGAGCATCCATCACCAACTGCGCTCGACCTCGATGCAGGTTAATGATGTCATACACGACGCCCTCATGATGCGGTAAATCCATTAGCGAAGTAGACCAATATTCCGAATTCGCTGGCCAACCAAAACCTCCGCCATCTTTGTCTTCTTCATAGATGCTTTCAGTCCCGTCCCAAACACTGCCTCGTGATGCACGATACAAGCTAAACAACTCATTGCGTGTGGCACGACGCCAGTTGTCACGGCCAGCAAAGTTTCTTACAGACAAATCATGACACCAGTTTGCGTATTGGCTGGTTAAGCCTGCGCGATCACGTCCGTATTGGTTGAACATCGCAAAGTCACCCACAGGGCCGCGTGTACCGTCTTCCGTTTTGATGCCAACGTAAGTTTTCGGTTTTGTCGCGTCGTAGCTCAAAGGTTTAACAAGCTCATAGCCTAGTTTGTTCATGAGCTTCACTGATGGTGGTGCGGTAAATAGGCGACCATCTTCATCACTCGCTACCATCAAACACGCTTCCGCGCTTCCTTCTCCTGAACGAGGCTGTGGGCAAATAGAGATGGCAGACTCTTTTTCTTCCGCCTCAACAACCTTGACCTCAGAGGTGCCTTTTAATTCCCCAAAGGAAGCTGAAATGGTGACCGAACCAAGCTGAGCACTATTTGAGAGTCCACCAGCAATCAAATCTAAAACCGCTTTATTACTGCTTCGCCATGTCACTCGATGCGTTACATCCTGAGTGGTTTCATCGCTATATTCACCGTAGGCATAAAATCGCTGGACGTTCTTTTCCTCTATAGTGATTTCACTAGGATGAACATGGATTTTTTCTAACACCGCATTCGTTACTTGAATTTGCAATGGTGCACTGGTGATCGCATCTTTGGTGGCGTAAACCATTGCCTGCCCTACCGCAAGACCTTTAACGCGATCGCCTTCTAGTTGTAGGACATCTTGATTATCAACCCACCAAGCAACCTGTTCGGTCAACTCAACGCGGCTTTCATCGCTATAGACTCCTTGTGCAGACAGCAGGGTCGAGTTGCCTTTTGCCACGCTCGACGCATTCGTTGTCACTTCAATATTTGTTAGGATTGCATCGGTTACCTGCACTTGTATTGGCTCGCTTTGCACACCATCTGACGCAGCCGTCACCAACGCTGTTCCTTTATGTTTGGCTTTCACAACGTTGTCGACAATCTCAACCACATCGTTATCGACGTGCCAAGTGATACCTCGGGTGAGGTCGACTTGTTCACCATCGCTCAACGTTCCCATGACCACCAAAGTCTTATGTGTGCCCAACGGCATTTCCAGTGCGGTTGACGAAATGTCCATACTCACTAATACCGCAGGCGTGACAGTAATAGAACCATGCTTACTGGTTAAGCCATCAAGTTCGGCATAGATATCCGCGTCACCCTCATCTTGTGCGGTGAAAATACCATTTGTGCCTGGCATGACAACGCTACAATCTGTGGAATCCCACTCTACGAGATGGCTAATATCACGGGTTTGTTTGTCGGTATATTCACCGTAAGCTTTCGCTTGAAAGCTTAGCCCTTTGGCAATCGCCTTATGTGGCACATCGAAGTAAATGTTGGTCAACTTCGCGTCCACAACCTGTACAGTCATTTCGCTACTGAACTCATCTAGGTCTGCGCGAATGACCGAAACACCCGTTTTAACCGCTGTAATCACACCGCGTTCGTCGATGTTAACAATGTCAGCATTTTCAACGTTCCAAACAACTTGTGATGTAAGGTCGTCTTGAGTTTCATCGTTATAAAAGCCGATGACTTTCACCTGCGCCAGCTCACCCTCTGCAAGCGACACATGGCTTTGGTTTAGTGCAATACGAGACACCACTTTGTCTGGTACTGGCGGCTCTGGAATAACGGGATCAGAAGGCTCCGGCGGCGTCACCTCTGGCGTTTCAGGAACTTCCGGTTTGGAAATATCAGGAAACTCAGGCACTGGCAGTTCCGGTATTGGCGCTTCAATTTCTGGCTCGTCAGGTAATACTTCTTCTGGCAAGCTCATTGGTGGTTGGCTAGTGCTGCTTCCACTGTCGCTATTACAACCAAACAAACTCGTGACGAGTAATAGCGTTGCGATCTTATTAAAAGTATTTTTGCTTATCATAGAGTCAGACATTCAAACTTTTATTATTAGACAACATTAAAAATTCAAATTATGAATACAAACAACTCAGCAATACCGCTGACTGGTTAGCGCTTCGTATGTATGAAACTTTTTCTCTAATTCAACCTCCAACTTAGCTCTGTTTTTAGTATCTCTCATCAAGATGTGTTCTCGATAACGGGTAATCGCTGAAATTAATTCACTTTTGGCCATCGCTAATTGCTCGTCAAACGAGCACACGAACTCATGTTCACTCATCGTGATTCTCACAATACATAAATTTAGAAATTACATTCTGTTTATTTACTTCGACGACCATCTATGAGATGGCAAAAAAATGTAATGGGAAGTGCTCAGTTCGACAATATGCCGAATATCAAAATCGTCTCATCGTGATATAAAAATCAGCTCAAGTTTTCGGTTTAGAGTTGGGAGTCACTTTTAATGACTTCCCTATTTTCTGGTAAACAATAGGCAAGAAAAAAGGTGCCACATTGGACACCTTTAAAATCAACGAACAGAAGTTACGCCTCCGGATTCGGTTCAGCAATATTCTCGATTGGCTCTGGTTTTGCGTACACATAACCTTGGATCAAGTAGATATTGTGCGTGGCCAAATACTCAATCTGTTTTCTGTTTTCTACACCTTCAGCAATCATTTCACATTCCGCTTTCATCGCCGCAGACACAATAGAATCCAACACTTTGAGTTTTTGGTCGTCTGAGCCAATTGGATCAACGAACATTTTGTCCACTTTCAAGCAGCGAATACCCAAGTCCTGCAAATAAGAAAAGCCACCATACCCAGTTCCAAAGTCATCAATTTTGAACTTGTAACCTTTGTTGGTGAGGTAGAGAATCTCTTTTTTCGCGGCTTCTACGTCTTTAACCGGAATTCTTTCTGTTAGCTCAAAATGAATTCGGTTTGCACACGGCCAATTCAAATCTGCTAGAAGTTTGGTTAGCGAACCGGTTTCTAAATGAGAAGAGACAATATTGACACTCACCCAAATCGACTCAGGCAGTGACTCAAGGTCTTGGATGATTTTGCGAATCATCTGGTTCGTCATCGGAACAATCAATCCGCTCTCTTCTGCGGCGCCAATAAACATATTAGGTGGCACCAAACCATCGCGTCTTGACCAACGCACCAACGCTTCATAACCTACAGTTTGGCCATCTCTGCTATCCACAATAGCTTGATAGTAAGGGATAAATTCGCCGTTATTGATACCGTTTTGAATCAGCCCTTTGATAGACTTTCTTAGGCTTTTACTTGAGATATAAAACAGCGCAAACACAATCCCAAGAATCAAAGTAGCAGGCACACCCCACACGAAAAGACGCTGATTCGCGTATGCGGCCAAGGCTTCACCACTGTAAATCTTGATGAGCATGTTGGCCTGAGATTCGTCAGAGAAGAAAAACTCGCTCGATAGCGCATTGTCTTCATCAATAATGTTTGGCATGCCGCGACTAATTGAAAGGTCACCAAACATAGGTTCGTGATATTCAAATTTTACGAATAAGCACTCTTCACACGGCTCAGCAATAAGCTGTTTTACCCAACTGTTATCGAGAACCCAAAACACCTCAACGTGCTGATTGTCATAAATTACCATCCATTCTGCTTGGTCTTTGTATTCCGGCAAAATCAAGGAAATATAGAAGTTGGTATCTACTGGAACCCGTTTGGATGACGTAACTTTGGAGACAGGCATCCCTACGCTTGAGCACGAGTCGCCATCTTCCGTGGTCATGCCAATAAATCGAATGTAGCGGTTGTAGTAACGAGGGTCACGCAGCACTTTCATATCATCAGATTGACAGTTGAAGTCGAGCTGGGCGATCTGTTTGGTAATGGCACTCTCTAAAAACGTGGATCTTTGATTTAAGTATTCAACCAACGTTTTGATTTTCGCCTCTTTGATATGCCCAACATATAAATTTGACAAGGCATTAAAAACGACAGCAAAAATAATGATGGGGACTAGCCCTATTAAGATGGCATTTCTTATTGTCTTATTAGCCAAAACTCCTCCTAATGTTCTGCCACGAACAATTTTCAGTAAGCAGGTTCACTATCTCACTTTAATAAGTGGAAAAGTGGGGATGGACTCTCAATCGCAAAGAATAAGTGATTGAGCGGCAATTATTTGCTGAGACTACTGCTGCACATTAGCTTTTACAACTCTCTCGCATGAGATTATGAGCTAATAATGATAGCAATTGACCTTTATTATATACGCAATGGCTTATCGCAAGCGGGAGACTGTTTTCTTCTGCTCTTTTGCGTGGAATCTAAATTTCCAACTCTGTCTTGCCAAAAACGAAAAAACCACCTTTAACGGTGGTTTTTTGATTATTTTCAGTGTGGCTTAGTCACTAGAGTGATTCAATCGCTTGTTGAATTGCAGGACCAATTTGACGCTTGCGAGACGTCACGCCATCCAATACCAACATGTCATTGTCAATTTTCACATCAAAGGCTTTTGATAGCACTTTCTTATCTGCATCATCCGCCCAAAGCATGTTTGCACGTTTGTGCTTGGTATCTGTGATCGAGAAGAACAAGTAATCAAGATTCTGAGCTTTCTTATACGCTTGAATAGCTTCGTTGAAGTCCTGTTTGCGGTCAATCAACTGCTGCGCATTGAGCGTTTCTGCTACGCCGATGCCTACCTTTTTACCCGCGAATTCAAAGTTCTTGTAGTCCATCGTCAAAATCGTCTCTGCTGAGAAATGGCTCAGATCCGATTTCGCCAACAACATTTGTTCACCAAAACCTTTGATGTCTTTGATGCCTGCAATGTCCGCCAGCTTTTGCGCGTACTGTTTGTCATATTCAGTGGTAGTCGAAGATTGAAACACAACCGTGTCCGACAAAATTGCTCCTAAACCTGCACACGCAATATTCTTAGGCAGTTTAACGTTTAACTTCTCGGCATTTGCCGTAAGAATTGTTGCTGCAGAACCCCAAGCACGAATGTCCATCGTGACGATTTGCGGCATGCTGATTGGCGAACTGCCCATCGCGTGGTGGTCGATGATTGCCACGATGGAAGTTGGATCAACCGATTTTGCAAGTTGAGTCGATTGGTTGAAATCCACCAAACCAATGTGGTAAGAAGAGAAATCCGCCTTCACTTTTGGCGCGTCCATGCCACAAAATTCAAACACAAACTTACTTTCTGGGTTCGCTTCGCCAGTTAGCGCTGCTTCTCCGCCGTAGATGTGTGACGCAAGGATAACGGAAACGGCACTATCGGTGTCTGGGCTCAAATGTCCAACCCATACGAGGTTGTCGGTATTATTGTTTGAAAGCGTGGTGAGATCCAAAGCGCCCTCAGCCAAACAGCTGAAAGAGGCAATCATGGTTAATCCAAGTAGTGAACGTTTCATTTGAGTCCTTAATGGTGAGTGGTAAGTTACTATTGGTACTGCATAGACCATTGATTCAAATGTAATTTTTTCGAGTTACCAATTCACCCGATATTCTTGGAATCGCAAGCGTTTTTCGAGTCGATACACACTTTTTTATCGATTCCGCTTACAACTTAAACAGGACGTTTAGACAAGCGAAAGACGATTTTCCAAAAACAAAAAGGAAACGATTGGTGTCAACCGTTTCCTTTACTTGTGATTGCTAATTAAAAGCGCGTGAATTACGCCACTTCAAGAATCACTTTTTCCAACTTATCTAAACCTTCACTAAGCACTTCAGGCTCAATGGTTAGCGGCGGCAACAAGCGAATCACGTTCGCTTTTACTCCACAAGAAAGCAGAATAAGGCCGTTTTCTTGCGCTTTAGAAATCACCGCTTTGGTCATCTCTTGCAGTGGTTTGCCTGATTCTGGGTCAGTAAATTCAATCGCCATCATCGCACCCGTGGTACGGATTTCACCAATAGCAGGCACTGACTGTTGCAGTTTAGTCATACGTGCATTGACCACTTCACCTATGCCCATCGCTTTAGCACACAAATCTTCTTCTTCGATGATTTTCAGCACTTCAAGACCAGCAACACAACCAAGTGGAGATCCCGCGTAAGTGCCACCTAAACCACCCGGCAGCGCAGAGTCCATCACATCCGCTTTCCCAACCACCGCTGAGATAGGGAAACCACCAGCAATGCCTTTCGCCATTGTCATTAGGTCTGGTTCAATGCCTAGGTATTCTGTGGCAAACATTTTACCGGTACGAGCAAAACCAGTCTGGATTTCATCGGCAATCAGCATGATACCGTGCTTATCACACAGCTGACGCAAGCCTTGTGCAAACGCTTCAGGTGCTTTGTAGAAGCCGCCCTCACCTTGCACTGGCTCGAAGATGATCGCCGCAACGCGTGAAGGTTCAATATCGCAAGCAAATAGATCGTCGATCGCTTGTAAGCTTTGCTCAATGCTGATGCCGTGGAACGCATTTGGGTACGGCGCGTGGTAGATTTCGTTCGGGAAAGGACCAAAGCCCGCTTTGTACGGCGCAACTTTACCGGTTAACCCCATCGTCATATTTGTACGACCGTGAAAGCCGCCTTTGAACGCTATCACGCCGCTACGACCAGTATGAGCGCGCGCTACTTTCACGGCGTTTTCGACCGCCTCGGCGCCAGTGGTTAGAAAGATCGCTTTCTTCTTAGTCTCACCTGGTGCAAGTTCTGTTAGCTTTTCAGCCAGCTCAACGAATGACGCGTACGGCGTAACCATCGCACACGTGTGCGAAAAGTTGTCCAGCTGGGCTTTTACCGCTTCGCTAATGCGCTTGTGAGAATGCCCTGTATTAGTTACTGCGATGCCTGCTGCAAAGTCGATATATTTGTTGCCTTCGATATCCCATACGTAAGCGTTTTCAGCTTTCTCGACGTAAAGTGGGTACAGTGCGCCCATGCCTTGAGCGATAACTTGGCTTCTTCTTTCGTGTAGTTGTTGGTTTGTCATTGTTTTGTCCTTAATTAGTTGCCGCCAAAGCAGAGATATTTCACGTCCATGTATTCATCAATACCTTGTTTTGCTCCTTCGCGTCCGATGCCGGACTGCTTAACACCACCGAAAGGAGCCACTTCAGTAGAGATCATGCCTTCGTTAATGCCGACCATGCCGTATTCGAGCGCTTCTGCGATTTTCCAAACACGGTGAATGTTTTGGCTGTAGAAGTACGACGCGAGGCCGTAGATGGTGTCGTTCGCCATTTCGATCAGTTGTTCATCGCTGTCAAAGCGAATCACTGGCGCGACAGGGCCAAAGATTTCCTCGGAAACAATCTTCATGTCGTGAGTAACGTCTTTGAGCACCACTGGCTGCATAAATAGACCATCGAGCGTTTTGAGTTCTGAAACTGGCTTCGCGCCTTGCTCAATAGCACCGTCGATAAGCGCTTGAATGCCTTGCTTTGCCGATTCGCTTATCACAGGACCGATGTTCACGCCTTCTTCTAAGCCGTTACCGACTTTGAGTTGCTGAACCGCAGCGTCGAACTTAGCAACAAACTCGTCATACACTTTGCTGTGTACGTAGAAACGGTTGGCGCAAACACACGTTTGACCTGCGTTACGAAATTTCGACGCCATCGCGCCCGCAACCGCTGCATCAATATCCGCATCATCGAATACGATAAACGGCGCGTTACCACCCAGCTCCATTGAGGTACGTTTGATGTCAGCCGCGCTTTGTTGCATCAGCACGCTACCCACCTGAGTAGAGCCAGTGAAAGACAACTTGCGAATCAACGGATGCGAAGTGAAGATAGCGCCTACCTGACGTGAGTTTTCACCCAGTACCACTTGCAGTACGTCGCGTGGGATACCCGCTTGGTAGGCGAGTTCTGCAACCGCAAACGCAGACAGCGGCGTGGATTCAGATGGTTTTACGACGAAGCTACAACCTGCGGCTAAAGCGGGTCCTGCTTTGCGCGTAATCATCGCAATTGGGAAGTTCCAAGGCGTAATCGCACAGGCAACACCAATTGGCTGTTTGATGGTAACCAAACGCTTGTCTGCACTTGGCGCAGGAATCGTCTCACCGTAGGTACGTTTCGCTTCTTCAGCAAACCATTCGATAAAGCTCGCGCCGTAAAGCACTTCACCTTGAGCTTCTGTTAGCGGCTTACCTTGTTCTAACGTCATCAAACGGCCAAGGTCGGCTTTGTTTTCCAATAGAAGTTGGAACCAACTATTGAGCATACCAGCGCGCGTTTTTGCTGGCAGTGCCGCCCACTCTTTCTGCGCCACATGGGCACGTTCAATGCTATTTAAAATGTCATTCTCGGTTGAGACTGGTGCGTACCCAAGAAGCTCTCCGGTCGCCGGATTAGTCACTGCAATGCCCTGTTGTGGGTTCGCTACCATAAACGAAACAAGGCTTTGGTTTTGTATCTGTTGCATGGTCATTCCTTTTGACAACTCATCATCGCCGCTAAGTCAGCGGCGAGCTTATGTTTAAGCAGGGATCTGCTGCGTAATGCAGTGAATGTTCCCTCCGCCGAGTAGAACCTCTCTCGACGGTATCGCGATGATTTGGTATTCCGGCATCGCGTTTTGCAAAATATCGATCGCAATGGCGTCGGTGTCTTCATCCAACATCGGTAAGAACACATGTCCGTTGACGATAAGAAAGTTGGCGTAAGAGGCACTTAGGCGTTCGCCAGCTTGTCGGCTCATTCCTGAACTGGCGTCAATGCCATTGGCTTCGCGCTCGCTGTAATGCAACGGACCCGGTAATGGCAAACGGACAATTTCAATCTCGCGCCCTTTCGCATCGTGCTGAGATTTCAGTACTTGTTCCGCTTGACGAGACAACGCGTATTGCGGATCACTTGAGTCATCGGTCCAACTCAGTACCACCTTACCCGGTGCGATAACGTGCATCAGGTTGTCAACATGGCCGTCTGTTTCGTCATTGAATAAACCATTTGGCAACCAAATGACTTTTTCGATTCCGAGATACACCTTTAACTGCTCTTCGATTTGCGCTTTGCTCAATTGCGGATTTCGCCCCGGACTAAGCAAGCACTCTTCTGTGGTGTAAAGGGTGCCTTCACCATCGGTGTGAATCGCCCCACCTTCAAGTACAAACGGTGCGCGGTAATAATCTATACCGATGATGTCGCACACCGAGCCAGCGACAAGATCGTCCTGCAGCCAGTTATCGTAAAGCCCGTTGTACTCGCCGCCCCACGCGTTAAATTGCCAACTAATCCCACGGCGCTCACCCGCCTGATTCACGAGCACGGTCGGCCCGATATCGCGCATCCACGCATCGTTAAATGGGATTTCCACCAAACGTACGTCTGAGTGGAGCATTTGACGCGCTCGGTCAAAGTTGTGCGAGCATACCGCGACGCACACTTTGGTCACTTCCGCGATTAAGTTAGCGATTCTGGCGAAGGTTTCTTGCGCGGGTAATGCGCCGTCACGCCAGTTATCTTTTCTTTCTGGCCACGCTAACCAAACTTCACTCACCGGCTGAAATTCAGCCGGAAAATAGAAGCCATCTTGCGCTGGTGTTGTCGATAACTTCATTTTAACGCCTCTTTAAACAGCTAGTTTACCAACGCTGGTGTAAAGGTCTGGACGACGGTCGCGGAACAAGCCCCACGCGTGACGCGCTTTCGCTGTCGCAGCGAGATCGATTTCTGCGTAAATAATGGTTTCACCTTCACGTGGTGCTTCGGCAATTTTTGCACCAGTGTGGTCAGTGATAAAAGAAGAGCCGTAGAACGTGGTCTCGATACCATCATCGACCTCAGTGCCCACTCGGTTTGACGCAACCACTGGAACGAGGTTTGCTGCCGAGTGACCTTGCATTGTACGTTGCCAGTGATCACGCGAGTCCAGTGTTGGATCTTGAGGCTCAGTACCGATTGCAGTTGGATAGAAAATCGCTTCCGCGCCGTGCAGAGCCAAGCTGCGCGCAAGCTCTGGAAACCATTGGTCCCAACAAATGCCAGCACCGAACTTACCGAACTTGGTTTGCCACACTTTGAAACCGGTATCGCCAGGGCTAAAATAGTACTTTTCGCTGTAGCCCGGGCCATCAGGAATATGCGACTTGCGGTAGTTATCTAGTACCGTGCCATCGGCATCAATCATCACTAACGAGTTAAAAAACGTATTGCCCGATTTTTCAAAGTAGCTGACAGGAATAACCACGCCGAGCTCTTTAGCCAACGCACTCATCTCTTTAATAAGACGACAATTCTCCGTTTCTTCCGCAAGCTCGAAATACTTCGCTTCTTGTTTTTTGCAGAAGTAAGGTGCAGCGAACAGCTCTTGAGGAAGAATCACGTTCGCACCGTTTTGTGCTGCTTCACGAATCGCCTTTTTGGCTTTAGCTAGATTTTCTTCCAGATCCCAGCTTTTCGTCAGTTGAAGGGCTGCAAATTTCACTACTTTGCTCATTGGATATTCCTTATCTCTTAAATCGCCAGTTTGTCACGTAGGTTGTAGTAAGCCGCGCCCATTGCCGTAAACGGAATTTGGAAGTGGCGGCCCCCCGGGAAGGAGTAATGTTTCAGAGCCGCAAACGCATCAAAGCGTTCTGCGTGTCCGGTCAGAGCTTCTGCCAGCAACTTGCCTGCGAGATGAGTACACGTTACACCGTGACCGCTGTAGCCTTGTAGGTAGTAAATGTTGTCTGCAAACGAGCCAAATTGCGGCATGCGTGAGTAAGTCAGTAAGAAGTTACCCGTCCAGGTGTAATCGATCTTGATGCCTTTCAATTGTGGGAAGACTTTCTCCATCTTCGGACGGATCAGTGCTTCAATGTTTTCTGGGTCACGTGCGCCGTAAACCACGCCACCTCCGAACAACAAACGCTTGTCGGCGGTTAAGCGGAAGTAGTCAAGCAAGTAGTTACAGTCTTCAACGCAGTAGTCACTGGTTAGCACTTGTTTTAACTGCTCATCACTCAAAGGCTGAGTCGCCACCACTTGTGTGCCGCACGGGATCGCTTTGTTGCTGATGTTTGGTGCCAAACCACCAAGGTAGGCGTTACCTGCCAGTACCACGTACTTGCTCTTCACGCTGCCTTGCGCAGTTTTAACTACTGGGTTCATCCCTTTATCAATCGACACGACCGCCGACTGCTCAAAGATTTGACCACCTAGAGAAATGAACGCAGCGGCTTCACCTAATGCCAGTTTCAGCGGGTGAATATGACCACCGCGCATATCCAGCAAACCGCCAGTGTACACTTTCGTGCCTACCGCTTGTTCTACCTCTCCTGCGTCAAGCAGAGTCAGTTGGTCGTTGCCGTAACGCTCCCAGTTCTTCTTATGTTCTTCTAGCCCTTTGAGTTGTTTACTATTCAGTGCCGTGAACAAGCCGCCTCGCTTGTAATCGCAGTTGATGTCGTATTTGTCAATCAGACCACGGATGATATCGCCGCCTTCAAAAATCATATCGCACAGAGCTTTGGCTTGGTTTTGGTCGTAACGGCTTTCAATCACGTCAACATCTCGGCTGTAGCTGTTAACGATTTGGCCACCGTTACGACCAGTTGCCCCAAAGCCCACTTTTGCGCTTTCTAACACAACGACTTTAAAACCCTTTTCTGCTAGGTGCAGCGCAGAAGAAAGACCAGAAAATCCCGCACCGACTACACACACATCGCACTCGATGTTGTCTTGCAGTTGTGGGTATTCCGGCATGTTTGGCACAGAGTGCGCATAGAACGAATCCGTATGCTTGTTCATAGAACTATTCCTTTATTTATCGTAATCGTCAGCAGGCTTAAGGATGGAGGCGAATCCAAGTGGTTTTGGTTTCGGTGAATTTTTCAATCGCGTGGAGAGACTTGTCTCGACCATTTCCGCTCATTTTGAATCCGCCAAATGGGACCGTCATATCACCTTCGTTGTAGTTGTTGACCCAAACCGAGCCGGCTTGCAGTCGTTTTGCTACGCGATGAACGCGGTTGATATTGCTACTCCAAAGTGCAGCACCTAAGCCATACTTCGAATCGTTAGCGATCTCAATTGCTTGCGCTTCATCTTTGAATGGAATGACACACAGCACCGGACCAAAAATTTCCTCTTGGGCGACACGCATCTTGTTGTCGACGTTGTCTAAAATGGTTGGGGAAACAAATGCGCCCTGCCCATCGACATCGCCGCCACAACGTACGTTTGCACCTTCTGATTCACCTAACGAGATGTATTCCAACACTTTTGATTTATGATCTTGGTCGATAAGCGCGCCCATGGATGAACTTGGGTCCATTGGGTCTTTTGGCGTGAACGCTTTCGACGCTTGAATAACTTTTTCTATGAACTGATCTTTGATGCTTTCGTGAACAAGCAGACGGGTTGCCGCGACGCACACCTCACCTTGGTTGTAGAAACACCCTGCGGCGGTTTCTGCTGCTGCGCGGTCTAAATCATCACAATCTTCAAACACGATGTTCGCGTTCTTGCCGCCCGCTTCTGCAAACACGCGCTTTAGGTTGCTCTCACCCGAGCTGACCATCAGTTGACCTGCAATGCGCGTCGAGCCTGTGAAGGCGATGCAGTCTACGTCTTGGTGTTTCGCCAGCGCGTCGCCAGCTTCATGACCAAAACCCGTCACGACTTGGAAAACGCCTGTTGGCAAACCCGCTTGAGAAGCAAGTTGACCTAGGAATATCGCGGTGAGAGAAGATTTTTCTGACGGTTTTAGAATCACGCTGTTACCAGCCGCTAAAGCAGGGCCAAGCTTCCAACACGCGAGCCAAAGTGGGAAGTTCCACGGCACAACCGCGGCAACCACACCAATTGGCTGATGAGAAATAAAAGCGTGTACGTCTTTTTCTGTTGGGGCAACTTCACCGTACACTTTGTCGATCGATTCGGCGTACCAGCGTAAAGAGTTTGCTGCGCCAGGAATATCGGTAGAGAAGCTGTGAGAGATAGGTTTACCAGTATCGAGAGTTTCTAATAGTGCTAACTCTTCTTGGTGTTGATCAATCAGGTCAGCAAACTGTTTAAGCACTGCTTTGCGATGAGCTGGGCTGCTTTCACTCCAGATACCAGATTGAAATGCTTGGCGAGCGTATGATACCGCGAGGTCTACATCTTCACTTTGACAACGGGCGATTTCGGTGAATATCTTGTCTGTTGCTGGGTTAACTACCGGGATGGTTTGCCCTGTTAAAGCGGCACTGTATTCACCGTTAATGTACGCCCTGTTTTCGATGTTTAGATTGTTTTTTAGCTCAATCCATTGCTCTTGGGTTTTCATACGCTCTCCTTGTGATCACACAAGGCAAGCCCCCACTAAAATGTGGTTGGCGTATGCGCACTTATCAATCGACAAGCCTTGTCTGTGTGATTCGTAAATCGATGTGGCTTCGTCGTATCAATAATGTACGACTCGCCGGCTGTGAGGACGTAGGAGTGGCCTTTGTACTCTAGAGTGATTTCTCCCTCTAAAATCGTGCCGACCTCTTCGCCTTCGTGTCTGATTTCCGCCGCACCTGTTGTTCCATGTGGTGCGTATTCTTCGATCAAGAATCCAATAACTTGATCTTTGTCGCCATTCGTCACTAGTTTCATGGATACCGTCTCGCTCCCAATTTCCACGAGATCTGACGGTTTGAAGACCACTTTCACTTCATCATTCGAAGATTGTTCAAAAATGAAAAACTCCGACAGTGATAAAGAAAATACATTGACGATTTTTTGTAGTGAGCTGACCGACGGGCTCACTTTGCCATTTTCAATGGACGAGATTGCACTGTGGGTAATACCAGCGCGTTCGGCTAATTCCCTTTGTGACAATCCATGTTTTTTACGTAACTGAACAATATTTTTACCAATCTCATGATTGTCCATTCATGCAGCTCCAAACGTTTAACGAGAGGCTGCCATCATAAATTCATTGAATAAAATTTGAGAGAAATGATTGTTTTTTGCTTTCCATTCTGGGTGCCACTGCACGCCAACGAAAAATTTTTGTTGCGGAAGACTAAATGCTTCTACTAGGCCATCCGGGGCTTTAGCTTCGACTTGCAGTTGAGGAGCAAGCTGATCGACGCCTTGATTGTGCAGCGTGTTCACTTCAAAAAAGGTGGTATTTTCCCAGTGATTTTGTACCAACCATTGTTCAAACAAACTCTGCTTTTGCACTAATACCGCATGAGCGGGCGCGTATTTTTGTTCGAAATCTTCAACAGTCGCTTCGCGATGATCATTAAAGCCTGAATCGTGAACGGCTGGGTTTAATGAGCCGCCTAGTGCAACATTCATCTCTTGGAAACCACGACAGATACCAAGGCACGGAATGTTTTGGTCTACCGCGTGACGAATTAACGTCAGTGATAGTTCATCACGCGCTTCATCTTTATGGCTTTCTTCATGTGTTGCATTGTATCGATGCGGAGCAACATTCGAATGACTACCAGGAAATAGGAAGCCATCACACATGTCTAATATGGTGGCTACGTCGTCTCCCGACATTTCTTGAGCTAACATAATCGGTAGCCCTCCAAAATCCTTAACGGCGCGTAAGTAAAAGTCGTTGACCGCTTGTATCTGATAGCCACCTAACTCTTTAGTGCAGCTAACCACACCAATGATGGGTTTGCGTGTTCCTGACATGACATTTCCGTGTTCGATTTATTTAACATTTACCCTACAAATCATGTACAAAATTATCAACACGGATATTCGTTATTATCGTCACAACGTGATCTAAAGCACTATTTAGGCCACTAAATTGAATATTTATGCTCATTATATTGAACAAAACAAAATCAACTGTTACAAAATAGTTAACAGAAAGGCATAAAAACCAGCCGTTAAACACCAAAAGCACAGTATAAGTGCATGTTTAAATTAAAAATAACCTGAAAAACAAACGATTTAATTAAAACACTGTAATTTATTTGTTAACTTGGTTATTTCTAATTTCTACTCGTCAGGCTATTTGGAGAAGAAAATGGAATCGTATCTACAGGAAGTACAAAATTTTAAACAAAAATGGCCCGATATAGAATTTATCGACCTTATCTTTACCGATATCAATGCCACTCCAAGAGGAAAGCGCATCCCGATAGACGCACTAGAGAAGCTTGATAAAGGGGTAGCACTCCCCCTCTCGACCATCACCCTTGATACTAAAGGTAACGTCGTTGAAACTGCGGGGTTGGGCGAAGATCTCGGAGAACCAGATCACCTCTGTTACCCAATCAGTGGAACTTTGATGCCAACGGCAAAGGAACAAGTTGGCCAACTACTGCTTAGTATGATGGATGAAACCGGGCAACACCCTAACCCACTGTTCATCCGCAACATTCTCGCGTCTATGTTGCAAACGCTGCATGCCAAAGATCAGTACCCATGTGTCGCGCTAGAGTTAGAGTTCTATTTAATCGACAAAACTCGTGGGGAAAATGGCGAACCATTAACGGCAATTAATCCAACGAAGAAAACACGAGAAAAAGACACCGAGGTTTACGACCTTGATGGATTAGATGACTACGCGGATTTCTTGACCGATCTTAATCGAATCGCATTAGAGCAAGGGTTGAATACGTCCGGCGCTCTTTCTGAGTCTGCACCGGGACAGTTCGAAATCAACTTCAACCATTCCAAAGATGTACTGCGAGCGTGTGATGAGATCATCATTGCAAAACGTTTGATTCGCCAAGTGGCTCACCAGCACGGGTTTGATGCGACATTTATGGCGAAACCTTTTGGTGAACAAGCGGGTAATGGCATGCACATTCACCTCAGCTTGGTTGATAAAGATGGTAACAACCACTTTAGTCAAACCGATGGTCAAGCTAGCCCCTTCTTCTATCAAACCATGGCAGCCATGTTGTCACAAACCTCCGATGCCATGGGTTTGATTTGTCCGAACGTTAACTCCTTCCGCCGCTTTTTACCGGGTGCGTATGTGCCAACAAAAGCCGACTGGGGAGAAAACCACCGAGGCGTGGCGCTGCGTGTGCCGATTAGCGACAGTAAAAACCGTCGTATTGAGCATCGTATCGCTGGCGCTGACGTTAACCCTTACATTCTCGCTGCAGTAGTACTTTCCGCAGTATTAGCGAGTGATAACTACACCAAAGACCAATGTCCGCCAACCTTAAGTGACGATGCTGTTGAACTGCCGCTGCGTATGTCAGAAGCGCTAGAGCGACTGGAGCACAGCGAGTTGGCTCAATACATCTCACAAGACTTTATTGACTTGTATCTAGCTTGCAAGCGGAGTGAACTCGCAGAATTTGAGCGAGCGATTACTCCATTGGAAATCGACTGGATGTTGCACTCGGCATAAACAAAGGAAATGCACTTTATGACAACGCAAACCAAGGCGCTGGATGCGCCGCTTAAAATCAATACTCAACATATTATTGTTTCTTTAATCTCAGTTGCGACGTTTATCTTTTTTACCACTATCGGATTAAATCATGAGGAAGGCGAAGCCTACGGATGGATGAGCCTTCTGCCAACCGCGTTGGTTTTGGTCTTTGCCCTCACGACACACCGAACTGTGGAAGCCCTTTTTAGTGGCGCAATTGCTGGGGTACTTCTGCTCAATCCAACTGAAGCGGTCGAGCAAATTGTCGATATTTCGATGAGTGTGATGATGGATGAAACCATCGCATGGATCATCCTCGTATGTGGTTTGATGGGCGGTTTGATTGCCGTGTTGGAGAAAGGCGGCAGTATTTTGAGCTTCTCCGATATGCTTGTCACCAAGGTCAAAAGCCGCAAGCAATCGATGTTGATGACATTTGCTCTGGGTATCCTGATCTTTATTGATGACTACTTAAACGCAATTGCAATTTCATCATCGATGAAAAAAGTCACTGACGGCTACAAGATCTCTCGTGAAAAGCTCTCTTATCTAGTGGATTCAACCGCAGCGCCTATCTGTATTCTGGTGCCGATTTCCACTTGGGCCATCTTCTTTAGCTCGCTGCTAGAAGCAAACGGCGTCGCTGAAGCAGGCCAAGGTATTCAGACGTATATGCAAGCAATTCCTTACATGGCTTACGGCTGGGTAACTTTGGTGATTGTTCTGCTGGTTGCGATGGAAAAAATCCCTGACCTCGGCGCAATGAAAAAAGCAGAAGAGCGTGCGAAGAATGGTCAAGTTCGTCCAGACGGCGCAACCGATGTGGACTTTGGTTCTGAAGTTTCTGCGCACACCAATCCGACAATGGGTCTGATCAACTTCCTTTTACCGATGATCGTCCTCGTTGCTGCCAGCTGGTACTTTGGTATCGACCTACTGGCGGGGGTTTTCGTCGCGCTGATCTTCACCATTAGCTTCTACGGCGCACAAAAACTGATTTCGATGAACGATATGTTCGAAGCTGTTTATGATGGCATTAAAGTCATGCTACTGCCGCTTGCAACCGTAATTGGCGGTTTCATGCTGAAATCCGTCAATGACTCGCTAGGTGTCACGCAATACGTGATTGAGACCGTAAGCCCTTACTTATCGGCGTCTTACTTCCCTGCGATTATCTTTATGATTACTGGTGCGTTGGTCTTTGCTACGGCATCTTCTTGGGGAACATTCGCGGTAGCGATGCCAATCGTTCTGCCTTTGGGTGAACAGCTTGGTGTGCCGCTACACTTAACCGTTGCGGCTCTACTTTCGGCATCAGCGGCCGGTAGCCACTCTTGCTTCTTTAGTGACTCTACCGTGTTGTCTGCACAAGGCTCTGGTTGTACGTCCATGCAACACGCGACGACACAGTTCCCTTATGCGCTGATTGGTATTGTTGCAACCGCGATTTTCTTCTTCATCATCGGTTAAGATTAGCCCTAAAAGCAAAAGCCCTGCTCACCAATGAGCAGGGCTTTTTAGTTTGGCGAAACATCCGAAGCGGAAATAGGCAGAATCTCAACTAAACCTGCACCGCTTTAATATGCTTGATGATACTGGCGTAAAGTAAGGCATACCAAACGATGAATGGCAGAACATCGACGGACGAGCTCACCACAATGCCATCCTCAGGCATCACCGTCATGTAGTAGGCAAGCAAAAATACAGATATCGGAATCAATAACGTACAAAACCGTACTGACACAACAAAGCTGATACTAAAGTATCGCCCAAGGAAATCCGTACCATGTTCGGAACCATTGGCCTTATACGCCCAGTACGTACCAAACAAGACAATCAGAATATAAGACACAGATTCGACAGCATCCCATACATTTTGTGGTTCGAGTGGCGAGATGGAAATAAGCTCAATACCAATAGTCACAAACGCTATGCTTAAAAACATATACAAGAACTTATCTTTTTCCGACAGTTTGTTGGCTCGAATATCGTTCTTCAGACTTTGTACATCCCAAAAATACATAGCGACTCCTTTAAGTATTGCTCGTCTTGAACTGAACACGCCGAGTGATACTTGCGCAATTAATTCATAGTAACTCGAAATATAAATTAAAAATCAAATAGATAGTAAAATCGACTAAAAATACTCTCGCACAAATGGGATGGTTTGTCTCTAAGAAATCTCTCGTTATCGGTACCGTCTTGGGCTAAACATGACTAATTTACCAAACCGATTTTTACAATGTAATTGGCAGTCAAAATCACTAACTTTCTAATTTGCCTTTGAAGGAATAAGCAATACATTGCATTATAAGAAACCGCTTACCCCTATTGAACTAACTTACCGACCAAGGAGGGTCTGATATGAAATTAGCACAGTTAAATATTGCGCTTGCCAAATATCCTTTGGATGCGCCTGAAATTAAAGAATTTGTAGACAATTTAGACTTAGTTAATGGTATTGCTGAAGAGAGTGAAGGCTTTGTTTGGCGTTTAAAAGACGACTCCGGTGATGCCACCAGCATTAAATTGTTTGAAGACCCAAACATGATTGTAAACATGTCTGTCTGGGAAAGTACTGACGCACTCAAAAACTTTATGTTCCGTACTGACCATAGAGATTTCATGCGCCGAAAAAGCGAATGGTTTCATCGATTAACAGAAGATAGCTATGTTCTATGGTGGGTTGAAGATGGCCATATACCAACACCACAAGAAGCTTTATTCCGCCTTCAACATTTACGCGATAACGGAGATACGCCCTTTGCTTTCACATTTAAAACTAACTTTACAGAAGCAGATCTTGCGTGAGCTATGCGCTGATTAAATCGCTAAAGTACACAAGAGCACGGATATTACATGCCTCCCCCCTTCATTGGAGTTATGCAATTCAAGGGAAATTGTAACTGACTCAAAAAGACAAAGAGTGATAGATCATTTTGAAATTAAGGTAGCGGCATTCGAAGAATGTCGTGCGTTTTACATGAATGTGCTTGAGCCATTAGGCATTGAACTCAAATGGTCAGATGAAAATGCTGCTGGTTTCGGGCTTTCGAGCGAGCCAAATGTAAGATTTCTCATTGAAAAAGGTGTCAGCAATTCAACATGCCACATCGCTTTTTCTGCGTTAGACAAACGACAAGTTACAGCATTTCACGAAGCGGGGTTGTCTGCTGGAGGCAAATGTAACGGGAAACCTGGTTTACGAAGTCACTACGCTCCAAATTACTACGCAGCGTTTTTGATTGATCCCGAGGGTAATAATGTGGAATCCGTGGTGTACCTTTAGTACGCATACAACAAAGCGTTTATGAGTAACTTCCCAAGCTTGGGATTTTTACCAAATGGTTCTGGTGATTGAAGAGGCATGTAGTAGCAATAGTATTGCTTACCCCCTCTCCCCTCAGCAAGGCGTTATACGCCAATAGTAAATGAAGAAGCAGACCTTTCGGTGTTAACCACAAAAATTGAGACTGAAGAAGACCTTCAGAACGACTACAAGTAATCTATACAGGCTTAACCAAAACCGTCTCTGACAATACATAAATCTCTTCTAAGCGAGATTTTTCATTAATGTAACTTTCATTCTCTTTGAGATATGAAATACTTTTACTGACTTAACCTTGATAATAATCATCATCTTCAAATGTTGTGAAAACATTAGGGCCTTGTTCAAATAAATATGAGACTTCCTTTCTAAAAGGATGAAGTTCATTTCGTGGCGTTGATTGAATAACCACCGACTTGATAGACACCTTTTCGTTAGACTGACTCGGTGACAATTCAAAAGCCACTGCCTACATTGAAATAGATAGCACTTTCTTCATCACTCACCGCATAGTCCATGCCTATGTGTAGACCATATCGACGAGCAATTTGATAACGAAAGCCTACGCCACCAGCATTAACTCGGCTGTCTTGTTCATCGCCACTACGTTGGGTCGCTTGACCCGCGCCATAAAACCCACTCACTTTCCAACGATGATTAATGCTGTAAGTAAGTTGAGCTTGCAAGGTTTCGATTTCATCACCTTGGTAACGGTATGAAGAAACACCCCGCAGTGCGACATACGGCTTTGCAGTCGGTGACACCATAGAATCTTTCTGCTCAAAATTTTGGTAGTTGCCAGCCAAACCTAACGTCCATTTTTCCGCAATCGGGATGTAGGCTTCTGCATCAAGGTTAAAAGTACGATAATTATAATCACTGCCTAAAGCATCATCATAAATCATATAGTCAGCAGTCACTTTATACCCTTTGCTAGGGTAAAAGAGATTATCGCGAGTATCGTATTCAGCGAGCACACCTAATCCAGACGTTACAGCTTCACTTCCAAGGGTAAGTTGCATGACCTTATCTATCAGCTTGCTATCCGATTCCACTTTAGACTTCGCCAACATTTGTTTTACACCAAGCATTAATGGCGTATCGGCAATGCGAAATTGCACTTTTTGAGCCAGCACTGCGACCGATGTTTTGGTTCCAAATTTGATTTCCTTCTCAATCGGGCCAAAGGAGATATGTTTATACAAATCCAAGTTAGCCACCCCAACACCACCACCGCCTACATAGCGAATAGAGTCATTAAGCCAAGAGCGTCGGTGCCCACCAAACGCAAACCAAGTACCATTCTCAGTACCTAATGCGCCTGCGACAGTCATTGCACTCGGCACGAGCTGCGCTCCTCCATCTATTGCTGATAACGCTGCTTGTTTTCTTTTGTTTTTCTCTTCTTGCGTTTCATGCAAAAACAAACCAGCGACACCACCTCCATATCCGATAGCTGGCTCGGTAATTAGGATAGGTACTGGTAAAAAACCATGAGCATTCTCTGCAATGTGATGCCCCATATCGAACTGTCCATCAACCGGATCGTAGAAAGAGGCAAGTGACGAGCATGATAACAATGCAGAAAGAGAAATAAGCGCCCCGCTGTATCGGCGATTCATAAAGTTAACCCTCAGATAAAAAAAGCCGGGTAACTAAACCCGGCTGAAAAATCTGCTTCCGTGCAGCGGTCATATGGTAAAAACACTTTTTGCTCTGGGCTTCCCCATAGAGCGAGACTAGAATAAGCCAAAAAAGGAATACCTCACACTCCTATATAGAGGGTGTAATCCATCAAAACTCGAACTTAAAGTTAACTGAAACGAAAACAAGGCTCTAATTGAACCTTGTTAAAAAATTGGATGAGTCTATGAGTTAACGATGGAGACCGTCTTCAAATCGCTTGCGATAATTGTTTATCACGGTGATTAACGACTTTTTTATATCAACAATTTGTTTGGAATGTGGACACCAAAGCGCGAAGCCAAACTTGAAGCCCTCTAGCATCTCATCGGCTTCGACTGGCTCAATGGCGTGACTGGCAAACTCAGTGTTTGCTAATGTTTTAGGAAGTAGCGCCCAACCCAAACCAGCTTCTACCATTTTTATCACCAGAGCAAGTTGATCGACTGCTTCATTGTCTGAGCTGTAAATGATTTTCTCTGCCATGCCTTCTTCAATAAAAGATCGCAATACAAATTGCTTGCTGTTTTTCAGAGCCACCAGGACTGCACTTTTCTCCAACCTAGAGAGCTCTCCACCTTTTTGAACAAAAGGGAAAAACTCGAAATGCCCAAGGAAGGTACCATCAAAGCTATACATCGCCTGACGGTCATGCACATTAACGATACCAAAATGGTATTCGCCACTATCTATGCCTCTTTTGATGTCCTGTTTATTCCTAACAAAAAAGTTCACGCGCATTAACGGAAAATCGCGAAGCAATTGCTGGCGGATTTCAACCAAAGCGCGATGAGGAATCACACTAGAATAAGCGATGTTGACGCTTTCTAATCCACCATAAGAGAGGCTTAGCGCCAATTTATCGAAAGTACGCGCTTGCTCGATGGTTAATTTAGCATAGTGGTAAAGAAGGTGACCATCTTCTGTTGGCTCTACCGAACGCCCTACTCGTTCAAACAAGTTGACCGCAAGTTGGTCTTCAAGGTTGGTAATCACCTGCCCTATCGTGGTTCGGTGCTTATTGAGTTTGATCGCTGCTTTACTAAACGAGAGTTGTTCATAAACGGTCACGAACGCGAGAAGTTGTTCAAAACTAAAGTTCATAGGTTGCGCTTCCTTTCTAGAGTTATTTAATTAAAAATATAATAACATTACTATTTGGTAACGATAGCAAACTATGTTTGAATTCCTTCTCGTCGACATAAAAAAACCTACTAAAATTAGTAGGTTTTCTCCATCTTAGTTGTACTCAACAACGCGAGCTAAATAGTTAAATTCACCAGAGTCACCATGGTAATCGCGGTAGACATCGACACTAAAATACTTAGGTTGATCAGCTTGAATGTGGTCAACGATCTTCTGTTCTAGTGACGCCAACGTCTCACCGGTTTTCGAATACACAAACTGCTTATTCACTTTTTCCAATTTGCGTTGCTTCGCTTGTTTGTGTGACACATAATTGTTGATCTCTTCCCATTTGCCAACGTACTCAACCGCAACGTAACTCGAGTTCTCATCAATCATGATAAAGGCAGCACCTTCTTCTTTGATTGCAGAGAGTTGCTGCATGTCACTATCCACTTTTTGCTGATCAAGTTGGGCACCACTTTGTGCAAATGCAGTAGCGGAAGCAGTAAGCATCATTAGTATTATAAGGGCTTTTTTCATTGTGTTGTTTTCCTGTATTAAGGGAGTTCAGTCACCCAAAGTTGTCCCTGAGTGGCTTTTTTGAATCCATATTCGTAAATTGTCAGCAAGTAGTGTGAGTCGAACATATCTTTCGTCACTTTTGCGTATCCGAAATCTTGGTCGATATAGGTAAACTGCATCTCAATATCGTTGTTTTCACTGATGTATTTCATGCGATACAAATCACCACGTGCTTGCGCTAACGTAAGGCTTGAGACGCTTTTCGATACAAGGTCAAAACCTTTGTCTTTTAATGGTCGATAAGCAGCTTTCAGTTCGCCGTTCCGAATCACATCCAGCTGCGGCGCCTTTTCTAACCCCAATGCCTCCGAGATTTGGTGGTAGTTAAAGTTAGACGGATTAAAGAACACTTGAGCCGCGAGACCACCGTCTACGTGCAACTCTTCTAATGTTTCTTCTCCATACTCAACATCGATAAATTGCGGAGGGAAGACACCTGGAATCGATGCACTCGCTGCAAGCACTTTGTATATCAATTCAGATTTGTCCGCTAAGTCACTATTCGCAATAGCGCCAATGTTCCAAATCACCAATTCGCCTGAATCAAAATGGGTACTGCCGATAAAAAGGCGCTTTCCATTGCGATGTTGCTGTGCCATCGCTTCAATCATTGGCTCTGGGTACGCGTCTGCAATGAAATCATAAAGGGTTTCACCATCTGTAAAGGCGTCCTTAAACAGCGTGTTTAAGAAGTTCTTTTTACCCAAAACGTTTTTATCGTTGATGTTGAGCATCACCTCTTTCATCTTTGGCATCGCTTCGCCACCGGTGAAAACAAACGGGGCAATCAAGGCACCCGCACTGATCCCCGTGATGATGGCGTAATCTTTCAGTTCACCTTTCTCTTGTAAGCCCATCAAAACACCTGCACCGTATGCACCATTTACGCCGCCCCCTGATAACGCCAAAATATTGAGTTGGTCACCCGTCACTTTGATCGGTGTGGTTTTATTATGCGTCGAATAGAGAAAATCGGGCGCTTCATTGGCCCACATTCGAAATGGTTCTTGTGGTGTTGAACTGGCAAGCTCGACATCTTTATAGTTGCTCTGAGAAACGCGCACATCCAGCGTATGGGGTGAACTGCACGCCGCTACCAATAGAGAGAGCGCTACAGTCACACCAGAGGAAATTAAACGATTCATAATTAGTCTCATTTAATGTTCTCTGGTTCATGACCAGAGACTCAGTTTGAAGTTAATGGGGTCAAAATGAAGTCCGTTTCGTCGTATGGCGGTACTATAGCCAAGCGCATTAAATAACCGTAATCGCTGATGTAGGATGCTATCCATCAATGCAATGACGACTAATTTCTATAGTGTTTAGCTAAACTACTACGCTGTTGCGCTAAGCAATTTTTACGATGTTGAACTCATGAGTCGGCTCGACAAATTCATATTGAGCGTTGATCGTCTGCAGTTCCCATGTGCCATAGCCTTTAGTGATTTCTAATACACCATAAACTGCATTGTGAGCGTGACGAAATGACGCAACTGGAGACATATTCTTCACCAAACAAGCAGTAAAAATGGCGGAAATCAAATCCCCGACTCCAACCGGTTGCAAATCAAAGTCAATGCTTGGACGCTGGGCCAAATAACATGCTTTCGGCATCGCTAGAATCATACTGAAAGCATCATCCTTTAATGCATGAAGGTGTTTCACCAGCACCATTTTCGGTCCCAGATCCAAAGCTTTTTTACAAGCGGTGACCGCATCATAAATTGAGTCTATTTTCACGCCAGTCAACTCACTCAATTCAAACTGGTTTGGAATAATCACATCAGCGATGGGCAACAAGTTTTGTCTGATAGCCTCTTTGACACCATCTTCTACAATACAGCCCTTATCTGGGTCCCCCATGACAGGGTCACACACATAGAGTGCGCTGTGGTTACGGTCCTTTACCAAACTTACCGCTTCAGCAACCGCTCGACATTGTTCTGCGCTGCCTTGATAGCCGGACAATACCGCGCCACATTCACTGAGCTTTTCAATGTTGTCTAAACCACGCATTAATGAACGAATATCATCAGAACCAAATTTTTGTCCCGTCCAACCTTGTTGATATTGTGTGTGATTAGAGAACTGAACCGTATGAATTGGCCATACCTCAAGCCCCATTCTTTGCATTGGGAAGACAGCGGAGCTATTACCTGCGTGGCCATAGACCACATGAGATTGAATAGAAATAATACTTTTCATAAGTCACTCTTAGTTGCGAAATTTGTTAGCTTGGCGACCAAATAAACACAATGTACGACACTGTGCTTATTTGGTCGGAATAGCCTCGACAACGCCGAGGCTTATTCTTATTGGGCTAGATTAATTAGCCTTGGAACTCGGCAAAGTACTCATCCAACACTTTGCGCGTTGCACGACCAATGAGCTCGTATTCGTGGTGAGTAAGGTTTGCCAGGGAAACACGAACTGAAGCATGAACTACATCGAAGCCTTTGCCCGGAAGTAAGATAACGCCGGTTTCATGTGCAAGGCGGAACAGGAAGTCTTTGCCCTTCTCGTTCGCTTTGAACCATTCAACAAAGACTGGTCCGTACAATTTACCGCCCAGAGTATCGAGCTCAAGCAGTGTGTAGTAGTCCACACGATCTTTGTTTTCTTCAATTTCTACACCCATGTTTTTGTACAGGGTTTTGTAACGCTCACGGATGATGCGTTTGCATGCTGCTTTGTAGTTTTGCTCTGAGTCCATTAGGCAGTTCAGAGCGAACAGTGCCATTTGAACTTGTTGAGGAAGCGACAAACCTGCCGTGTGGTTAAGTGCAACGCTGCGGCTATCGGCTACGATACGGTCAATAAACTTGATTTCACGAGGTTCCGGAGTTAGCGTTTTGTAACGATCGTCCAACTCAAGTTGACGCGCTTCTGGAAGGCTACGCATTGCGTCGTCAAACACGTTGTTGTGCTGAATCGCAATCGAGCCTAAGCGCCAACCTGTTGCACCGAAGTATTTAGAGAACGAGTATACACAAAGCGTGTTGTATGGCAGTTTCGCAAACAGTGATACAAAATCGTCTGCAAACGTGCCGTATACGTCATCAGTAATGATGAATAAATCACTGCGTTGCTCATTGACGAAGTTCGTTAAGTTATCTAGCGTCTCATCCGAGAATTTTACTGATGCTGGGTTCGCAGGGTTAACGACACAAAGCAGTTTGATGTCTGTATCCGCCAGTTTCTGGATTTCAGACATTGGTAGTTGCCATGTTGTCTCATCAAGGCGTAACTCAACAACCTCCAATTCATATTCAGAAAGCTCCGGGATCTCTAAATAAGGAGTAAAGATTGGCGTGATCAAAGCAACTTTATCGCCTTTTTTGATTAGACCGTTGTTAAACATCGTTTGGAACGTGTAAGTCATTGATGCGGTGCCACCTTCCGTTGCAAACAGATCGAAATCTGTTGTGATCGGCATAGGACCATACATTTCTTCTGCGATGTACTGCTTCACGACGGTTTCAATGTTTGTCAGCATGCGAGGTGGCACTGGGTAGTTACACGCTAGGTATGCGTTAACCAGTTCATTCAAGAATGCTTGCTTCTGTAGACCTAGACGGTCTTTCGCGTAGCTCAACGACTTTTCGATAAACTGCACACCTTGATCTTGCTTATTATTGCTCGCGAACGTGTCAAAACGTTCAACGATACCCATTCCATCTGGAATGCCACCAAAGCCACCATCAAGGTATGAATAGGTACGCTCTGCTTCCATCACCGCGAATTCACCTAAACGAATAAATGCTTTACGTGGTAGTGTCGCTAAAAAATTTGGGTTACCACGACCTGCATCTAATAAAATGCGGTCAGGAACAGTTTGTGCCACTTCAATGAGTTTGTCTTTTAATTCAAATGGGCTTAAATCTGCAAACTTTGAAAAATCAATCGTTGTATTTTGCGTAGTCATAATATTTACCTTAATCTTTTATTTACTGAAATTTGGATAATACTTCCCCTATCGCCTAATTAATTAGGCGATAAGATTTTTCTAATTTATTTAAATCACATGCCTGCGTTTAAAGTAATAATGCCGACAATAATTGGTCCCCATAGGGTGAGCAGTACATTGGCTACTGCATAAGTCACGGTGAATGAGAATACCGGTGTTGCGTTACCTGTTTTTTCCATTAAAGCAGCGAATGCTGGGTTCGCACTTCGTCCACCCGTAACACAACCTAATGCTTCAACTGGGTTCTTAATCTTCAATACAAAGTATGAGAAGAAGAACGAAATAAACTGAGGAATGATGGTGACTGCCATACCTAAGAACAACAGAGACATGCCGTGCTCTTTAATGGTGTCGACCGCTTGAGGGCCAGCCTCAAGACCAACAATACCCACAAATGCTGCCAAACCGAAATCTCGAATGAAGTTCGCCGCACCTACAGGGAACTGAGCAACGTGTGGATTGCGGCTACGCAACCAACCAACAATCAATCCAGATATCAAGCAACCTGCACCAGAACCAATCGTGACGGGAATACCGGCAATCTTAAAGCTGATAAGACCAATTAATAGGCCCACTACCATGCCCATACCTAGCACGATTAAGTCAGTCACGTTTGCTGAGCCCATTCGCTGACCGATGTTTTTCTCAACGCGATTGATGTCTTTTGCTGTACCTGTAAGCTGGATGACGTCGTTTTTCTTCACCACAAGATCCGGCGTCATTGCGATAGAGCTGCCTTCACGAATGTAGTCCGTCACATAAATGCCGCGCATAGAGCCTTGGTTCGAAGCCTCTTTGATCTCTTGCAGTGACTTACCAATCAGTTTGCGGTTGTCAGCAATCAGTTGGCGGTTTTCTTCAATAACTTCATAGCCTTCTGGAAGTGCAATCTCGTTGTCTGCCAAACCATCTTGCAGCTGATGTACCGCATTGCGACGACCAGTGACAACAATGACGTCGCCTTCTTTCAGCGCGGTGTATTTGTCCGCCTCTAGGGCTTTGCCATCGCGTTGAATTAACTCAATACAAGCCGCCAACGATTGTTGATTTAACTGAGCTAAGGTTTTACCTGCTAGCCCGTCATCTTTGCTCACCTTAAATGCTCGTGTAACCAATGCCGTTACTGCATTGAATTCACCCGGTGCTAGCTCGTGCTTGCCATTCGAGTTTTTCTCCTCTAGAGCAATTGCTTCTGCTCGGATATCCCACTTCATCAATGTTGGGAATACCCACGTCACCATAAGAATTGGACCAAGCGAACCAAAGATGTATGTTACTGCGTAGCCCACTGCAACATTGGTCTGCATTAGGTGCTTCGCTTCTTCTGTCACACCGCCAAGACGTGCGATCGCATCACCCGCTGTACCTATGATTGCCGATTGAGTCAAACCACCCGCCGCTAGGCCTGCTGCCGTGCCTCTGTCTAGGTCGAACATCCAAGCAGCTGCTAATACACAAAGCAGGCCGGAAACCGTCATCACAACAGCAGAAAGTAGAATGTTGATGGTTCTAAAATTCAATGCTTTGAAGAACTGCGCGCCACCCTGATACCCTACTGCGTAAATAAAGAGCGCAAAGAAAATGCTTTTTACGCCGGGATCAATATGAACACCAAATTGCCCAATAATTACACCCATTAATAATGTTCCGGCAACACCGCCAAGAACAAATCGACCAATGGTAATTTTACCTACCATATAACCTAGAGAGAGCGTAATAAAGAGAGCAACAAATGGTGCCATTTCAAATAGATTAGAAATAATTTCCATGACAATTTTACTCTTACTAATAAAATAGGACTCAAATAATCTAACGAATAATCTGTCACTCATATTTGTTGGATCATTTAATTTAAAAAGCATCTCGTTTGCTTCGAGGTGAATATTAGGAACAAAATCTCACAACTCGTAATCCTATTTGAAGGATGAAATCATCGCTTCGCGTATTAAAAAGAAAAAATTTACAAATAATCACTAAAATTCAGTAATTTAGCTATAAGCCATGAACATAAGACAAATCAGAAAATAATTTTATTTTTATTTTCACCCTACCGAAAAACCATTTCGTTGCACCATTCTCTCTATATAACGCATCACATCTTTGTTTTGATGGATTAAGCCCTACAAATGCGATTATCACCGCCATCATCATTTGCCTTATCTTTCCATTCATCAAGTTAATAGAGAAAAGCACCATGAACTCAATGCCACATGAACTCGTGTGGGGTGAAGTCTACTTCCCACCCTTGTTGCTGGTGATCACATTGGCTTATATGCTCACCATTTTGGTTGGAACCGTTGCGACAAAACTGGGGCTCCACAAATACGTTGCATTTCCTGCGCTCGCTGAGCTGAGTCTAATTGTGATTTTTACTGGCGTTATTGGTCGATTCATTACCATCTTTTGAGGCAAATCCCGTGATAAAACGTTATCTCATCACGCTGTTATTACTGTGTTCCGCTGGCACCGTGATTTTCAGCTACTACCAATCATACACAAACAACCCTTGGACTAGAGATGGTCAGGTCAGCGCGCACATCGTTTCGATAACGCCCCGTGTAACAGGACAAGTCATTAACGTGTATGCCGAAGACAACTCGCAAGTGAAACAAGGCGATTTATTGTTTGAGATCGACCCAAGTATCTATAAAGCGTCGTATCACAAAGCTTTGGCGACAAAAAGGCAAGCTGTTGCTCTGTTAGCAAAAGCAAAAAACGAAGAACAGCGTGCACTCAAGCTAGAGAAACGCACACCTGGGGCTGTGCCAGTATTAACACTGAACAACCTAAACAATGCGGTAGAAACGGCGGTTGCCAACGTAGAACTCGCGACAGCCAATGTTGAAGAAGCAAAGTTGAACCTCGATTACACCAAGGTTTATGCACCAACCAACGGTTACATTACCAATCTGAACTTACGAGTAGGCTCTCAAGTTGTGGCGAACTCTCCGGTTGTGGCTTTAATTGATGAAGACAGTTTCTGGGTAGAAGGTTACTTCAAAGAAACGGACTTAGTGGGCGTTAATCCTCAAGATACTGCTTACGTGACTTTGATGATGCACAACGATGTGCAACTGAAAGGTGAAATCAAAAGTATTGGCTACGGTATTGCGAAACAAGACGGCAGTACAGGTCAGGCTCTCCTACCTAATGTGAATCCGAACTTCCAATGGATACGCCTAGCTCAACGTATTCCAATTAAGGTAAAGCTGGATGAACTGCCAGACGATCTACAGCTTCGTGTGGGAATGACCGCTTCTATTAAAATCATTAAGTAATTAGGTGATTGTTATGTTCAACCCCTCAACCAAAGAAGCGATCAAAGCTGCGCTATCCATTGTTATCGCAATCTGCCTTGCCTTCTGGTTTCAATGGGAGAAACCTTATTGGTCAGCCATCGCTGTCGCGGTAATGGCGTTGAATGAAAGCTTCGCTCACTCGATAAACAAAGGCCATAACCGGTTACGTGGAACTTTATTGGGCACCGGTTATGCCTTTTTCCTTATCGCGATGTTCTCTCAAGACCGTTTTTTGTTTCTCACCTTTTTCACTCTGTTTCTAGGTATGTGCATTTATATGTCGAGTGACAAAAAATATGGCGATGTGTTTACCGTCGGTTTTTCAGTGTGTTCGATCATCGCCTGTATGGGGGGATTTGATAACCAAGCAACGTTCCACTTCGCTGTACTGCGTATGCAGGAAACCATTCTTGGCGTAATCACGTTCTCTGTGGTGTACCGCTTAGTATGGCCAGTTAACACCGAACAGAACTTCATTCAGCGCTTTGAGACAAGCCGTGATACTTTGCTTAACGCCATGAAAACGCCCAACCAAGTTGATATCAAAGCACTGGAAGCCAACACCGCTAACATAGAGAAATTGTTCCAACTGCTCGGCTTACCGCTTACCGGTGCCTACTACTTGAAAGAGCATCGTCAATTATGGCGCCTGCGCTTAAATGAAATGGCTCAGATCCAAGAGAGACTGCTTGAGCAAGTGGAAAAGCAGCAACGAAGTGAAATCGATTGGCCAACTCTTGCTCAGCAACTTCAATGCTTTGATATTGCCACGCCTAGTACGTCCTTAATCGGTCAAGTACCTTTTGTGGTAAAGGCAGATAGAGACTCTATGTGGCATCATGATCACCGTACTTTCATACAGCATTTGCATGAAGATGGCAGAAAGGTACTGCAAGGTATCTCTATGTTCGTCACTTCATTATTGATCTGGATTTATCTTCCGGTTCCCGGCGGGTTCATATTCCCGATGCTGGCTGCCATATTCTCATCACTCGTCCCTACCATGCCACCAAGCATTATTAAGGATGCTTTTTTTGGTGTCATAGGCACTGGCACAGTGATTCTTCTGCAATACATTTTCTTAATGCCAATGATGACCGAGCTATGGCAACTTGGACTGTTCTACTTCATCAACATCATCGTGATTTGGAAAGTGTTTGCGACACCAAAGCTGATGGTGCACAGAATCTTAGGCGTTAATTTATTGGTTTCTTTGACATCGGGCGCACTCAACTTAACCCCTGTATATCGTATCGAAACACCTTTGCTGATGCTGGTAAACATTATGATCATTTTGATGATTGCCAAGGTATTTACTGATCTGTTCCGTGTTCGCGTTATGGCCTAACTCTCGTCTCTGTTTTTGACACTAAAGCCCTGCATTGCTTCTGCTCTGTGGGGCTTTTATTGCTTTCGCTGACCTTTATTTCGGCCTCATCGATAAAGCGAGGATAGTATCCATCAAAAGCGATTAACGTAATTTCACTGCTCCTCATAAAATCTTCTCATTGATTCAAGAAATGCAATTAAAAACACCGCATTCACAACGTCAATCACAGCAAACACATTTATCTAACTGAACAAGAAGTTCAGTGACACATTAACTGTCTGAGTCTCGAAGGTTTGAGGCTATTCAGAGTGGAAATCGTCATGAGTTTATTTGAAATACGCGCCAGCAAGACCTCTTCTATTACTGTGTTAGCTAGCGCACTAATGCTTACTACACCCACTTTTGGCTTCGCCGCAGAAGAGACAACTTATCGTGAAATCATGGAACAAGGTAGCGAGATATTCGATAAATACGGTATCAGCCATGCTCTACCAAAACTGGCCATCAGTTCTTTGGTACAAGGAGATCATGTAGTTGAACACGCACACCGAACGGTTCAAATCGGTAACGAGGTTCGAGACTCTTCAGTGTTCCTTGTGAAGAACACGGACAGCAAAGGTAACATTGATCTGCGTATCAAATACAACCCTAAAGAACTGGATGAAAACGAAAATTTAATTGATGAAATCGAAAACTTCACACGAACAGAGTACCGCCTTCGTAACTATGCGGAAAGTTTTGACCCCTCATCAGTAAGAGCGAAGGAAGATCAGAACGGCAATGTCATCATCAGCTTCAATTACTCGAAGTACGGTCTTCCTCAAGACATCGCGTATTTCCGCTTTTTGAGTGTAGATATTGAGTTAGTCAATGGTGAGCCGAAGCGTATGATCATTAAAAACAATAAACCGTTTACACATAACAAATACCAAGTAGACACTTACCATCAAGAGATCCAATTCCAGAAGTTGGAATCTGGTAAAATTGCGATTGCCAGCAAACACATCGAGATTGTTGGTTCAAGCAAAAACAAGCCAGTAAATATGGTGAGCACCGTTAAGCCAGTAGCGTTCTATGAAGATAAGCTTGGTGTACAAGTGTTGGATGAGAAACTCTTGAATGAAGTTTCAGACCCACGCATGCGTGAAGCAAGTGTAAAGCTTGACCGCACTTTCCCGTTAATGGGCGATATGGTGCGCCGTCAAGGTATCGATTTGCCTCTGCCGTTTGGCGTGTCGATGGCTTACCGTAACCAGAATATGAACATCCCTTTTAACGATTTCGTTATTGATGGCGTACGTTTGAACGACCTATTCGATCCAGAAGACACTGTTGGTATTGTAAACGCAGAGAGTTTCAGTATTCGTGGTGACGTCAACATCCTTCCTTTTTGGAATGTGTTCGGTTATGTGGGCAAAATCAATGTCGATGCGAACGTGGATGCTGCTTACACAGGCGAAGGTGGCCAGTATCTAAAAGACAAGCTTAATGATCGTCTACCAGGCTTGGGGGATAAGTTCTGCGATGGATTGTCTGCTCTATGTAATCGCGGACGAGTCAATGTGCCGATTCATCTTGAGTACGACTTGCGCGGTGTTGGTACAACGTTATCAGTTGGTTACAAAGAATTCTTTGCTTCCGTCACCGGTACTTACTCCCAAACGCGTTTAAAAGGCGTAGATGATTGGAGTGACGGCATTGTCACGGTTCAGCCAATGCTTGGCTATCAGTTGGTCGACTACCGAACTCAGTTCTTTGTGGGTGCTGAATACCAAGGTTTGGACTCTCGTATGGATGGCCGAGTAAAAACCGGTGATATCGAGTTCGATTACGACATCGGTGTCGAGCTTGACGAGTGGGCATTCCTGGCAGGTTTCAATAAGCAAATAGGTAAGAACTACAACTTGACCATGCTTTACAACAAAGGCGAAACACGTGACTCACTGACCTTGAACTTGGGTTATCGCTTCTAATCGCACAAAGAAACAACACACATTGGTAGGCCATTGGATGGTAGGACTGCATCCTACAAAGGCGATTATTGAACTTGTCATCAATGCCCTACCATTTGAGCCATCAATACAACAAGCCATCCAACCATTCACGGATGAACACCAAAGCGTTAGGACGTCGCTTGTTCGATGCCGTTTAACATTTTCGGTGCACGCACCAAATGACTTTTTGGACATAACAATGACTTTACTCAATCGCTCAACTTTAGCTATTACTATCACTCTTGCCTTAGCTGCCTGTGGTGATGATTCAAGTAAACCAAGCGTTCCTTACAATCCACAGCCGTTGCAACCGTCACCACCAGAGCAAATCTCTTTGGAAATTGGCGATGCGACCATTCAAGCCACCAAAGAGTCTCTTGTCATCACGCCTCTTGATTCAGGTGAAAAACTGGCAGCAGTAGAAGCGTTCAAAGGTATCCAGTTTGCGCAAGCAGACCGCTTTCAACACAGTATTGTCGCACCGCTTGAAGGCAACATTGATGCAACTCAGTTCGGTGATGCGTGTCCTCAGTTAAAAACCACGTTCCAAACACAATCAGAAGATTGCTTGAACCTGAACATTTGGCGCCCAGCCGGGACAGAAGCGTATGCAGATTTACCCGTTTATGTCTTTATTCATGGTGGAGACTTTGAACACGGCGCGGGCTCAGAACCGTTGATTCACGGTGATATGGTGGTTGCACAAGGTGCAGACGATGGTAACCCGTTTATTGCTGTTACTTTTAACTATCGTTTGGGCTTGTTGGGCAGTGTTTGGGTCGATGGTTTGGACAACCCAGAAGGTGGTAACTTTGGTCTAGGCGATCAAAAACACGCGCTTGAATGGGTTCAGCAAAACATAGCGGCATTTGGCGGTAATCCGCAAAACGTGACACTTATGGGTCAAGGGGCAGGTGCAATGTCGGTAGGTATTTTGCAGCAATCAAAAGGCGATGCTGCAATCGCTGGTGAGCACTTTCAACGTGCCATCATGCAAAGCAACGCTTACGGCTTTGAGTACAAAAGTTACGATGTTGCCAAGAGCCAACGACCAGAGCAAAGCGTTGAAGATCTTGCATTAGTACCACTTGATGAGGTCATGAAAGTTCAGAGCGACATGCTTGACCCTATTCAACGCCTTAAGAACTGGGTACTGACCGCTGCGAATATTCCGGTTATAAGTCCAACACGAGACAACAGCCCATTAGCCACGTTGATGCCATTTGCTCCTTACATCGAGCACCGCCCACCGGCGTTTCTAGTGAAAGAAGTACCAGGCCATCACTTTATTGAACAGGCCATTGAGAATGATTGGATCGTACCGACTGTAATTGGCTCAAACAGCGCAGAAAGCAATACTCTGGGCATGCTGCCGAGCCTGACTTTTTTGATCCCTACTATCCTTGAAATCTTGAGCCAAGAAGCGCCAGAAATCATTGAAAGTGGCGATGAGACCTTAATTGTCGAATCCATAGTGGAGTGGCTAGAATCGGAAACAAATCTGAATCGCTTACGCGCGGAATATCGTTCACTACTCAGCGATTCGGCATCGGTTGAACTCGATCTTTCTGACTTATTGGAACTGCTGCCGAGTACAGCATATGAGGCGATGACTAAGTTGTTCTTCGGTTTGGGGAACTCTGATTCGACCACTGAGTTACTTGCTCTGGCTGACTTCTTTCCCAACGATGAACGCGAACTGAATGGTGCGGCCAAAAACATGCAGCAATTCAAAACTGTGTTGCATGATTTGCTCTTCACGGGTCCAAATCGTCATAAGGTCTCACGTGAAGAAGCAACAGGAGCGACACCAAGCTTCTACTACTTTGACTACACACCTGGATTCAACGTATGGACTTACAACACCACAGGTGAAAATGGCGATCTCGATATTGGCGATTTACTTAAGAGCATCAGTTGTATTGTGGCCGCTTGCAATGCATCGGAACTACCATTTGTATTTAACAAAGCATTTAAGCTTGATGGCTCAAGTGTTCGACCAGGCAGCAAAGACAAAGCGATGATGAACAAACTCTCTCGCGTGTGGTTTAGCGAACGTCTATTTGAGGACTTCCAATACAACACCGCGACTGACCGAGTATTGCTGATCGATAACGATGGCGGTATTCAATCCACACAAGACTGGGACAATGCTCATCACTCAGGCATCGATCCGAAACTGCGTAAAGGCCGCCTCAACGGTCTCGAGGAACTTGGGCTGATTCTGAGTCACATGTAACGTCATCCTCAGTCACTAAAAACTCATTACCAAATGTCTAAAAGCCAGTTCGCTGGCTTTTTTCATCCTTATTCCTTGAACATAATTAGGAAGGTTTACTCATGTTTCCTAACGCCCTTCGTGCTCTGCTGATCTTTACCTTCAGCGCGCTATTGGTCGGCTGTGCCCAGCCTTACCCTGAAGTTGAACCGGATTTTGAAGCCAATTGGCAAACTACTCAGCATCAAGCCGATGTTTACTTAATTCCTACCGCTCCAGAAGCCTTTGCTCGTCGCGTTGAACTGGTTAGAAATGCTCAACAAAGCATCGATATGACCTACTTTTCTTGGGAAAGTGATACGCTTGGCTTGATGCTACTCAATGAGCTCAAACATGCAGCGGATCGAGGCGTGCAAGTTCGACTCACTCTCGATGATTTATTGGTGTTTAATGAGAAATGGCTTGCTGATCTCAGCGCTCACAACAACATTCAAATCCGTTTATTCAATCCGTTTGATTCACGTAAGTCAGGCTGGATTGGGCGCGCCATCAACTTCTCTACTCATCAACAACGTTTGGACAATCGTCTACACGAGAAGTATTTCAACGTCGACCATCAATGGATGATTCTAGGTGGACGCAACATTGGCAACGACTATTTTGGTTACAGCCGCAAAGCCAACTTCTTTGATATGGATGTGTTGTTTAAAGGCAGCATCATTCAAGCGTTCGATCAAAACTACCAACAGCTTTGGCACAGCAAGCATGTCACACCAATAGAAAATATCGTTAAAGTAAACCCAAACTATTCCGCGTTTGCCAAAGCAGTCAATAAAGAGGAGATAGACAGAAACATCATTCTGGCTGAAGTTGAAAAACAGGTTAAACAACTGACCAGCCCCAATTTCATCACTGCGCAAGTCACCCCTGTTTTCGATTCATTAAAAAAGTTAGAGAACAACAAGCCTTACTTTAGAAAGCGGGCAGAGCGCCAAGTTTGGCAACAAATAACTACAGCGAACAAAGCGGTGATTTCAACCCCTTACGTGGTACCAAGCAACCATGAGTTTACCTTTATTGATACCTTAATGGAGCAAAAAACGGACATCACTTTAATAACGAACTCCTCTGCTTCTAATGATTCTGGGTTTATTCCGGCTTATTACGAGGAGCACCGTCAAACGTTGTTGGATAAAGGCGTAAATATACTGGAGTACAAAAAACAAGCGAAAAATGACGACCACTACTTCCATGCGGATACTTATTATCACAACAAGACCGTGATACTCGATGATCGGCTGACTTATATAGGCTCATCAAACTTCGACCCGAGATCGGACTTCCTCAATGTGGAATTTGGTGTGTTGCTCCAAAGCGAAACCTTTGCAGAACATGTCATGCACTACTTAACTCGACAACAAGATGAACTGTTTTGGCGAGTATCTCGAGATGAACAAGGCCAAACTCAGTGGCAATCAATGAATGAAACCCATACTAAGAATCCAAACTATGGTGGATGGCACAAAGCGCCTAACTGGATATTCAAGCAACTGAATGGTGAGTTCGAACTCTGAGCCATCAAACATAAAAAAGGCTCTCTATCTACATGGATGAGAGCCTTTTTTATGCCCGCTAAAACTGCGTGCCTAGTGAGAAGTGAACGCGGAATTGGTCTCCTTGAGGAGCATCTAAACCGTAAGCAAAATCCACTTTAACGGGCACGTATTTTGAGTTCCATATCAAACTCAACCCTGTTCCACTTTTCCAATCTACGCTATCGTTGAAGGCATCACCAACATCGTAAAATGCACCAAGCCATAGTTGGTGGTAGACCTGATATTGATATTCCAAACCAGCAGTAAACATGTAACGGGCACCCGTTAAATCGCCATTTTCATCTCTCGGAGAGATTGACTCATAACCATAACCACGAAGGTTGCCATCACCGCCCGCAAAGAAGCGTAATGATGAGGGGATATCGCTCAGAGCGTCAGCGACATTGATACCGACATTCGAACGAAAGTGAAACTTATGTTTTTCGCTGATATCCCAAGACAGCACACTGTTGCCTTCAATACGCAGCAAACGAGAATCCGAGAAAAAGTTCGGATCCGAGTATTCCAATGAGTAAACGTGACGGTGTTTTATTTCTAATTGATCATTCTTGCGATCAAGCAATGAAAACGTTACTCCCGGCAATAGCATCTGTGAGTCGTTATTTTCCGACGCTTGTTGATAACGCTCTTGCAAATAACGAACGTGCATGGTGCTCTGCCAATCACTGTCTAGCTGCCAATGCTTCTCAAACGACAAATCATTTGAAAAACTCGACGTATCTCGATAGTCGACATGCTTAGATTCAAACTGGATCCCGTAGTAATCCGTCAGGACATTTTGGGTCGGAATTTTGTAGCCGAGCAGCAGTGACTGTTCCGGTTTTGAAGCGTACGCTTGTGCCTCAAAACTATGTCCACGTTTGTTATACCAAGGTTTAGTCCAATTCAGCGAAGCACGTAATCCCAAGTCTGTCGAATACCCACCGCCGACTTGCACGATATTGCGTGAATTCGGCTCTGTAAGCACTTCTATTGGCACCTTTTGACCATCGGATATCTCCTCGAAATCCGCTTTCACAATCACACTGCGAAACCAATCCGTACTGGAGAGATCGGCCTGATATTGACTCAATTTCAAAGTGTCAAAATCGTCGCCCCGCTCAAATGTTCTCATCGCTTCTATTCGTGCCGTTTCGATACCCGATGTAAGAACAGACAACTCTCCAAATTGGTAACGAGGACCACTAGAGAAATACAGATTCACATGGGCTTGATTCAAGCTTGGAATGACTTCCAAAGACGATTCAATAAAACGCCCATCTAGATAACCTTTTTGCTGAGCCAATGAAATCAAGTTTCGCTTTAACGTATCGTACTCAGAATGAAGCAACGGCTGCCCTTGTTTAAGTTGAGCTTGATTGATTAGCTCGATAAAATCCTCATCATTGCTAGCCTCTCCAGACACGACGATATTAGATTTTGCCACCAACATCACCTCCCCAGCGTCGACATCAAGCGTGATGAGATCATTCTCCCCTCTCTGAACATTGAGCTCGGAATGATAGTAGCCATAAGGGTTCAATGCTAACCTAACCAACTTACTGAGCTGACTTACGGGAATGTCATTTGCTGAAGTATTCGCTAACGGCATGAGGTAATATTCCAGATTCCTCTCTAGCGGTTTGGATAAACCTTGAATAGTAAATTCTGCAGCCAATACGCCCCCAAAAGGTATGAAGACGAATATAGAAATTCCAACGAGTTTTTGGACGAGAGAAGCCACAAATCTGCCTTAGTGGGTTTGACACCCAACTAGGCTAATCGCACTCAAGAAATCGCGTTAATCGTGTATGTAGGATGAACTCCTACAAATTTAGATATAATGCTTAAAACTCACGTAGGAGTTACACCAGTTTTTTCAATCTAGTCCATGGATCGACATGAAACTGATCCGCACCACCAGTTTTGGACACCGAGTTAAGTGAGTACAATCACTAACGAGGTGAACCATGACAAACAAAAAGAAACGTATTATCCATTCTCCTGAATTTAAAGCCGAAGCCCTGAAGCTAGCAAAGAAAGTGGGTGTGGCTGCGGCAGCAAGACAGCTCTCCTTGCATGAATCTCAGATCTACGGTTGGCGTAAGGCTGTAAAGAAAGACACCACGACCAGTCAGCGAGAGCAAGAGCTAGATATCGTAAAAAAGGCCGCCACCTACTTCGCGAAAAATCTAAAATAGATTGCTATGAATTTATGCTCGAACACCTGCTGTGCTTCAGTGTTGTCCGTATGGCTAAGGTGTTCAGGGTTTCTCTAAGTGGGTTTTATTATTGGATTGAGCATCATCACAAGGCCATCCAGCGCGAGACAATTCGTCAAGAGCTTGATACAAAGGTCAAAGATGCTTTTGACAACAGTAAAGGTCGAGATGGTTCAAGACGTATCCAGAAAGAACTCGCTGAGAACGGTAATAGCCATAATGTTAAAACCATTGCAGCCAGCATGAAGCGTCAGGATTTAACGCCGAAAGCGGCACGCAAGTTTAAGTGTACAACGGACAGCAAGCAT